>NZ_NSKF01000001.1:0-304599 GCF_002287015.1 Kocuria sp. WN036
CGCGCCCTGCGCCGTCGTCGCCCCGCGGGCCGGCCGCGGAGCCCGTGGGGGCGCCGACGGTGCCGGCGCTGTCCTCGGCGGCGGTGTCGCCGCGGGCGCCGTCCCGGGTGCCGGCGAGCGGATCCGCCGCGACCTCGTCGGAGAGGCCCAGCTCGGCGTGGATCGCAGCCCAGACCCCGGGGCCGGGCGCCGTCACGGCGGGCGCCTCGGCCCGGCCGGCGTGCACGACGCGCTGCAGGGACGCGAGCTCGGCCGTGCAGTCCGCGCAGGAGGCGACGTGCTCCCGGCTCTGGGGGTCGAGGGCCTCACCCAGAGCCAGGAGCGTCAGCGACTCCTCACTCAGGTGTGCCATGACCGTCTCCCAATCGTGTTCGTAGGTTCGTGAGGCCGCGCCTCAGATGACTCTTGACCGTGCCGAGGGGCAGGTCCAGGTGCTGTGCGATCTGCTGGTGCGTGAGCTCCTCGTAGAACGCCAGCGCCATGATCGTCGACTTCGGGGGCCCGAGCCGCTCGACCTCCGCCCGCACCACGAGCCGGTCCACCAGCAGGTCCGACTCCTCGTGCCGCGGCTTCCGGTCGGTGCGCACCGCGTCCGCCTGGCGCCGCTCCGCCTCGCGGCCGGCGGTCCTCGCGGCGTCGGCGATGCAGTTGCGCGCGATCCCGATGAGCCAGGCGGGGGCCGAGGAGTGCTCGGGGCGGTAGCCGGACCGGTACTTCCACGCCCGGATGAAGACCTCCTGCACCACGTCGTCGGCACCCGCGTCGTCGCGCAGCGCCCGGAGGGCGAGACCCCGGATGACCCCGGCGCAGTGCCGGTACGCGGCACTCAGCGCCTGCTCGTCCCCCGCGGCGAACGCGGCGTCGAGCTCGGGTCCCCAGTCCGGGGGCGGCGGCGGCATCGTGGAAGGGCTCCTCGTGGGGCGGAGGTCGTGGTCGCGGGCGACCGGGCGGTGCCCGGGCGCACGAGTCGTGCCCAGCCTAGTGGACACCGGCCATCCGGTCATGCGCCTCTCGCCTCCCTCCGCCGCTCAGGGCACCGGGACCGCCCGCAGCACCACGTTGTCCTCGTAGTCCCCGATCTCCTCGAGCCACTCCCCGCCGCACGTCACGAGGTGGAGCACCGGCTCGCCGGTCCGGCGGAACAGGTCCGCCTCCGCGAGGGACTTCTTGTGCACGTGCTGGACGGACTCGGTGCGGTAGCGCTGGACGCTCCCGTCCGCGCGCTCCACGCGGACCTCCGCCCCGACCGGCACGTCCTTGAGCTGCGCCATCGGCGTGACCTCGGTGAGGGTGTCGACGTGGCCGGCGACGACCGCGGCGCCCTCGTCCGCCCCGGGGGACGGACCGTACCGGTACCAGCCCAGCTCCACGTGGTTGTCCGGGATGGTCATGGCCCCGTTGTCCTCGACCCCCACCGGGACCACCGGCATGTCGATCGGGGAGCCGTCCACGACCACCCGCACGGGGGCGGGTACCTTCTCGGCGGGCGCCTGGGTGGCGGGAGCGACCGGGATCTCCGCGGGTGCCGCGGCGGACTGCGCCGGGGCCTCCGCGGAGACCGGACGGTCGAGGCCGGCAATTGCCGGCACCGCCTCCTCGCCCTGGTACGGTCCCGCCGCCAGGGAGTTCGCGGGCGGCACGGCCCCGCTCTCCGGGAGAGCGGTGACGGCCGCTGCCGCGAGCAGGGACACCGAGGCGACCGCCCCGGCACCCACCGCCGCCAGACGACGACGACGGGTGCCGGGAGTTGTCGGTCCGGGCGCGCGGTGGGCCGCAGCCTGCCGCGCACCCGGACCGTGCCTGTCAGGACCGCTCACTACCGGCGGTTCCCCGCGAGCACCCGGCGGGCACCGTACGCCGCGCCGATCAGCCCGAGCGCACCGGCGGCCGCGAGGCCGGCGGTCAGCATCGTGCGCTGCTCCTGGGCCGCGAGGCCGGACCGGCCGCCCGGCACGGCCTCGGGCGCCTGCTCCATGCCCTCCAGGGTCTGGACGGCGAGGTCCAGGTTCCCGGCCTCGAGGGAGCCCCACGCGTACACGATGTTGTGGGTGCCCTCGGCGAGCTCGAGATCGGCGGGGCCGATGACGGGCTCGGTGGTGCCCGCGGCGGCCACGGACGCCGAGACCGTGCCGGCGTCGACCGGGAGGGTCTCCTCGTTCGGGTTCTCGAGCCCGGTGATGATCGCCTGGTCGCCCGCGAGGACGTCCACGGCCGGGGCCGCGGCCACGTGCCGGACGGTCAGGTGCGACTTTCCGGCCTCGATCTCGGACATGTCGTTGGTGAACAGCGCGGCCGTGGGGTTGCCCTCGGCGTCGAGGTGGGCCGCGGCCGTGTAGCTCATCCCGGTCTGCAGGTCGGCGGTGACGGGACCGATGATCGGCTCCGAGGCGTCGGCGGCGTCGGGGGCCGTGATGGCCAGGTCGTAGCTGCCGGCGGGCAGCTCCAGCGGGCCGGCCAGGGTGCCCGGCTCGAAGTCGTCGAGGGTGAGTTCACCGTTGACGTAGACGTCCACGACGGTGTCGGGGACGCCGTGGAGCACGGAGAGCTCGGCGTGCTCGGCGGCGAACGCCGGGCTCATGCTGAGGGCACCGGCACCGAGGCCGAGGACTGCTGCGGCGGAAAGGGTCTTGCGCATGGTAACTGCTCCTTGAACGGGCTCCCTGGCGGAAGCGGAATCGACCTTGCACCCGTACTACCGCCGTGGACCCATCCGTGGATGCAGCAGGTCACATTTTTTTCCGGGAAGTTTTTCCGGGCCCGTTCCGCACCACCATGAAGAGGGCGGCGCCGTGGCCCGCGCGGCGATCCCGCTGCTCCGGGCCTCCGGACGGGACGCGATCGTCAACGTGGCCTCCGAGGCGGCCCTGCGCGGCTCCGCCGCGGGCGCGGCCTACACCGCCTCCGAGCACGCCGTGGCCGGGCTGACGAAGAGCACCGCCCTCACGCACGCCGCGGACGGCATCCGCACCAACGCGGTCGCCCCCGGTGCCACGGCCACGGCAGAGCAGGTCGCCGCCGTCATCGCCTTCCTCGCGAGCGACGACGCCTCCAACGTCAACGGCGTGATCATGCCCTCGGACGGCGGCTGGTCCGCGGTGTGACGCACCGCGCGGGGTCCGTGCCCCCGCGCGGTGCGCGGCTCACTCCTCCTCGAGCGTGGAGACCTCCTGCGGCTCGTCGAGGACGACCTCCTGGTCCTGCTCCACGAGGTCGTCGGGGTTCGCCTCGAGGGAGGACGCCTCCGAGCGGTCG
The DNA here is from genome assembly GCF_002287015.1 of Kocuria sp. WN036. NCBI lineage: Bacteria > Bacillati > Actinomycetota > Actinomycetes > Micrococcales > Micrococcaceae > Kocuria > Kocuria sp. WN036. Next base: position 3,253 of record NZ_NSKF01000001.1, read on the forward strand.
GGCGCGTGCACCGGAGCCTCCTCGTCCTGGTCGTCGAGATCCTGCTGATCGGCGTCGATCGACTGCTCGAGCCGGTCGGCCTCGTCGTACTCGGGTACGTCGCTCATGACTGCCTCCTGCGTCGTGGGACCTGCGGGACCACCGGCCGTGGGGCCGGTCGTGTGCCTCCGACCCTACTCGTCGGGTCGTCTGTTCCCAGCCCCCTGGTGGTCGGATAACGTGGTCTGCACCACAGGAAGCACCGCTCAACAGCAGGAGTTGTCGATCATGACGAGCCGATTCCACCGCTACGCCGAACTGTTCAAGAGCAAGGGCCCCTGGTGCACCGTGTACACGGACATCAGCACCGGCACCGTCGACTCGCTGCACGCCATCGACGTGCTTCCGGAGAACATCTGCCGAGAGCTGGAGCGCCAGGGTGCGAGCAAGGCCGACCTCGCCGCGGTGGAGGCCGCCGTGCGCCCGGCCGAGGGCGTGCCGGACCCGGTGTGCCGGTACCTGCTGGTGCGCGGAGGCACCGTGGAGATCGACGAGGTCCTCCCCGGGCCCCGGGCCGGCAGCGGTGTCGTCCAGGTGGAGGACGTCCCCGATCTCACTCCCCTGTTCCGGCACCGCCCGGACGACTTCCCGTACGTGGTCGCCGAGGTGGGCCGGGACGGCGGCGAGATCTGCCTCCAGCACGCCAGCCGCGTCCGGGCCGCGGACGAGCAGCAGATCGAGGGCGAGACCGAGCACCTGAAGAAGTTCCCCGGGGGCGGCTGGTCGCAGGGGCGCTGGCAGCGGCACACGGAGGACGTGTGGCGGCGCAACACCGAGCAGGTGGCCGAGCAGATCGACAAGGTCGTGGCCGAGAGCGGGGCCCAGCTCGTCGTCCTGGCCGGGGACCTGCGGGCCCGGGGCCTGGTCGAGGAGCAGCTGTCCAAGGCGAGCCGAGGGATGCTGAGCGTCGTGGACGCCAACACCCGGGCGGAGGGCAGCAAGTCCGCCGACTTCGACCACCAGGTCGAGGAGCGCGTGGCGGAGGTCGTGGCGCACCGCCAGCAGGCGCTGCTCGAGCGGCTCGCCGAGCAGCAGGGACGCGCGGACCCCACCGCCGTCTCGGGGATGGCGCCCGTGGTCTCCGCCCTGCAGCAGGCCCAGGCGGAGACGCTGCTGATCGACGACACCCACCTGGACACGGAGCAGCAGCTCATCGCCCTGGACGCCGAGCCGTGGATCGCCCTGGAGGAGTCGGAGGCCGTGGGCGCCGGCGTGCTGGGCCGGGTCTCCGCCGACGCCGCGCTGGTGCGCGCCGCGGTGCTGACCGACGGCCGCCCCGTCTTCGTGCCGCCGGGGGCGCTGCCCCACGGCACGGACGTCGCGGCCCTGCTGCGCTGGAGCGCCGCACCGGCGTCCTGACCCGGCACGGACGAGGGGCCCCCGCACGCGGGGGCCCCTCGTCCGTGCCCTGCCCCGTGCTCCCGGCGGAGCCGCGGGGTCAGGGGACGGGGGTCAGAGGGCCAGCTGGCGGGCGGGGGTGTCCGCGGCGGAGGGCCTGCCCGCGTAGGCGCCCCGGAACGCGGCGGCGGGGTGGGTGCCGAGCACCTTGGTCTGCCCCTTGCCGTAGAGGTTCTCGCGCAGCGTGGTGCCCTCGTAGCCGGTGCGGTAGCGGCCGCGCTTCTGCAGCTCCGGCACGACCCACTCCACGAAGTCCTCGAACGAGCCCGGGGACACGTGGTAGGCGAGGTTGATGCCGTCCAGCCCGCCCTCGTCGATCCACCGCTCGAGCTCGTCGGCCACGGTCTGCGGGGACCCGACGATCGGCACGCCCATGCCGCCCATCGAGATGTGCTTGGCGACCTCCTTGATCGTCCACTTCTTGTGCGGGTCGGCCGTGGTGAAGGGGGTCAGGAAGGACTGGATCGAGTCGGTCTTGATGTACTCCAGGACGTCGTTCTCGTCGTAGCGGCCCAGGTCCAGCCCGGACCAGCCGCCCACGAGGCCCAGCGCGCCGTCGGTGTCCGCGTACCGCTCGTAGTCGCGGCGCTTCTGCTCGGCCTTCGCGTCGGTCTCGTCGACGATCACGTGCAGCATGGCGAAGATCTTGAGGTCGTCCCGGTTCCGCCCGCCGGCCTCCGCCTCGTCGCGCAGCTTGTCGGTCACCACCCGGGTCAGGTCCGGGCGGATGCCGCCCACGAACACCGCCTCCGCGTGGCGGCCGGCGAACGCCCGCCCGCGGGAGGAGGCCCCGGCCTGGAAGATCAGCGGCGTGCGCTGCGGGGACGGCTCGGTCAGCCCGATGCCGGGGACGTCGAAGTACCTGCCGTGGTGCTGGATCGGGTGGACGAGCGCCGGGTCGGCGAAGACCCCGTTGACCCGGTCGCGCCGGACCGCGCCGTCCTCCCAGGAGCCCTCCCAGAGCTTGTAGCAGACCTCCATGAACTCCTCGGCGATCTCGTAGCGCTCGTCGTGGGAGATCTGCTCCGTCAGCCCGTGGTTCTCGGCGGCCGACTTCAGGTAGGACGTCACCACGTTGAAGCCCATCCGGCCCTTCGTGAGGTGGTCGAGGGTCGCGAACTTCCGGGCGAGTGGGTACGGCTGCTCGTAGGTGATCGCGCTCGTCACGCCGAAGCCGAGGTGCTTCGTCACGGCCGCCATCGCGGAGATCTGCATGAAGGGGTCGTTGACCGGGATCTGGGTGGCGTCCCGGATCACCGGGGCCGCGGAGTTCTGGTAGACGTCGTAGTACCCGACGACGTCCGCGAGGAACAGCGCGTCGAAGAGCCCCTTCTCCAGGACCTGGGCGACGTCCGTCCAGTACTCGATCGTGTTGTACTCGTCCGCCCGGGAGCGGGGGTGCTTCCACAGACCGGGGGCCTGGTGGCCCACGCAGGTCATGTCGAAGGCGTTCAGGGCGATGCGCTTGCTCATGGGGTGTTCCTCCCGGGTCGATGCCGACCCGCGCCCGTGCGTCGTGGAGACCTGCCCGCGGGTCCGACGCACTGGTGGGCGCCGTACTTGCCGCGGAGCACGTGCACCGCGGCCCGATGTTCATCTGGGGCACCCCGCTACGGGAGAGGGTTGCCGCCCGACCAGCCAGAGCTTCGTGTCGGGACTCGTCATCGTCGTCGGGGGACAGCTTAGCGGGTGGCCCCTGACCGGGTGCAACCCCTGTGCGGTCCCGCCGCACGGGGACGGTCCCGGCCCGCATCGGGCCTGCGCCCACCCGGTTCGGGCGGCTCCGCCGGGTCGCTCAGCCGGGTCGTTCAGCCGGGCGGGGCGAGCGGCGGGGTCCGGCCCGGGTCCAGGGTCCAGCCCCGCCGGAGCAGGGACCGGAGCTCGATCAGGGGGCAGGTGTCCATGACCACGTCGAGGCCGGCCCGCTCCGCCCGGGCGGCGGCGTCCTCGTCGACGACGCCCAGCTGCAGCCACACCGCGGCGGCGCCCACGGCGATGGCCTGGTCCACCACCGCGCCGACGCGGCGGGAGTTCACGAAGCAGTCCACCACGTCGATCGGCCCCGGGACCTCGGCGAGCGTGCGGTGGCCGGGCTCGCCGTGCACCGGCTCGCCCTTCGGGTTGACCGGGACGATCGTCATGCCGAGGTCGTCCCGGATCCGCTTCGCCACCGAGTGCGCCGGACGGGCCGTGTTGCCGGTCAGCCCCACCACGGCCCACCGGCCGGGCCGTGTCATGAGGCGGTCGATGACGGCGGGGTCGTTGCGGCTCATGCCCCCAGCCTGGCACGGAACCCGTTCCCCCTCCTTCTTCCTCCGCGGGATTGCACGTGTCGGCGACCTCGCGGAGGGGGAGGGTCAGGAGAAGAGCGGCAGGAGGTCCGCGTGCGCGCCCAGCTCCGCACGCTCCTGGGCGGTCAGCTCCGCCCGGCCGGTGCCCACGCGGGCGAAGTGCTCGTCGCTCCAGTGCTCGAGCGGTTCCCGCTCCCACAGGTCGGTGAGGACCCGGCGGACCTCGGCGAGCCCGTCCACGGCGGGACCCGGGGAGCCGTCCAGGTGCTGGATCAGGTCCAGGTGGTGGACCGTGGCCTCCACCGCGAGGGTGCTCAGCAGGTCCTCGACGCGCAGCACGTGCCCCTGGGTGCGGACCGCGCCGTCGCCGCAGTGCTGCGCGGCGTGCACGAGCGCCCGGGTGGTCTCGCGGTGGAGGGCGCGCACCGGCTCCCAGTCCAGGACCATGGACGCGGCCACGCGGGTGTGGCGCCGGGCCTCGGCGGCCCCCGCGGGATCGCCGCCCCAGTCGGTCCAGTAGGTCGCGGCGTCCCGGTCGGGGCGGGCGGTGGTGGGCGTGTGCAGCGCGACCAGCCCCCGCAGGGCGTCCATCGCGCAGTGGTGGGTGAGGTCCCGGACCGACCACCCCGGGCAGCCAGTGGCGGCCCAGGAGTCGTCGTCGCCGAGCCCGTCGAGGACCGCGCCGAACGCCGCGCAGGCGTCGCATACCAGGTCCGCCCGGGCCGGGCTTCTGCGGCTCGTCATGGGTCCATGGTGGGGCACGGAGGGCTCCCGTGCCAGCGATGTGTCGCGATCACCACGGATGCGACGGATTTGCCAGGGAACACGCCGAGGACGTTCAATTGGTGGTGTAACCATCCGGAGCGGCTGAGAGACCTGGCTCGTCGACGTCGCAGCAACCGGCACGGATCCGTCTGATCCTCCGTGCGAGGTGCTAATGCCAGGACCGATGGAGTTGATCATGAGCACTTCCCTGCTGGGCTCTGCGCCGGCCACCGCACCGGGCACCGCGAAGCGCGCCTTCTCCGTGGCCTTCGAGCACGTCGGCAAGGCCTTCCCGTCCGGCCGCGAGACCCACCACGTCCTGCAGGACGTCGACGTCACGGCCCGGCCCGGCGAGGTCCTGGCGGTCCTGGGGCCCTCGGGGTGCGGCAAGTCCACGCTGCTGCGGGCCGCCGCGGGGCTCGACACCGCCTCGGCCGGACGGGTGCTCATCGACGGCACCCCCGTGTCCGGCATCGACCCGCGCTGCGCGGTCGCCTTCCAGGAGCCCCGCCTGCTGCCGTGGCGCTCGGTGCGCGAGAACGTCCGCCTGGGCCTGCCCCGCGGACTCCCCCGGGACGAGGGGGACGCCGTGATCGACGACCTGCTGCGCCTGGTGGGGCTCACCGCGCACGCCGGCCACCGTCCCCGCGCGGTCTCCGGCGGCATGGCCCAGCGCGCGTCCCTGGCCCGGGCCCTGGCCCGCAATCCCGGGGTCCTGCTGCTCGACGAGCCCTTCGGCGCGCTCGACGCCCTGACCCGCCTGCAGATGCAGGACCTGCTGCTCACGATCCACGCGGCCCAGCCCACCACCGTCCTGCTCGTCACCCACGACGTCGACGAGGCGCTGCAGCTCGCGGACCGGATCGTGGTCCTGGGCCGGACCGGGCCCACCGCCCCGGCCTCGATCAGCACGATCCTCGCCGTCCCCGGCGAGCGCCCCCGGGACCGGGCCTCCGAGGTCCTCGCCGAGCTGCGCGTGCAGCTCCTCGGCCACCTCGGCGTCGACACCCACCACCCCGCGACCCGCTGACGCGGCCCGCCCCCACCCCGACTCCCCTCCCCGGACCAGCGGCGGCACCCGCCCGCGCCGCCCGGCACCGTCCGTCCACCACGAAAGGCTCCGCCATGCCCCTGCCCCAGCGCTCCGTCCGCACCGTCCCCGCACTCGCCGCCGTCCTGGCCCTCGGCCTGACCGGGTGCATGGCCGGTGAGGGCTCCGGTGAGCCGCCCGCGGAGGCCGCCGGGGACGGCACCGTCCGCGTGGACTGGGCCACCTACAACCCGCTCTCCGTGGTGATCAAGGAGAAGGGCTGGCTCGAAACCGCGTTCGCCGAGGAGGGCATCGAGGTGGAGTGGGTGCAGTCCGCCGGGTCGAACAAGGCCAACGAGGCGCTGCGTGCGGAGGCGGTGGACATCGGCTCCACCGCGGGCTCCGCGGCGCTGCTGGCCCGCAGCAACGGCACCCCGATCCGGGTGATCGACCTCTACTCGCAGCCGGAGTGGTCCGCCCTGGTCACCACCGCCGGCAGCGAGGTGCAGGAGGTCGCGGACCTCGAGGGCCGCACCGTGGCCGCGACCAAGGGCACCGACCCGTACTTCTTCCTGCTCCAGGCCCTCGACGAGGCCGGGGTGGACGCCGGGGACGTCACGATCCAGAACCTGCAGCACGCCGACGGCCGCGCCGCCCTGGAGAACGGCCAGGTGGACGCCTGGTCCGGGCTCGACCCGATCATGGCCGCCGCGGAGGAGAACGGCGCGGAGCTGTTCTACCGCAACGTCGACTTCAACACCTACGGCTTCCTCAACGCCCACGAGAGCTTCCTCGAGGAGCAGCCCGAGGCCGCCCAGACCGTGGTGGACGTCTACGCCTACGCCCGGCAGTGGGCGCAGGAGAACACGGAGGAGACCGCGCAGCTGCTCGCCGAGGCGGCCGGGATCGAGCTGTCCGTGGCCGAGAAGGTGCTCGAGCGCACCAACCTGGACATCGACCACGTGCCGGGCGACGAGCAGCTGGCGGTCCTCGAGAAGGTCGGGCCGATCTTCGTGGAGTCCGACGACGTGGCCGGCCAGGAGCAGATCGACGAGGCGCTCGGGAGCATCGTGGAGAGCTCCTACGCCGAGAACGCCGACGCCTCCCGCGCGGCCGAGCTGGTCGGGGCCGGGCAGTGACGCAGCCCCTGGCCCCCGCCGAGGAGGCGCAGCGTCTCGAGGACGCCCCCGCCGCGGCCCCCCGGCGGCGGCCGCTGCTGCGCACCGGGCTGGGCCTGCTGCTGCCCGCCGCGCTGCTGGTGCTGTGGCACGTGCTGTCCACCGCCGGCGTCTTCAGCGCCGTGCAGCTGCCGGCCCCGCTCGCGGTGCTCGAGGCCGGGATCGGCCTGCTGGCCGGCGGGGACCTGTGGACCCACGTGGGCATCTCGACCCAGCGCGTGCTGATCGGCTTCCTGATCGGCGCCGGGCTCGGCCTCGTGGCCGGGTCCTTCATCGGCCTCTCCCGCTGGGGCTCCACACTGGTGGGCCCCACGATCGGGGCGTTCCGCGCGGTGCCGTCCCTGGCGTGGGTGCCGCTGCTGCTGCTGTGGATCGGCCTCGGCGAGGACTCCAAGGTCACGCTGGTGGCCATCGGCGCGTTCTTCCCGGTCTACACCACCGTCTCCGCGGCCCTGCAGCACGTGGACCGCAACCTCATCGAGGCGGCGCGGGCGTTCGGGCTGCACGGGCTGCGCCTGCTCACCACGGTGCAGCTGCCGGCCGTCATGCCGTCGGTCATCTCGGGGCTGCGCCTGGCCCTGGCCCAGGCGTGGCTGTTCCTCGTGGCCGCCGAGCTGCTGGGCGCCTCCATGGGCCTGGGCTGGCTGCTCACCGACTCGCAGAACAACGGCCGCACCGACCGCCTGCTCCTCGCCATCGTGCTGCTCGCGGTGCTCGGCAAGGCGACGGACGCGCTGCTGGGAGTCTTCGAGAAGTGGGCCGCCAAGAAATGGGCCTGACACGTGCGCCTGGCACAGTGGAACCGTCGTCCGTGCCGGCCGGAAAGGACAGCAGCACCGTGAGCTTCAGCTGGAGCGACCCCTCCTCCCCCATCCCCAATCCCGCCCTGGTCTCGGACGAGGCCCGGATCGCCTTCTGGGAGGCGCAGGCGTCGCGCCTCGACTGGGCGCGGCCGTGGACCACCGCGCACCGCTTCGAGGCCCCGCGGCGGCTCGGGACGGACGAGCAGGGCGGCCCCACCTGGTCGGTCCCGGAGATCGCGTGGTTCGAGGGCGGCAGGCTCAACGTGGCCCACAACTGCGTGGACCGCCACGTCGAGGCCGGCCGCGGCGCCCACGTGGCCCTGTACTTCGAGGGGGAGCCCGGGGACCGGCTGGTCTACACCTACGCCGACCTGCAGCGGGAGGTCTCCCGCGCCGCCAACGCCCTGCTCGCCCTGGGCGTGGAGCAGGGCGACCGGGTGGTGATCTACCTCCCCGTCATCCCGGAGACCGTCATCATCACGCTGGCCTGCGCCCGCATCGGCGCGGTGCACTCCCTGGTCTTCGGCGGGTTCTCCGCCGAGGCGCTGCGCTTCCGCGTCGAGGACACCGGCGCCAAGGTCCTCGTGACCACGGACGGGCAGCACCGGCGCGGCGCCGTGGTGCCCGTGAAGGCCGTGGCCGACGAGGCCTGCAGCGGTGACAACGCGGTCGAGCACGTCGTCGTCGTGCGCCGCACCTCCCGGCCCGGGCGCACGGACCTGCCGCGGGGCACCCGGGGGACGCACTCCAAGGAGGAGGACGCGGTCCCGTGGACGCGCGGGCGGGACGTGTGGTGGCACGAGCTGGTCGCCGACCAGTCCGACGTGCACGTGCCCGAGGCGTTCGACGCCGAGACGCCGCTGTTCATCATCTACACCTCCGGGACCACCGGACGGCCCAAGGGCCTGGTGCACACGATGGGCGGCTATCTCGTGCAGACCGCCTACACCCACGCGCTGCTGTTCGACCTGCTGCCCGACGTCGAGGACGAGGACGGCGTGCTGCGCCCGGACGAGCTGGCCACCGTCAACGACCCCGCGAAGGTGGACTCGACGGTCCACTGGTGCACCGCGGACCTCGCGTGGGTCACCGCGCACACCTACGAGATCTACGGGCCGCTGGTCAACGGCGTGTCCGAGGTGATCTACGAGGGCACCCCGAACACCCCGCACTGGGGCCGGCACTTCGAGGTGGTCGAGCGCTACGGGGTCACCGCCTACTACACGGCGCCCACGCTGATCCGCTCCCTGATGGGCGCGTTCCCGAAGGGCGTCCCGCCGCTCTACAACCTCAACTCGATCCGGCTGCTCGGCTCCGTGGGCGAGTCGATCAACCCCGAGGCCTGGCGCTGGCTGCGCGCGCAGCTGGGCAGGGACGAGGTGCCGTTCGTGGACACGTGGTGGCAGTCCGAGACCGGCGCCACCGTGATGTCCCCAAGGCCGCACGACCCCCAGTTCGCGCCCCCGGGGACGTTCGACGACGGAGCCCCGCGCACCGCGCTCAAGCCCGGCTGCGCGACCCGGGCGGTCCCGGGGATCTCCACCCGCGTGGTCGACGAGGCCGGGGAGACGGTCCCGCCCGGGGTGCAGGGCTTCGTGGTGGTGGACCGGACCGGTCCCTCGATGGCCCGCACCGTGTGGGGCGACCCGCAGCGCTACCTGTCCTCCTACTGGGAGGCATACGCGGAGCAGGGCTGGTTCCTGGCCGGGGACGGCGCCCGCTACGACGAGGAGGGGGACATCTACATCCTGGGGCGGGTCGACGACGTCATCAACGTCTCCGGGCACCGGCTGTCCACCATCGAGATCGAGTCGGCGCTCGTCACCCACCCGTGGGTGGTGGAGGCCGGTGCCGCGCCGGTGCGCGACGAGCTGACCGGGCACGCGGTGCTCGCCTACGTGGTGCTGACCCCCGAGGCCGCCCGGGTCCCGGCGGAGGAGCTGACCGCGGCCCTGCGCGAGCACGTGGCGCACGAGATCGGGCCGATCGCCAAGCCGCGGGCGGTCGTGGCGGTCCCGGACCTGCCGAAGACCCGGTCCGGGAAGATCACCCGGCGGCTGCTCGCGCAGCTGTGGGAGGGCGCCCCGCTCGGCGACCGGTCCTCGCTGCAGAACGAGGAGTCCCTCGAGCGCATCGCCGACGTCCTGGCCGCACGGCGCTAGCCCCCGCCGCGAGGGGTCGCTTCCGGCGCTCCTCCGGCCGCGGGGGGTTGCTTTCGGTCGGAATGAGCTGCTCGCACCGGCGGAAAACGACCCCTCGCGCCGGCGCGGAGGCGGGCGCGGAGGCGGGAAACGACCCCTCGGCGCGGCTCCGTGACGGTCCGCGACCCCCTCCGCAAGGACGTTGAGACTTGTGACGTCTCAGCCCGCACCGCCCCTAGGATGAATGCCGTGAACGACTCCCCCCGCCCCGCAGGCACGGCCCGCTCCGCGCCGGACGGGCTGCTGCCCGCCCTGCCGAACACCGACCTCAAGCTCGCGATGGCCGCCTCCGGCGCCCTGTTCTCGGGCTACGTGCTGGTGCACATGCTGGGGAACCTGAAGGTCTACCAGGGCGCGCAGAAGTTCGACGCCTACGCCGAGCTCCTCCGCACGGCGGGCGCCCCCGTGCTGCCGCGCGGCACGGTGCTCTGGGCGGCCCGCGGCGTGCTCGCAGCCGGCCTCGTGGTCCACACGGGCGCCGCCGCGGTGCTCACCGCGCGGTCCTGGGCGGCGAACGGGACGCTGCTGCCGCGCACCGGCCGGCGTCCGCGGGGCCGTCGTCGCTCCCCGTGGACGGTGGCGAAGCGCTCGATGCGCAGCACGGGCGGCGTGCTCGGGCTGTTCACCCTCTTCCACGTGCTCGACCTGACCCTGGGCGCCCGGCCCGCCGCGGCCCGGGGCTTCGAGCACGGCAGCGCCCACGCCAACCTCGTGGCCAGCCTCTCCCGCCCGCCGGTGGCCGCCGCCTACGCCCTGTCCATGGCGGCGCTGGCCGCCCACCTGGTGCACGGCATCCCGGAGATCGCCAATGACGTGGGCGTGGGCGGTGACCGGCGCTTCCAGCGGCGGCTGCAGATCGCCGCGAACGCGTTCGGCGCCGCGGTGGCCGCCGGCAACACCACGATCCCGGTGGCCGTGCTGACCCGCGCGGTGCGCTGAGCCCCGTGGCCGCCCTTCCCCGCCTGCGGGACGACCTCCCGCGGGACGCCCTGCTGCGGGACGACGTCCTGCAGGACGACCTTCTTCGAGACGACTTTCTTCGAGACGACAAGGACCCGAGCGAGTGAGCACCTTCTCCCTGACCGTGGACGTGTGGCGCCAGCCCTCCCCGGAGGAGCCCGGGGACTTCACGGCCTACGACGTCCCGGACGCGAGCCCGGACATGACCGTGCTCGAGCTGCTCGACCGGATCAACGCGCAGCTGGAGGCCGCCGGCGAGGACCCGGTGGTCTTCGACGACGGCTGCCGCGAAGGGGTCTGCGGCAAGTGCGGGGTGACGGTCGACGGCGTGGCGCACGGCCCCGAGCGCAACGCCGCGAGCTGCATGCAGCACCTGGGGGCCTACCGGGACGGGGACCGCGTGCGCATCGAGCCGCTGCGGGCGGCGTCCTTCCCGGTCAAGCGGGACCTCTCCGTGGACAAGAAGGCGCTGCGCCTCGTGGCGAAGGCGGGCAAGTTCCCGGTGGCGATGAAGGCCCTGGCCAACGGCGGCTGCATCAGCTGCGGGGCGTGCGTGGCGTCCTGCCCCAACGGGTCCGGCCAGCTGTTCGTGGGCACGATGCTGCGGGAGCTGCCGCCGCTGGCCAAGGACGACGCCGAGCGCCGCGAGCGTTCCGCCCGGGTGATCGACGCCTCCGAGGAGCAGTTCGGGCCCTGCTCCCTGCTCGGCGACTGCGTGGAGGTCTGCCCGGCAGGGCTGCCGATCGAGAACCTCTCCGCGGTGGCGCAGGAGAACCTGCGCAACCGTTTCCCGCGCCGGAGCAGGGACGCCCCGGACCCCGGATGACCCGGCGCGGCGCGCCTTGCCGCCCGGTGACGTGACTGCTACCTTTCGGGCACGCCCCCGAGACCATGAGGTGGATCACATGAGCGAGCGCCCCGGAAAGATCGTCCCCGAACAGGGCGAGTTCGACTACGAGCCCGACGACCGCGAACCTGCCCGCCCGGCGGCGAAGACCTGGCTCTTCCGCGGCCTCGGCCTGCTGCTGGCCTTCCTGGTCTGGTTCCTGCTCGGCGGCGCGGACGTCTCGGCCGACGCCCGGGTGGTGGGTGCGGTCGCCACGCTGATGGCGGTCTGGTGGATGACCGAGGCGGTGCCGCTGTCCATCACCTCGCTGCTGCCCATCGTGCTCTTCCCGGTGCTCACGGCGCTCACCGTGGCCGAGACGACCGCACCCTACGCCAACCCGATCGTGTTCCTGTTCCTCGGCGGCTTCCTGATCGCGATCGCCATGCAGAAGTGGAACCTGCACCGCCGGATCGCGCTGCTGACCCTGCGCCGGGTGGGCACCCACCCGCGGCAGATCATCCTCGGCCTGATGATCTCCACAGCCTTCCTCTCCATGTGGGTCTCCAACACCGCGACCACGCTGATGATGCTGCCGATCGGGCTGTCCGTGCTGACCCTGGTGGTCGAGAACAGCCGCAACGCCGGCACCCGGGCCGAGACCGAGGCCATGGGCGAGGACATCCGCGGCGGCAAGGCCATCAGCGACGTCATCGACGACCGCGACGTGCGCCTGTTCGGCGTGGCCCTGGTCCTGGCGATCGCCTGGGCCGCCACCATCGGGGGCCTCGGCACCCTGCTGGGGTCCCCGCCCAACGCCATCGTGGCCGGCTACATCAGCGACGAGCTGGACCGGACCGTGGGCTTCGCGCAGTGGATGATGCTCGGCGTGCCGATCGTGGTGGTCTTCATCGGTCTCGCCTGGCTGCTCATCACCCGCGTCATCTTCCGCTTCAACCTGGCGGAGGTGCCCGGCGGCAAGGAGCTGATCAACGAGGAGATCGCCGCCCTGGGGCCCATGAGCAAGGGCGAGAAGACCGTCCTCGTCGTGTTCGTCATCGCCGCGTTCTTTTGGATCGTCCCGGGGCTGCTGTCCGGCATCGGCACCATCGGCGAGCAGCTGCCCTGGCTGGACCTCTTCGACGACACGGTGGTCGCCATCGGCGCCGGCGTGCTGCTCTTCCTGCTCCCCGGGGACAAGCAGGGCAACATGACCCTGGAGTGGAAGGACGCCGAGGAGGGCCTCCCGTGGGGCGTGCTCCTGCTCTTCGGCGGCGGTCTGTCGCTGGCCGCCGCCGTGGCCGGCACGGGCCTGGACGCCTGGTTCGGCGCGCAGGTCTCCGGGCTCGGCGCGCTGCCGATCGTCCTGCTGCTCGCGGCGGTGGTCACGATCGTCCTGCTCCTGACCGAGATCACGTCCAACACCGCCACGGCGGCCACGTTCATCCCGATCCTGGGCGGCGTCGCCGTCGGCATCGGGGTGGACCCCATGACGCTGCTCATCCCGGCGGCGCTGGCGGCCACGTGCGCGTTCATGCTCCCCGTGGGCACCCCGCCCAACGCCATCGTCTTCGCCACCGGCCAGGTCAAGATCGCCGAGATGGTGCGCGGCGGCATCGTCCTCAACATCGTGGGCGTCATCCTGATCACGATCTTCACCGTGCTCATCGGGCCCTTCGCCCTGGGCCTGGTGATCTAGCCCGTCCTCGTCCCGGCACAGGGGGGCCCGTGGGTGTCCACGGGCCCCCCTGTCGTGCCACCTCCTGCGTCAGGGGGCGTCGGTGCACCGGGCCAGCACGGCCTGCGTGAACTGCTCCGTGCTCGCCGTCCCGCCGAGGTCCCCGGTCAGGGTGCCGCCGGCCATGGTCTGCTCGAAGGCGGACTCCAGGTGCCGGGCCGCCCCGGTCTCCCCGAGGTGGTCCAGCATCATGGCGGCCGCCCACATCGTGCCCACGGGGTTGGCGATGCCCTGTCCGGCGATGTCGGGGGCGGAGCCGTGCACCGGCTCGAACATGGACGGGTGGGTCTTCTCCGGGTTCAGGTTCGCGCTGGGGGCGACACCGATCGAGCCGGCCGCCCCGGCGGCGAGGTCGGAGAGGATGTCGCCGAAGAGGTTGGAGGCGACGATCACGTCGACGCTCCGCGGCTTGAGGACCATCCGGGCGGCCAGCGCGTCGATGAGGACCTTCTCGACCGTCACGCCCGGGTACTCGGCGACCGTGGCCTCCACGACCTCGTCCCAGAACGGCATGGTGTGGATGATGCCGTTGGACTTCGTGGCCGAGACCAGCCGGCCCGTGCGGCGCTGGGCCAGCTCGGCGGCGTAGCGGGCGATCCGGGTGACGCCGGCGCGGGTGAACACGGACTCCTGGACGGCCATCTCCTCGGGCCGGCCGCGGTAGAGCCGGCCGCCGACCTCGGAGTACTCGCCCTCGATGTTCTCGCGGACGACGACGAGGTCCAGCTCGTCGAGCCCGCGCAGGGGCGAGGTCACGCCCGGGAGGATCCGGATCGGCCGGAGGTTGACGTACTGGTGGAACTCGCGGCGGATGGGGATCAGCAGGCCCCACAGGGTGACGTCGTCGGGGATGTCCGGGGCGCCCACCGCCCCGAGCAGGACGCCGTCGCCGGAGGCGAGCTGCTCGATGCCGTCGACGGGCATCATCCGGGAGTGGGCCCGGTAGTGGTCGGAGCCCCACCCCCGCTCGCGCCAGTCGACGGTGAAGCCGTGCGCCTGCGCCAGCGCGTCGACGCAGCGCAGCGCGGACGGCATGACCTCCTGGCCGATGCCGTCACCGGCGATCACGTCGATGGTGTAGTGCCGTGTCCTCGTCACCAGGTCCTCCGCAGCGTCGTGGGCGCGGGAAAGGCGGGCGCCTTCCGCGCATGGCGCAGATCATAGCGCCCCGGCCGGCCCGCCCGGGGTGCGGGCGGCGCCGCCCCGGGCCGGCGGTTGGCGCGGGGCGGCCCCGGGCAGCACAATGGGAGGCAGCCATCCCGAGCGGCCGAGGGACCTGGACCGACGACGCCGCAGCAACCGTGGTCGACGTCGCAGACCGCACGGTGCTACCGCCAGGACCGATGGGGCACCGCACCCCCGGCACCCCCGCCGGGACCCTCCTGACGCCCGGGACCGTCCAGCGGCACCACTCGCACGAGGAGCTTCCCCATGGCCGACCACCAGTTCGGGTTCCGCACCCGCGCCCTGCACGCCGGGGGCACCCCCGACGCCGAGCACGGCGCCCGCGCGGTCCCGATCTACCAGACCACCTCGTTCGTCTTCAAGGACGCCGACGACGCCGCCAACCTGTTCGCCCTGCAGAAGTACGGCAACATCTACTCCCGCATCGGCAACCCGACCGTCGCGGCGTTCGAGGAGCGCATCGCGTCCCTCGAGGGCGGCATCGGCGCCGTGGCCACCGCCTCCGGCATGTCCGCCGAGTTCCTCGTGTTCGCCGCGCTCGCCCAGGCCGGGGACCACATCGTGGCCTCCGCCCAGCTCTACGGGGGCACGGTCACCCAGCTGGACGTCACCCTGCGCCGTTTCGGGATCGAGACCACGTTCGTCCCCGGCACCGACCCCGCCGACTACCGGGCGGCGGTGCGCCCGGGCACCAAGGCCGTCTACACGGAGGTCGTGTCCAACCCCTCCGGCGACGTCGCGGACCTGGAGGGCCTGGCGGCGGTCGCGCACGAGGCCGGCGTGCCGCTGGTCGTCGACTCGACCATGACCCCGCCGTACCTGGTCCGCCCGATCGAGCACGGGGCGGACATCGTCATCCACTCGGCCACCAAGTTCCTGGGCGGGCACGGCACCACGCTGGGCGGCGTCGTCGTCGAGTCCGGCCGCTTCGACTGGGCGAACGGCAACTTCCCGTCCATGACGGAGCCGGTGCCCACGTACAACGACGTCACCTGGTGGGGGAACTTCGGGGAGTACGGATTCCTGACCCGGCTGCGCACCGAGCAGCTGCGGGACATCGGCCCCGCCCTGGCGCCCCAGTCCGCCTGGAACCTGCTCCAGGGCGTGGAGACGCTGCCGCAGCGCATGGACGCGCACCTGGCCAACGCGCGGGCCGTCGCGCGGTGGCTGGAGGAGGACCCCCGGGTCTCCTACGTCAACTGGGCCGGGCTGCCGAGCCACCCCCATCACGAGCGGGCCCGGCGGTACCTGCCCCTCGGCCCGGGCTCCGTGTTCGCGTTCGGGGTCTCCCCCACGGACCGGCTCGGAGGGCGGGAGGTCGGCGCTCGCTTCATCGAGAACCTGCAGCTGGCCAGCCACCTCGCCAACATCGGGGACGCCCGCACCCTCGTCCTGCACCCCGCCTCCACCACGCACCAGCAGCTGAGCGCCGAGCAGCTGGTCGGCGCGGGGGTGCGGGAGGACCTCATCCGCCTGTCGGTGGGCCTCGAGGACGTCGAGGACATCCTCTGGGACCTCGACCAGGCCCTCACGGCGGCCACCGGCCTGCCCCGGGAGACCCCCGGCCGCGCGGCCGGCGCCCCGGCCGGCGCCACCGCCGACGACACCGCTGCTGCCGACGCCGACGCCGACGTCACGACCGAAGGAGCGCTCCGATGACCGCCGAGACCCGCACGTGGACTGGGCCGAGCGCGCCCGAGCGGCTGAGCATCCTGCACGGCACCGAGTCGATCGCCGTCGTGGGCGCGTCCGACAAGCCGTCCCGCGCCTCCTACTTCGTCTCGACCTACCTGCTGTCCTCCTCGCCGTACCGGGTGTACTTCGTCAACCCGGCGCTGCGGGAGATCATGGGCCGGCCCGTCTACCCGTCCCTCGCGGACCTGCCGGAGACGCCCGATGTCGTCGACGCGTTCCGGCGCCACGACGACCTCCCCGGCGTGGCCCGCGAGGCCGTGGCCGTCGGGGCGCGGACCCTGTGGCTGCAGCTGGGGTCCTGGCACGAGGAGGCCGCCCGGATCGCCGAGGAGGGCGGGCTCTCCGTGGTCATGGACCGCTGCCTGAAGATCGAGCACGCCCGCTTCCACGGCGGGCTCCACCTGGCCGGCTTCAACACCGGGGTCATCTCGTCGAAGCGCCAGGTCCTGTCCTGAACGCGGAACGGCTCCGTGCGCCCTGGGGCGCACGGAGCCGCTCCGCGTCCGGCGAGGATGCGGCCGCTACACGCGCTCGACGACGAACGCCACGTCCGTGTTCAGGCTCTGGCTGACCACGCAGTACCGCTCGGTCGACTTGGCCAGCCGCTGGAGGGTGGCGTCGTCGGCGTCGGTGTCGAGGCGGACAGTGAGGACGACGTCCTGGACCCCCACGGCCACGGACCGGTCCAGGCCCAGCGTCCCGCGGGCGTCGAACATGCCCTCCGCGCGGAGCTCGGCCGACCGGATCGGCACGCCCATGGCCGTCGCCACGCTGCGCAGGGTCACGCCCGCGCAGGCCGCGAGCGCGTCGAGGAGCATGTCCCCGGAGCAGGCGTCGCTGCCGTCACCGCCGGTGGCGGCGTGCAGGCCGGCCCGCACCGGCCCGGCCCACGAGTCGACGGTGGTCGTGAGCCCGGGATCGCGGAAGTCGCCGCGGGCGTGCAGGGGTGTGCGGGCCTCCTCGGGGTGCTCCCGGTAGCGTTCCTTGAGGGGGGCCTGCAGCTGCCGCAGGGCCGAGGCGTCGATGTCCGTACGAGATTCCATGACCTCACTGTAGAGGGGCCGGGGCCGGGGCCGCCACGCGGTCCCGGCCCCGGCCTGCTGCTCCGTGCCCGTCAGCGGGTCCTCGTGGGCTTCTGCGCCAGCTCGTCCCAGTAGCCGCGGGTGGTCACCACGTCGGTGCCGTCCCACGCGCCGAGCCCGGACAGGCCCGGGACGTCGCCGCTGTGGAAGATCGGCTCGAGGCCCTGCTTGCGCTGGGCCTCGTAGTTCCGGAGCACCCGGACGGCCACGCCGGCGAGCAGCACCAGGGCCACCAGGTTGATGGTGGCCATGACCGCCATGAACAGGTCGGCCAGGGACCAGACGAGGTCCAGGGCCAGCACGGCGCCGCCGAAGACGAACACCAGCACGAGCACGCGGTAGGCGGTCATCGCCGCGGGCGAGCCCGTGAGGAAGCGGACGTTGGACTCGCCGTAGTAGTAGTTGCCGATCACGGAGGTGAACGCGAACAGGAAGATCGCCACGGTCAGGAAGTGCACCGCCCAGTTGCCCAGCTGCAGGGCCAGCGCGGACTGGGTCAGGGACGCGCCCTCCCGGCCGCCGAACTCGGGGTTGGAGAGGAGCACGATGAACGCGGTGATCGAGCAGATCAGCCAGGTGTCGAAGTACACGCCGAGCGCCTGCAGGAAGCCCTGCTTCGCCGGGTGGGACACGGACGCGGTGGCGCCGGCGTTGGGGGCCGACCCCATGCCGGCCTCGTTGGAGAACAGGCCGCGCTTCATGCCCTGGATGATGACGCCGATCAGCCCGCCGGTGACGAACTCGCGGATGCCGAAGGCCCCCTCGAGGATCTGGCCGAGCACGGCGGGGACCTCGCCGAGGTTCAGGAAGACCACGAGCAGGCCCAGCAGGAGGTAGAGCACCGCCATGATCGGGACGACGATCTCGGAGACCGCGGAGATCCGGCGGATGCCGCCGAAGATGATCGCGGCGGTCAGCCCCACGAGCACGGCGCCGACCAGGATCCGGAACCACAGGGCCTCCGCCGCCGCGATGTCCACGCCCAGGGAGCCGCCGAGCGCGTCCACGATCGAGTTGGACTGCACGGAGTTGAACACGAACCCGTAGGTAAAGGTGATGACGACCGCGAAGAGCAGCCCCATCCAGCGGGCGCCGAGGCCGCACTCCATGTAGTAGGCGGGCCCGCCCACGTAGCCGGTGGGCGCCTTGATCTTGTAGAGCTGGCCCAGCAGGGACTCCGTGAACGCGCTGGCCGCGCCGATGCCGGCGATCACCCACATCCAGAACACGGCGCCCGGCCCGCCCAGGCTGATGGCGATCGCGACGCCGGCGATGTTGCCGGTGCCCACCCGGGACGCGGCGGAGACGGTGAAGGCCCGGAACGCGGAGATGCCCTTCTGGCCGTCCTCGGCCAGACCGGGCTTGTCGTTGAGCACCCGGAACATCTCCGGGACCAGCCGCAGCTGCACGACGCCGGTGCGGACGGTCAGGTAGAGGCCCACCCCGATGAGGATGGTGAAGACCACGTTCCACACCCAGCCGCCGAGGGTGCCCACGAGATCGGTGACGAGTTCCATTGCAGCTCCGAACTGTGACGGACGCGGGTCCCCGGCGTGGGGTCTGCGGGGCCCGCGTGAAAGACCGGGCGCAGCGGTTGCGCGCCCCGACGGAACTCTAGTGGAAGTGACCCGCGTCTCGGTGCCCTGCGGGCGCCGGAATCACGGCCGGAGGGGGTCAGATCACGCGCACGGCGCCCTTGTCCGCGGAGGTGACCATCGAGGCGTAGGCGCGCAGGGCCTTGGAGACCTGGCGCTCGCGCGGCTTCGTGGGGTACCACGGGGCCGGCCCCCTGGCCTGCCGCCGGGCGGCCAGCGTCGCGTCGTCCACGTTCACGCGCAGCACGCGCCGGGCGACGTCGATCTCGATCTCGTCGCCGGTCTCGATGAGGCCCACGGCGCCGCCGGCGGCGGCCTCCGGGGAGATGTGCCCGATCGAGAGGCCGGAGGTGCCGCCGGAGAAGCGGCCGTCGGTGATGAGCGCGCACTCCCGGCCGAGGCCGAGGCCCTTGAGGTAGGAGGTCGGGTAGAGCATCTCCTGCATGCCCGGTCCGCCCTTGGGGCCCTCGTGGGTGATGACCACGATGTCGCCGGGCTCCACGTTCTTGGACAGGATCTCGAAGACGGCCTCGTCCTGGGACTCGACCACGAAGGCCCTCCCCACGAAGTGGAACAGCTCCTCGTCGATGCCGGCGGTCTTGATGACCGCCCCGTCCTCGGCGATGTTGCCGTAGAGGATCGCCAGGCCGCCGTCCCGCGTGTAGGCGTGCTCCACCGAGCGGATGCAGCCGTCCTCGCCGTCGAGGTCCAGGGACTCGAACGTGTTGGCCGTGGAGAACGCCTGCGTGGTGCGCACGCCGCCGGGCGCGGCGTGGAAGAGCGCCCGGGCGCGCTCCGAGGACCGCCCGCTGCGGACGTCCCACTCGTCCAGCCAGGTGGCCAGGTCCGGGGCGTGCACCGAGTGCACGTCCTCGTTGAGCAGGCCTGCGCGGCGCAGCTCGCCGAGGAGCGCGGGGATCCCGCCGGCGCGGTGCACGTGCTCGATGTGGAACCGCGTGGAGTTCGGCGCGACCTTGCACAGGCAGGGCACCCGGCGGGACAGGGCGTCGATGTCCGGGAGGGTGAAGTCGACCTCGCCCTCCTGGGCCGCGGCGAGGATGTGCAGGATCGTGTTGGTGGACCCGCCCATGGCGATGTCCAGGGCCATGGCGTTCTCGAACGCGGCCTTGGTGGCGATGTTGCGCGGGAGCACGGACTCGTCGTCCTGCTCGTAGTACCGGCAGCACAGGTCCACCACCCGGCGGCCGGCCTCGAGGAAGAGCTCCTTGCGGGCCACCTGGGTGGCCAGCGTGGTGCCGTTGCCGGGCAGGGACAGGCCGAGGGCCTCGGTGAGGCAGTTCATGGAGTTGGCGGTGAACATGCCCGAGCAGGACCCGCAGGTGGGGCAGGCGTTGCGCTCGATCTGGCCCAGCTGCTCGTCGGTGACGGACTCGTCGACGGCCATGGACATCGCGTCCACGAGGTCCAGGCGGTGCTCCACGACGCCCTCGACGGCCTCGCCGGACTCCATGGGCCCGCCGGAGACGAAGACCACCGGGATGTTCAGCCGCAGCGCGGCCAGCAGCATGCCCGGCGTGATCTTGTCGCAGTTGGAGATGCAGACCAGGGCGTCGGCCCGGTGGGCGTTGACCATGTACTCCACGGAGTCCGCGATGATGTCGCGGGAGGGCAGGGAGTAGAGCATCCCGTCGTGGCCCATCGCGATGCCGTCGTCGACCGCGATGGTGTTGAACTCCTTGGCCACGCCCCCCGCCTCCCGGATCGCGGAGGCCACGAGGTCGCCCATGTCCTTGAGGTGCACGTGGCCCGGCACGAACTGCGTGTAGGAGTTCGCGATCGCGACGATCGGCTTCCCGAAGTCGTCGTCGCCCATGCCGGTGGCGCGCCACAGGGCGCGGGCGCCGGCCATGTTGCGGCCGTGGGTCGAGGTGCGGGAGCGGAGGTGGGGCATGGCGGAGCTGGGTCTCCTCGGTCGGGGATGTCCGGTGGCGGGGCGGGCGGCGCACGGGCCGTGGGGCACCCGGGCCGGCCGCCGGCGGTCCGCCGTCCAGAATACGCTTTTCGACCGCAACGTCCTGGTGGGCGGACCCGCGTCTCACGATGTGACCGTCGCGCCGCGCCGCCTCCTACACTGGGGCCAGCCGCGCAGCCCCCAGGAGGAGCCGACCATGAGCCACCACCCGACGCCCCCACGGCCGGACGACGGCGCCGCGTTCAGCGTGGACCTGCGCGAGGCCCTCGATCCGCTGGTGATGGCCCTGGACGTCGGCTCCACGGGCAGCCGGGGCGGTCTGCACGACGCCACGGGGACCCCCGTGCGGGGCTACCGGCACAAGATCGAGCACGAGTTCACCACCGCGGCGGACGGGACCTCCGTGATCGACCCCGACCAGGTGACGGAGGAGCTCGCGGCGGTCCTCGACCTCGTCCTGGCCGACCCCGCACTGGCCGGCCGGGTCGCGGGCGTCGCCCTGGACACCTTCGCGTCCTCGCTGGTCGGCGTCGGGGCCGACGGCGCCGCGGTCACCACGTGCTTCACCTACGCCGACTCCCGGTGCGCCGAGCAGCTGGCCGGGCTGCGCGGCGAGCTCGACGAGCCCGCCGCCCTGCAGCGCACGGGCGCCCGCCTGCACACCTCGTACCTGGCCCCGCGGCTGCGGTGGCTCCGGGAGACGGACCCGGAGGCGTGGGGGCGGGCCCGGCGGTGGATGTCCCTGGGCGAGTACGTGCACCTGCGCCTGCTGGGCACCGCGCGCGCCGGGACCGCCACGGCCGCGTGGACCGGGATGCTGGACCGCCGCACGGGCCGGTGGGACGAGCCCCTGCTCCTGGCCTGCGGGCTGGACGCGGAGCAGTTCAACCCGCTCGCCGACCCGCACGAGCCGATCCCGGACGTCGCCGCGTCCGTGGCCGAGCGCTGGCCGGTCCTCGAGGGCGCGGCGTGGTTCGCGCCGGTGGCCGACGGGCTGAGCGCGAACCTCGGCACGGGCGGCACCGACGCCTCGACGATGGTCGTCTCCACCGCCACCTCGGGGGCCGCGCGCGTGCTGCTGCACCGGATCCCCGAGCGGGTGCCGCCGGGGCTGTGGTGCTACCGCGTGGACGGGGCACGGTGCCTGCTGGGCGGCGCCCTCAACGACGTCGGCCGGGCGCTCGCCTGGCTCGAGCGCACGGTGATCCTGCCGGAGAGCACCACGCTCGCGGACGTCGCCGCCGCGGACGTGTCCGGATCCACCCCCGTGGCCCTGCCGTTCTTCACGGGCGAGCGCTCGACGGGCTGGGCCGGCGGCGCCCGGGCGGTGTTCGCCGGCGTCTCGGCCTCCAGCACCGGGGCCGACCTGGCCCGCGGGGTGCTCGAGGGCGTCGCGGTCTCGTACGCCCGGGTGGCCGAGCAGCTCGAGGACGCCGCCGGCGGCGTGGACCGCGTGGTGGCCTCCGGCAGCGCGTCGCAGGACGTGCCGGAGCTGCTGCAGCTGCTCGCCGACGCCCTCGGCAAGCCGGTGGCGCGGGCCGAGTTCAAGCGGGCGACCCTGCGCGGCACCGCCCTGCTCGCCCTCGAGAGCCTCGCCCCGGACGTGGAGCGGGCCTCCCCGCCCTACGGGCCGGAGCACCGGCCGGTGCCCGGACGCGCGGAGCACTACCGCACCGCGCGCGCCCGCTTCGAGGAGCTCTACGGGGCGGTCGTCGGCTCCTGACCCGGCCGGGCGGCTCGGCGTCGCCTGGGTGCCGGCCGGGTGTTCCCTCACACTCGGACACAATGGTGTACCTCCGCTAATACCGTGGTCCCGGCACGGCCGCTTTCCTACCGTGGAGCCTGTGGGTGCGGGTGCGTGCTCCCTCCGGAGCTCGGGCACCCTGCTTCCGCACCCCCTACCCCCGCACCCCCGCACCCCCGCACCGCCGCACCGCCGCACCGCCGCACCGCACGGAAGGAACCACGATGGAGGACTCCCTGGGCCGGGAACAGACCGTCGGACTGCACCAGGCGCTCGAGCGGGCGTCGATCGGGCACCGCCGGCTCTGGGTCCGCTACCTGTACCTGGGCGGGACGGCCGACGAGCTCGAGGTCAGCGCGTACCTGCACCAGTGCCTGGACCTGCCGGTCCGCGAGCGGGACCTGCTGAGCTGGGCGGCCAACACCCTCCTCGACCGCCGGTACCACCCGCGCGTGCCCTCGAGCGCCGACTTCCTGCGCCACGGCACCGGCCGCGGCGCCCCGGAGCGCACCGCCTGAGCACACGCTCCCCGGCCGCCGCGGCACGGATCCAGCGGCACGGAGCCGGCGGCGCGGGCCGAGGCCCGTTCAGCCCGCGCCGACGAGCAGCAGGGTCGCCCCGAACACCAGGCCCGAGACCACGAGCACCACGGTGGTGTAGCCCAGGATGTCGCGGATCTTGAGCCCGGCGATGGCCAGCAGCGGCAGCGCCCAGAACGGCTGGATCATGTTGGTCCACTGGTCGCCGTAGGAGATCGCCATGATCACCACGGCCGGGTCCACGTCGAGGCGGGCGCCGGCGTCCAGCAGGATCGGGGCCTGCACGGCCACCTGCCCGCCGCCGGAGGGGACGAAGAAGTTCACGAGCCCCGCCGAGAGGAAGGCGAGCAGCCCCAGCGTCTGGGGCGTGGCGACGGCCACGACCGAGTCGGAGAGCACCTGGATCAGGCCGGTCGCCGCCATCATCCCCATGATCCCGGCGTAGAGCGGGAACTGCAGGAGGATGTCGCCCACGTTCGCGGCGGCGTTCTTGATCAGCGCCATGACCTCGAAGGCGTTGCGCGCGAGCAGGAAGATCAGGCCCAGGAACATCCAGTTCACGACGTCGAGCGTCACCGTCCCGCCCTCGGCGAAGTGCAGCACCAGGTAGCCGGCGAGCGCCAGTCCCACGACCAGGGTGGGGACGCGGCTGGCGTCGAGCCGGTCGGCGGGGGTGACGACCTCCTCCTCGGTGACCGTCTGCTCCGAGGCGGCGAGGGCGGCTGCGGTCATCCGGTGGGCGGGGTCCACGGCCCGGGGCGCGATGAGCCACAGGGCCAGCGCGACGAGGACCACGGTGGCGACGACGGCGGTGAGGTTCCAGGCGGAGAACGTGGTCTCGGTGATGGGCACGGTGCGTCCGAGCTGCTCCTCGATGAAGGAGCCGGGGGTGGCCGCGGTGAGCGGCCCGGACCCGGAGTAGCCCATGTGCCAGACCACGAACCCGGAGAAGCCGGAGGCCACGAGCATCGGGAAGCTCAGCTCCAGGCCGCGTCGGTCCCCCGCGGCGGCGACGTCGCGGGCGAGCAGGGCGCCGACGACGAGGCCGAGCCCCCACGTGATGAGGGAGGCGACCGCCGCCACCAGGAACACGAACACGTACGCCTGGAGGGGCGTCCGGGGCACCTGCGCCAGGGCGCCGAGCAGCCGGCGCACAGGACGGGTGTTGGCGAGGGCGTGGCCCAGCAGCAGGATCAGCGCCATCTGCGTCATGAACGCGAGCAGCCCGGCGAGCCCCTCGCCCCAGCCGCGCAGCACGTCGGCGGGTCCGGCGTCGGTGAGCAGCAGGGCCATGAGCCCGACGGCGACGCTCAGCAGGATGGCGAAGTTGAGCGCGGACGGGATGTACTTCTCGACGACCGAGTTGACGGGCCGCATCGCCCGGGCGATCGCGGGTTCACGGGTGCCGGTGCTCATGGCGGGGACTCCTGCTGTCGGCGGGCGCTCGGGCGGCCACGCCCTCCCCCGCCGGCCGCGGCGCGGCGGGGTCGGCGGGGGTGATCGTGGTCACCGGCGGGGGACGGGACCAGTATTCAGGTGGCGGGCAGGATCGTGGCGGTGCACTCGCCGAAGTCGATGACGGAGCCGCCAGGGCCGGGCGCGGTGCCGGTGAGGGTCACGCTCTGGCCGTCGGCCAGGAACGTCATCTCGGTGCCCCCGGGCAGGGCGAACGGCTCCTTGCCGCCCCAGGAGAGCTCCAGGAAGGACCCGCGCTGGTCCTTCTCCGGGCCGGAGACGGTGCCGGAGCCGAAGAAGTCCCCCGGGCGCAGGGACGCGCCGTTGACGCTCATGTGCGCGACCATCTGGGGTGCGGTCCAGTACAGGGTGGACGCCGGGGGGTGCGAGACGGTCCGGCCGTCCACGCTCACGCCCAGGGTGATGTCCAGTCCCCACGGCTCCTTGCCCTCGTCGTCGAGGTAGGGGGCGAGCTCGTGCTCGCGCGCCGGGGGCGCCACGCGGGCCGCGGTCAGGGCCTGCCAGGGCACGACCCACAGCGAGATCGAGGACGCGAAGGACTTGCCCAGGTAGGGGCCCAGGGGGACGTACTCGTAGGCCTGGATGTCGCGGGCGGACCAGTCGTTGAACAGCACCACCCCGAAGAGGTGCTCTGCCGCCGCCTGCTCCAGGGAGACCTCCCCGGCCGGGGCCGCCCCGCCGAGGACGAAGCCGAGCTCCGCCTCGATGTCCAGGCGGCGGGAGGGGCCGAAGCTGGGCGGCCCGTCCTGCTCGGGGCGCAGGCCCTTGGGCCGGGGGAAGTCCTTGCCGGAGGGGATCACGGTGCCGGCCCGGCCGTGGTAGCCCACGGGCAGGTGCTTCCAGTTGGGCAGCAGCGGGGCCTGGTCCGGACGGAACATCCTCCCCACGTTGGAGGCGTGGTGCTCGGAGGCGTAGTAGTCGACGTAGTCGGCCACCGTGAACGGCATGTGCAGGGCGATCCCGTCCACCGGATGGGAGGCCTGCTCCACCGTGTCCGCGAGCCCGTCGGCGGTCACGACCTCGACGAGCCAGGCCCGCAGCGCGGTCCAGGTCCCGTGGCCGGCCGCGAGCAGCGCGTCCAGGTTCGGGGCCGACACCGCCGTGCGCGCGGCGTCGTCGAGCCCCTCCACCGTGGCGGCCAGGGCTGCGACGTCGATCGCCCGGTCCCCCAGGCGCACCCCCAGGCGCGGGTCCCCGCCGGTGGGCGAGAAGGAGGCGTAGGGCAGGTTCTCGGGGCCGAAGCCCTCGGCGGCGAAACGGTCGGCGGCGGTGCTCACGGGGTGGATCTCCTTGGACGTGGGGGGACGGTGGCGCCGTGTCAGGTGAGGCCGTGCGGGAAGAGGCCGAGGCGCTCGAGGCTCGCGGCGGGCTCGCCCACGCTGCACGTCCCGAAGGACGTGAAGGACCCGCGCCAGGACCCGTCGGAGGACCGGGCGAGCTCGACGAGCGGTGCCGGGTCGGTCTCGGTGAGCAGCCGGGCCACCCGCTCGGCGGGCTCGTGGGCGCGGGCGGCCTCGGTGGCCATCGCGACGTTGAGGAAGCCGTGGTGGGTGAACCCCGTGGCGGGGTTCGTGTACCGCACGGCCTCGTGCAGCCCGGCGGTGAGCTTGAACGGGATCCGGGCGGCCACGGCCTCGGTGAGCACCGCGGCCAGCTGCTCGGGGCTGGGGAACAGGTGCGCCTCGATCCCGCCGGTGCGGTGCTTGAGGCGCAGCCCGGTGCCCTCCAGCAGCTCCAGCGCCCCGCCGCGGACCTGGTCCGCGGTCAGCTCCACGTAGACCGGGACGTCCTGCACCCGGGCCGCCTCGGTGATCTGCGCCTGCCAGGCGTCGGTGTCCGACGGGTCGGTCCTGAGCTCGACCGAGACGACCCGCAGCTCGGGCCCGGTCTGCTCGACGGCGTCCAGTGCGGCCTGCAGCTGCCCGGTTGGCGTCACGACGGAGACCTCGACCGCCCGGCCGCCGCGGTCCAGGCCGGCGGCGATGCGCCGGGCCTCCGGCAGGTCGTCGAGCTTCAGCACGGCCGGACCCACGGCGGCGACGAGCGGGTCCGCCCACCGCGCCACGTGGTCCGTGACCGCCTTCTCCAGCGGGGCGAGTCCCGGCGGGAAGGTCGCGGCGTCGTCGAAGAACGCAACGAACTGGGCCGGGACGCGCCGCTCGGCGGTCTCCGTGGTCGGGGCGGCGCTCACGAGTTCGACCAGAGCCCGCCGGTCCACTCCCGGCCGGGGGTCCAGGACGTGACGTACTTGCCGTCGTCGCCGGCCAGGCCTGCCTCGCCCAGCTCCAGCGGGGCGAAGGTGTCGACCATGACGGCGGTCTCGTCGAAGTACTCCACGCCCAGGGACTTCTCGATCGCCCCGGGCTGCGGGCCGTGCGGGTGCCCGCCCGGGTGCAGGGAGATCGACCCCCTGCCGATGCCCGAGCCCTTGCGCGCCTCGTAGTCCCCGTCCACGTAGAACATGACCTCGTCCGAGTCCACGTTCGAGTGGTAGTAGGGCACCGGGACGGCCAGCTCGTGGTAGTCGACCTTCCGCGGCACGAAGTTGCAGATCACGAAGTTGCGCCCCTCGAAGACCTGGTGCACGGGCGGCGGCTGGTGCACCTTGCCGGTGATCGGCATGTAGTCCTTGATGTTGAAGGTGTACGGGTAGAGGCACCCGTCCCAGCCCACCACGTCGAAGGGGTGCTGCGGCAGGACGTGGACCGTCCCGTCCAGGCCCGAGGGGCCGCGGCCGCGGTGCTTGACGTAGACGTCCACGTCGGTCTCGTCCCGCAGGAGCACTCCGGTGGGACCGTGCAGGTCGCGCTCGCAGTAGGGGGCGTGCTCGAGCAGCTGCCCGTACTTGGAGAGGTAGCGGTGCGGCGGGGTGATGTGGGAGTTCGCCTCCACGAAGTAGAGCCGAGCCGTCTCGCCCTCCCGCAGCACCCAGCGGTGGATCGTGGCGCGCGGGATCATGACGTAGTCGCCCTCGACGGCCTCGAGCGGGCCGAACTGGGTCTCCACCAGGGCGGAGCCGCGCTCCACGTAGACGCACTCGTCGCCCACGGCGTTCTTGTATAGCGGGGACGTCTTCCCCACCCAGGCGTAGGAGAGCCGCACGTCCGCGTTGCCCATCACCAGCCGGCGGCCGGTCACCGCGTCGGTTCCGGCTGCCTGCTCCTCGGTGAACAGCTCGTGCAGCTT
Source organism: Kocuria sp. WN036 (assembly GCF_002287015.1). Taxonomy (NCBI): domain Bacteria; kingdom Bacillati; phylum Actinomycetota; class Actinomycetes; order Micrococcales; family Micrococcaceae; genus Kocuria; species Kocuria sp. WN036. Next base: position 30,917 of record NZ_NSKF01000001.1, read on the forward strand.
CAGGTGCCGCGGCAGCAGGGGGTCGTTGGGGGTCAGGGTCTGTTCGGGCAGCTCCCAGCCGCGGGTCCCGACGATCGCCGAGGGGATGTGCCGGTGGTAGAGCAGCGACGAGTCGGAGGAGAAGCCCTCCTCGCCCATGAGCTCCTCGTAGAGGATCCTGCCCTCGTCGTCCTTGAACAGGGTGTGACGCTGCCGGGGCACCGGGCCCAGCTGCCGGTAGTAGGCCATGGCCGTCTCCTTGCGTGTGGCGGTCTGTGATCCAGCTCTCCCCCAGATAGTAAAGCGTTGTATTATATGGGGCAACCCCTCCCCTAGAATCGACGCCATGCCCCTCGCCGACCGCACCGAGCCCCCAGCGACGCCCACCGGGGCGTCCACCGAGGCGTCCTCCGCGACGCCCTCCGCCGCCGCGCTGCCCGACTACTGGTCCTTCGTCCAGGCCGCCCAGCGCCGGATCTCCGAGGAGTTCCCCGACGCCGATCTCGCGGCCAACCGGGTGTTCCTCTCGCTCAACCGGTCCTCGTCCACCGCGGTCTACGACTTCGAGTCGTCGATCCACCGCCCCGCCGGCGGGACCTGGTCGAGCTTCCGGCTGCTCCTGGCCCTCTGGGTGGCCGGTCCCCTCAACCCCCACGAGGCCGCCCGCCTCACGGGGATGAGCCGCGCGGCGGTCTCCAACCTGACGGGCACGCTGGTCGGCAAGGACCTGCTCCGGCGCGAGGCCTCCGCCGCCGACGGCCGGTCCGTGACCCTGCACCTCACCGATGCCGGGCAGGAGAAGATCCGCACGGCGTTCCGGGCCCAGAACGACCGGGAGAGCCAGTGGGCCGAGGCCCTCACCGAGGAGGAGCAGCACACGCTCGTGACGCTGCTGGAGAAGCTCATGGAGCAGCGCGAGCGGATCGGCGCCCGCGCCCGCAAGTAGCCCCGCGGGCGGAGCACCGCCGGGACCGCAGATCACCCCCTCGCCGGATGACCCGCTGGGGCCCGGGTGACCACGATTTTTCGTGGTCACCCGGGCCCCAGCGGGTCATCGGATCATTCCGGGATCAGGCGCGTCAAGTTCCGTCCGCACTGCACGCCGGGCGCTCACGCATCCCCCTCCCGGGCACCGTCCCCGTGCCGGGCCGGACCTCGGACGGGCGGGCCCCGCCGCGGTGAGCCTGACCCCCATGACCACGCTGCCCGGCCGGCTCCTGACCCTTGAAGCGCTGCAGGACCTCGGCCTCTCGCCGTCCACCGTCACCCGGGCCGTCCGCCGGGGCGACCTCCTCCGGATCCGGCAGGGGGTGTACGCGACACCGTCCTGGTGGCGGGACCTGGGAGCGGAGGGACGGCTGCGGCAGATGCACGCCGCCCTGGCCCTGCGCGCCGCCAGTGCCCCGGTGTTCGGGCACTCCTCGGCGGCCCTGCTCCACGGCCTGGACCTGCTGCACCGACCGGCGGCACCGCACGTCGTCTCTCCGCCCGGCCACGGTTCCCGGAACAACCGGACCTGCGTCCACCACTGGGCCGAGCTGCCGCCGGAGCACGTCGTCCGAGTGGGCGGGCTGCTGGCCACGTCCGTGCCCCGCACCGTGCTGGACTGCGCGTCCACCCTGCCCCTCCGCGAGGCGGTGGTGACCGCCGACCACGCCCTCCGCCGGGGCACCGAGCGCGCGGAACTCCTCGCCCTGCTCGAGCGCCGCGCCGGCGCGCCGGGGTGCCGCCGGGCCCGGCGGATGCTCGACCTCGCCGACGGTCGCTCCGAGTCGCCCGGCGAGACGCTGACCCGGCTGGTGCTGCTTCGCGCGCGACTGCCCCGGCCGGAGCTGCAGGTGCGCATCCGGACGCCGCGCGGCCTGTATCGCGGGGACTTCGGGTGGCGGGCGCAGCGCCTGCTCCTGGAGTTCGACGGCGACACCGAGTACTACGACCACGGCCCCACCGACCGGGTCCTCGTGCAGGAGCGGCGGCGGGAGAAGGACCTCGCCAACGCCGGATGGCGGATCCTGCGGACGGACTGGGCCACCGTGGTGCATCGGCCGGACGACCTGGTGGCTCTCGTGCGCCGGGAGCTCGCCGCGCGTGACCGCAGGATCATCGAATGACCCGCGGGGGCCCGGGTGACCACGAAGAATCGTGGTCACCCGGGCCCCCGCGGGTCAGCGGAGGGGGCGGGGGTCAGTCGCGGTAGAGCAGCAGCGCCTCGCCCTGGCCGCCGCCGCCGCACAGCGAGACCGCGGCCCGGCCGGAGCCCCGGCGAGAGAGCTCGAACGCCGCGTGCAGCGCCAACCGGGCCCCGGAGGCGCCGATCGGGTGCCCGACGGCCACAGCGCCGCCGTGGATGTTGGCCTTCTCCACCGAGTAGTCGAGGTCGCGCAGGGACTGGATCAGCACGGACGCGAACGCCTCGTTGATCTCGATGAAGTCCAGGTCCTGCACGGACCAGCCGGCCCGCTCGAGCGCGGCCTCGATCGCCCGGGACGGCTGGGAGTGCAACGAGGTGTCGGGGCCGGCCACCTGGCCCGGGGCACCGACCACGGCCAGGTACTCGAGGCCGTGGCGCTCGGCGTACTCCCGGCTGGTCAGGACCACGGCGGCCGCGCCGTCCGAGAGCGGCGAGGAGTTGCCGGCGGTGATCGTGCCGTCCTTCGCGAACGCGGGGCGCAGCCTCGCCATGGACTCCGCGCTGGAGTCGGGGCGCACGCCCTGGTCGGTGTCGACGACGAGCGGGTCGCCCTTGCGCTGCGGGACGGACACGGGGGCGATCTCGTCGCGGAAGACGCCCTCCTCCGCGGCGCGGGCCGCGCGCTGGTGGCTCAGGGCAGCGACCTGGTCCTGCTCCTCGCGGGAGATCGAGCGCTCGCTGTTGCCGGACTCGGTGAGCGAGCCCATGGACACGCACGCGGCGACGTCGACGAGCCCGTCCTTGGCCACCGCGTCCTCGAGCTTGAGGTCGCCGTAGCTCTTGCCCTGCCGCACGCCCATCGCGAGGTGCGGGGCGTTGGTCATGGACTCCTGGCCGCCGGCCACGACGATCTCGGCCTCGCCCGCGCGGATCATCCGGGCGGCGTTGGTGATGGCCACGAGCCCGGAGAGGCAGACCTTGTTGACGGTCTCGGCGGGCACGCTCAGCGGGATGCCCGCGGTGACGGCCGCCTGGCGGGCCGGGTTCTGCCCGGCGCCGGCCTGCAGGACGTGGCCCATGAGCACGTAGTCCACCTGCTCGGGGGCGATCCCGCCGCGCTCGAGCGCGGCCCGGATGGCGTGGGCGCCCAGCTCGGCCGCGGTGAAGGACGCCAGGTGGCCCAGGATCTTGCCCTGGGGCGTGCGGGCGCCGGACAGGACGACGACGTCGGTGGCGGTGCTCATCGGTTCTCCTCAGCGCCGCCGGCGGCGGCGGTCTCGGTGGGGACGGTGTCGGGGGTGACGTCCTGCAGGTCCGTGCGGAAGGACGCCTCGGTCTTCTCGCGGATCTCGTCCTCGGTGACCCCGGGGGCGAGGCTGCGCAGCACGAGCTCGCCGTCCTCGACGTCGAACACGCACAGGTCCGTGACGATGCGGTCGACCACGCGCACCCCGGTGAGCGGGAGATCGCACTCGGTCTTGATCTTGGCGGAGCCGTCCTTGGTGACGTGCTCGGTCAGCACGACGACGCGCGGGGTGCCGGCCACCAGGTCCATGGCGCCGCCCATCCCCTTGACCATCTTGCCGGGGATCATCCAGTTGGCGAGGTCACCGGTGCCGGAGACCTGCATGGCGCCGAGGATCGCGATCTTGACGTGGCCGCCGCGGATCATCCCGAAGGACGTGGCGGAGTCGAAGATGGAGGCCCCGGGCAGCAGTGTGATGGTCTGCTTGCCGGCGTTGATGAGGTCCGGGTCCTCGTCGCCCTCGTAGGGGAACGGGCCCATGCCGAGCACGCCGTTCTCGGACTGCAGCACCACGTCGACGCCCTCGGGCAGGTTGTTGGCCACGAGGGTGGGGATGCCGATGCCGAGGTTGACGTAGTCGCCGTCGGAGAGCTCGACGGCGGCGATCGCCGCCATCTCGTCGCGGGTCCAGCTCATGCCTGGTCTCCGTTCTGCTGGGCGGCCCGCCCGGCGGGGCGGGGGCGGACGGTGCGCTGCTCGATGTCCTTGGGCGCGCCGCTGTACTGCGCGACGTGCTGGACGTAGACGCCCGGGGTCACGATGTGGTCGGGGTGGATCTCGCCGACCGCCACGACGTGCTCGACCTCGGCGAAGGTGACCTTCCCGGCGGTCGCGACGATCGGGTTGAAGTTGCGCGCGGTGTAGCGGTAGACGAGGTTGCCGTCGGCGTCCCCGGTGTGGGCGTGGACCAGGGCGATGTCGGCGACGATGCCGCGCTCCTGCACGTAGGTCTCGCCGTCGAACTCGGCGTGCGGCTTGCCCTCGGCCACGAGGGTGCCGACCCCGGTCTTCGTGTAGAAGGCGGGGATGCCCGCGCCGCCGGCTCGGAGCCGCTCGGCGAGGGTGCCCTGGGGGTTGAACTCGACCTCGAGCTCGCCGTCCAGGTACTGCTGGGCGAACAGCTTGTTCTCGCCCACGTAGGAGGCGAGGACCTTCTTCACCTGGCGGTTCTCGAGCAGGACCCCGAGGCCCTTGCCGTCCACGCCCATGTTGTTGGAGACCACCGTGAGGTCCGTGACCCCGGAGTCCCGCACCGCGTCGATGAGATCCCGGGGGATCCCGCTCAGCCCGAACCCGCCCACGGCGAGCGTCATGCCGTCCCGCAGGCTCTCCGCCAGCAGCTCGGCGGCGTTGTCTCTGACCTTGGACACCCTTGTCCCTTCCTCTCGTCGGACTGTGACCCAGCACTCAATCTAGGGAGCCTCCACATGCCGGTCAACAGATCCGGCGGCACGACTGCGCTTCTCCTCAGCATCCGGCCATTCGTCCCCTGACTGTCCATATAGTGGAGTCATGGGACAGGAGCGGACGACGGGCCAGGGGACCCAGGTGGTCCACCGGGTGGGGCAGCTGCTGCGGGCCGTCGCGGGGCGGGAACGGGGCAGCACGGTGGCGGAGCTCGCCGCCGAGACCGGGCTGACCCGCCCCACTGTGCACCGGTTGCTCACGGGACTGGCCGAGGAGGGCCTCGTGGACCGCGACGCCGGGACCGGGGCCTGGCAGCTGGGCCCCGAGCTGTACGTGCTGGGCGCGGTGGCGGCCCACCGCTATCCGATCCGGGAGCTGGCCGGGCCCTCGCTGCGCCGGCTCGCGGAGGCCACCGGCGAGAGTGCGTTCCTCTCGGTCCGCCGCGGGCTGGAGACGGTCTGCCTGGCGCGCGTGGAGGGCGCCTTCCCCATCCGCTCCCACGTCCTCTACGAGGGGCTGCGGCTGCCGCTCGGCGTGGCCTCGGCGGGGCTGGCGGTCCTGGCCCACCTCCCGGACGCGGAGGTGGACCGGGTCCTCGCGGCCACGGCCGGGGCCCGCGCCGAGTGGGGCCCGCTGCACACGCCCGAGCGGATCCGGGAGCTGCTCGCGGACGTCCGGCGGGAGGGCTTCGCCGTGAACCCGGGGCTGATCGTCGAGGGCAGCTGGGGCATGGCCGCCGCGGTCTTCGACGCGACGGGCGCGCCGGTCTACGCGCTGAGCCTCACGGGCATCGAGCCCCGGTTCAGCGGCGAGCGCCGGCAGCTCCTGGGCCGGGCCCTGCTCACGGAGGCCCACCGGCTCTCCCGGGAGCTGGGTCACCGCTGAGCGACCCGGACCGGCGGCGGACCGTCCGGACCACCAGGTCAGTCCGGGCCGCCGGGGTGTCCGGACGCGGCGCCGCAGTGCGCCGCCGCGGCCCGAGGCGGGCTCAGCGCGCCGTCCAGCCGCCGTCCATCGTGTAGGAGGCCCCGGTGACCATGGACGCGTGCGGTCCGGCCAGCCACGCGACCAGGCTGCCGACGTCCTCCGGGTCCACGAGCTTCTTGATCGGCGTCTCGCCGAGCATGATCCGCTCCACCACCTCGGACTCGGGGATCCCGTGCACCCTCGCCTGGTCGGCGATCTGCTTCTCGACGAGCGGGGTGCGCACGTAGCCGGGGTTGATGCAGTTGCTCGTCACCCCGTGGGCCGCGCCCTCCACCGCGACGGTCTTGGACAGCCCCTCCAGGCCGTGCTTCGCCGAGACGTAGGCGCTCTTGTAGGGGGACGCCCGCAGCCCGTGCACGGAGGAGACGTTGATGACGCGCCCCCAGCCCCGCTCGTACATGTGCGGCAGCGCGGCGCGCACCAGCAGGAACGGGGACTCCAGCATCAGCACCAGGATCCGGTGGAAGTCCGCGGGGTCGAACTCCTGGAGGGGGGCGACCTTCTGGATGCCGGCGTTGTTGACCAGCACGTCGACCTCGAGGCTCAGCTCGGCGAGCGCCGCGGTGTCGAGCAGGTCGACGGCCCACGCGCGGCCGCCGAGCTCGTCCGCGACGCGCTGCGCCCCGGCCTCGTCGACGTCGGCCACGACCACGTGCGCGCCGGAGCCGGCGAGGGCCCGGGCGGCGGCCAGGCCGATGCCGCTCGCGCCACCGGTGACGAGCGCCGTGCGGCCCTCGAGGTCCTGCTGCTGGGGCGTCTGGGACATGGGGGTCCTTCCTCTGGTCCGTCGTGCCCGCGGGGTGAGGGGCACGGATCACCGCCACGGTATGTGATCCAGGCCATGTTCGCGAAGGACAGCTCCTCCCGGGAGTGCGCGCCGGGTCGCGTCACACGGCGTCATGTCCGTCATCCGGGCGCCGAATGGCGCAGCGCGCACGGGTGCGCTTGGATGACAGGGTCACCATCCAGAGCGGCCGAGAGATCTGGCTCGACGACGCCGCAGCAACCCGGGCGACGGCATCCCCGTCCCGCCTCCGGTGCTACCGCCAGGACCGATGGAAAGGACGCACGACCCATGCTGCGAAGCGCCGACCGCATCCGCACGACCCACGCCGGGTCCCTCCCGCGCACCCCGGCGCTGCTCGAGGCCAACCGGGCGAAGGGGGCCGTCCCGGAGGCGGAGTACGACCGGCTCCTGCAGGACTCGGTGGTCGACGTGGTCCGCCGACAGCGCGAGCTCGGGATCGACGTGGTCAACGACGGCGAGTACGGCCACGTCATGGCCGCGGAGGTCGACTACGGCGCGTGGTGGCACTACGTCTTCGCCCGGATCTCGGGCCTCACCCCCGGCGACGTGGACCTGTGGGAGCAGGAGCCGCAGCGCTCCTCGCCCGGCAGGGTGGTCCTGACGAGCTTCGGGGACCGCCGGGACCGCCGGCTCTTCCACGAGGCGTACACGGACCCCTCCTCGGGCATCACCACGGGCAAGCAGGCGCCGTTCCCGAAGATCACCGGGAAGCTGGAGTACACGGGCCACGCGGCGCTGGAGGCGGACATCCGCAACCTCAAGGCCGGGCTGCAGGCCACGGGCGCGAGCGAGGGCTACCTCGCCGCGCTGTCCCCGGGCTCGTGCGCGCGGCTGGAGAACACCCACTACGCGGACGAGGACGAGGTGCTGACCGCCTGCGCCGAGGTGATGCGCGAGGAGTACCGGGCGATCACCGACGCCGGGCTGATCGTGCAGATCGACGACCCGTCCATCGCGGAGAACTGGGACCAGGTCAATCCCGAGCCCGACGTGGAGGACTACCTCGCGTTCACCCGCAAGCGGGTCGAGGCCCTCAACTACGCCCTCGAGGGCATCCCGGAGGAGCAGGTGCGCTTCCACCTGTGCTGGGGCTCCTGGCACGGCCCGCACACCACGGACCTCGGGTTCGAGCACCTGGTGGAGCTCATGCTCTCCATCAGGGCCGGCGGCTACAGCTTCGAGGCCGCCAACGCCCGGCACGAGCACGAGTGGAAGGTCTGGCAGGACCACGAGCTGCCTGAGGGCAAGATCATCATCCCGGGGATCGTCTCCCACGCCACCAACGTGGTGGAGCACCCGGAGCTGGTGGCCGACCGGATCGAGCGCTTCGCCCGCCAGGTGGGCCGCGAGAACGTGATCGCCTCGACCGACTGCGGCCTGGGCGGGCGGATCCACCCGCAGATCGCCGCGGCGAAGCTCGAGACCCTCGCCCGCGGGGCCGAGCTCGCCTCCCGCCGGCTCTGGTCCTGACCGGCCCCCGACCTTCCCGCAGACCCTCAGGAGGACACGCATGACCATGCAGAACACCGACCACGTGCAGACCACCCACGTGGGCTCCCTGCCGCGGACCCCGCGGCTGCTCGAGGCCAACCAGCGGCACGCCGAGGGCGCCATCACGTTCGAGCAGCTCACCGACGAGCTCGCCGTGGGCGTCGAGGACGTGGTGCGCCGGCAGCGCGAGAGCGGCGTGGACGTGGTCAACGACGGCGAGTACGGGCACACGATGTCCAGCGCGGTCGACTACGGCGCGTGGTGGAACTACTCTTTCTCCCGCCTCGGAGGGCTCACCCCGACCGACGAGGACCGGTGGGCGTCCACGGAGAAGAGGCGCTCCTCGCCCGGCCACATCGTGCTCACGAGCTTCCCGGACCGCCGGGACCGCGAGCGCTTCCGGGAGGCGTACGAGGACCCGGCGTCGGGCATCCTCACCGGGCGCTCCTCGACCACGCAGCCCAAGATCACCGGGCCGCTGACCTACACGGGACAGGAGGCCGTGGCCTCGGACGTCCGCAACCTCCGGGCGGCCATGGCGGCCACCGGGGCGCAGACCGGGTTCGTGGCCGCCCTCTCCCCCGGCTCCGCCGCGCGCGTGACGAACGAGTACTACAGGACCGACGAGGAGCTCGTCTACGCGTGCGCCGACGCGATGCGCGAGGAGTACCTGGCGATCACGGACGCCGGGCTGACCGTGCAGATCGACGACCCGTCCATCGCGGAGTCCTGGGACCAGATCAACCCCGAGCCCACGGTCGAGGACTACCTGGCGTTCACGCGGCTGCGCGTCGAGGCGCTCAACCACGCGCTGCGGGGGATCCCCGAGGAGCAGGTCCGCTTCCACCTGTGCTGGGGCTCCTGGCACGGCCCGCACACCACGGACCTCGAGCTGAAGCACCTCGTGGACCTGATGCTGACCATCAACGCCGGCGGCTACACCTTCGAGGGCGCCTCCGCCCGGCACGCCCACGAGTGGAAGGTCTGGAAGGACCACGCGCTGCCCGAGGGCCGCGTGATCATCCCGGGCGTGGTCTCCCACTCGACGAACGTGGTGGAGCACCCGGAGCTGGTGGCCGACCGGATCGAGCAGTTCGCCTCGGTCGTGGGCCGCGAGAACGTCGTCGCGTCGACCGACTGCGGTCTGGGCGGGCGCCTGCACCCGCAGATCGCCTGGGCCAAGCTCGAGTCCCTCGTCGAGGGAGCGCGCCTGGCCACGGAGCGGCTCTACCGCTGAGCCGCATCCCGGCGTCCCCGACGCCCCTGCCGCGCCGCCGGGCCCGGTCCTCCTGCGAGGGCCGGGCCCGGCGGTTTCCATCCCCGGTGGTCTGTGTCACATTAGTGATACATGGTTTGATTATTCCGTCCGGAGGGTGACAGGCGTCACTTCCGCCCGTAGTATCGCAATGCAATACCGAACGTTCGGTCATGATGCGTTCGGTTCCGCCGCGGACGTCGCCGTCCCCGATTCCCTGGAGATCCCATGGCGCACCCATCCTCCGCCCCGGCCGGGCGGCACGAGATGTCGCGCGAGGAGCGCAAGGTCCTCGCCGGCACCCTCGTGGGCACCACCATCGAGTGGTACGACTTCTTCATCTACGCCCAGGCCGCGGCCTTCGTCCTTGCGCCGCTGTACTTCGCGCCGCTGTCCGAGGAGAACGCCGGCCTCGCCCAGGTGGTCGCGTGGGCCTCCCTGGGCATCAGCTTCCTCTTCCGCCCGCTGGGCGCGGTGGTCGCCGGCCACCTCGGCGACAAGTACGGCCGCAAGATCGTCCTGGTCCTCACCCTGGTGGGCATGGGTGCCGCGACGATGCTGATCGGCATGCTCCCCACCTACGCGACGATCGGCATCTGGGCCCCGATCTTCCTGGTGCTCCTGCGCATCATGCAGGGCTTCTCGGCCGGCGGCGAGTGGGGCGGCGCGGCCCTGATGTCCGTGGAGCACGCCCCGCGGAACAAGCGCGGGCTCTTCGGCGCCTACCCGCAGATCGGCGTGCCGCTGGGCATGCTGCTCGCCACGTCCTTCATGTTCGCCCTCACCTCGATGATGTCCCCCGAGGACTTCCAGGCCTGGGGCTGGCGCATCCCGTTCCTGTCCTCCGTGGTGCTGATCGTGGTCGGCTACCTGATCCGCAAGACCGTCGACGAGTCCCCGGTCTTCAAGGAGATGCAGCTGCGCAAGAAGGAGTCCTCCGCTCCCCTGGGCCAGCTGTTCAAGCACCACAAGAAGCCGGTCACCCTCGCGGCCCTGATCTTCGCCGCCAACAACGCCGCCGGCTACCTGGTGATCGCGTTCTTCGCCTCCTACGGCTCCAACGTGCTGGGCATGCCGCGCTCGCAGACCCTCATCGCCTCCCTGATCGGCGGCGTGGGCTGGCTCGTCTTCACGATGTTCGGCGGCTGGATCTCGGACCGGATCGGGCGCGTGCGCACCTTCCAGATCGGCTACGCCATCATCATCCTGTGGGCCGTGCCGATGTGGTTCCTGCTGGACACCGCGTCCCTGCCGCTGTTCGCCCTGGCGATCGTGATCCTCACCGTGGGACTCGGCCCGTCCTACGGCCCGCAGTCGGCGCTCTACGCCGAGATGTTCCCGGCCCGCGTGCGCTACTCGGGCGTCTCGATCGGCTACGCGTTCGGCTCCATCATCGGCGGCGCGTTCGCCCCGATGATCGCGCAGCTGCTGCTCAACGAGACCGGGATGTCCTGGACGATCGGCGTCTACATCGCCGGCATCGCGATCGTCTCCTTCATCGCCGTCTCGATGGTGCCGAAGGACATCCAGGAGATCGACCTGCACGTCGAGGAGGTGCACGAGGACTACGTCGCCGAGCACCCCGAGGCCGCCGAGATCCTCGCGGCCGCCCAGGCCGCCGAGAAGCAGCGCGACTGAGCGCCGCCCCGGCCGAGGACCGAGCCGCCCGCCGGCACCCACGGGTGCCGGCGGGCGGCTCCGCTCGTGCGGGCACCCCGAGCACACCCCGCTCCCACCCCGGGCTCCCACCGGAGCCCCGCCGAAAGGACTCCTCCATGACCACCGGCCTCCTGCTCCCCACGGTCTCGACGGCCGTGGCCGACGTGCTCGCCGAGCGCACCGACCACCTGTTCGGCCTGATGGGCAACGGCAACGCGCACCTGATCAGCTCGCTGACCTCCCGCGGCTTCGGCTTCACCTCCGCCCGGCACGAGTCCGCCACCGTTGCCATGGCCGACGCCTACCACCGGGCCACCGGGCGGACCGGGGCCGCCACGACCACCTACGGTGCCGGGTTCACCAACACCTACACCGCCCTGGCCGAGGCGCGGCTGGCCCGGATCCCCCTGGTCCTGGTCGTCGGCGACGCCCCGACCACCGGGCGGCGGGCCTTCGACGTCGACCAGACCACCGCGGCCGCCGCCGCCGGGGTCACCACCCTGGTCGCGGCCCCGGACAACGCGACCGCGATCACCCACCGGGCCTTCGACCTCGCCGCCCAGACCGTGCAGCCGGTGGTGCTGGCCCTCCCCTACGACCACGCCACCGCCCCCCTCACCAAGCAGACCGTCCTGGAGCCGCTGCCGGTCAAGCCCACCTTCACCGCCTCCACCGAGGACCTCGACCGCATCGCCGGGCTGCTGCGCGCCGCGAGCAGGCCCCTGATCCTCGCCGGGCGCGGAGTGCTCCTGGCCGGGGCCACCACCCCGCTCACCGAGATCGGGGACCGGCTCGGGGCGCTGTTCATGACCTCCGCCATGGCCACCGGGGTCTTCGGCTCCCCGTGGGACCTGGGCATCGCCGGGGGCTTCACCCGCGCCCACCGTCTGGAGCTCGCCCGGCAGGCCGACGTCGTGCTGGTCGCCGGGGCATCGCTGAACGCCTTCCAGCTGCGCTACGGCACGCTCTTCGCCGAGGGCACCCGGGTGATCCGCATCGACAACGAGCCCGAGGACCGCACGCCCCCGGTCACCGACTACGTGCGCGCGGACCTGGGACCGTTCCTCCAGGGACTCACCGGCCGGATCTCCGCCGCCGCCCCGGAGAACACCTGGCGGGCGGCCGCCCCGGAGGTCGCCACCGACGCCTTCCGCGGCTCCGCCCCGGTCGAGGACCCGGCCGAGTTCGGCCCGGACGGCCGGCTCAACCCCCGCGCCGTCGTCGCCGCCCTCGAGCACGTCCTCCCCGCCGAGCGCTCCGTGGTGATGGACGGCGGCCACTTCATCGGCTGGGCCCCGATGTACCTGACCGTGCCGGACCCGCAGGCCATGGTCCTGGTCGGCACCGCCTTCCAGTCCATCGGCCTCGGCTTCGGCTCCGCCGCCGGGGTCTCGGTGGCCCGCCCCGACCGCACCACCGTGTTCGTCACCGGCGACGGCGGCGGGCTGATGGGCCTGGCCGACCTCGAGACGTTCCTGCGCGCCACGAAGCGCGGGGTGATCGTGGTGCTCAACGACTCCGCCTACGGCGCCGAGCTGCACCAGTACGCGTCCAAGGGCCTGGACCCCACCGCGATGCTCATCGACGAGGTCGACTTCGCCGCCGTGGGCCGGGCGATGGGCGCGGCCGGGGCCAAGGCGCACACCCTGGCCGACCTCACCGCGCTCACCGACTGGCTGGCCACCCACGACGAGGGCGTCTTCGTCCTCGACGTGGCCATCTCCCAGCAGGTCGTCGCCGAGTTCATGTCCGCCTCCCTCACCGCCGGCCGCCGGCTCTGACCCGCCGGCCCCGGCGAGGCCCCGGCGAGGCCCCGGCGGACCCCTGCGGACCTTCGCGGATCAGCCGGGCGAACCGGCCCCCCGGTCCGCCTCCACCGCCCGGACGAAGTCCGCGCACCGGCGCGGCCACTCGGCCAGCTCGGCGGGCGTGCCGGCCACGTGCAGGGCGTCGCCGGGCAGGGCCGCGCGCAGCGCCTCGGCCGTGGACAGCGGGTGGGTGGCGTCCTCGGACCAGGCCAGCACCAGGGTCGGCACGCCGATCCGCGACAGCTCCTCGACCGGCGGGAGGTCGGTGCCGGCCGCGCCGCGCAGCACGGCGGGCAGCAGGCCGGGGCCGACGCGCGGCGGGTGCACCGGCCGGTCCGCCACGGCGGGCGGCCGGGTCGCGGCCTGGCCGGCCCGGAGGTAGGCCTCGAGGCCGTGGCGCTCCACCAGGTCCGCGCCCTGCCGGTAGGTCCCCGCCTGGCCGCGGCGCGAGGCCCAGGCCGTGGAGGGCACGCAGAGCGTCAGCGAGCGGAACCGCCCGGGCTCGGCGAGGGCGGCGTGCAGCAGCGTGGCCGCCCCCATGGACGGGCCGATCCCGTGGACCGGCTCACCGGGCGCCACGGCGTCCAGCAGGCGCAGCAGGTCCTCGGCCAGCCGGGGCCAGGTCCAGTCCGCGGCCACGGGCTCCGCGGCGGAGCCGCCGTGGCCCCGGGCGTCGTAGCGCACCGTCCGGTGCCCGCTCAGCTCGGCCGCCAGGTCCAGACCGCCCGCGGTGTTGGCGGCCCGGTCGGACAGCAGCCCGTGCAGCTGGACGGCAGGCGGGCCGGAGCCGGTCACGTCGTAGGTCAGGCGGCAGCGGGGGAGCTCGAGCGTCGGCATGCCGCCACGGTACGCGTAGATTGTGACCACCCGTGGACCGGACGCGTCCTCGGCGGCCGGCCCCCCGGCCCGACCAGGAGGTGCGCATGCGGCTGACCAGCATCACGCACGCCCGGCTGCCCGAGGGCCGCCTGTCCAGCTGCACCGTCCCCGCCGAGGGCGCCGGCCGGCCGCTGCCGGTGTCCTTCGACCAGGGCATGCACGTGGGAGCCGGTCCCCGCCCGGGGTCCTGGATGGCCGTGGCCGTGGAGCTTCCCGCGCCGGTGGACGCCGCGCACCTGGGCGAGGCCTGGGCGGGTGTCGTGCGGCGGCACCACACGCTGCGCACCGTCTTCTCCGCCGACGACGACGGCCGCGTCCGGCTGCACGAGATCGCCGACGCCGTGCGCCCCGTGTGGACCCGGCACGAGGTCGGCGCCGCCGGGACGCGGGCGGCCCTGCAGGCGGTGGCCGACGCCGCCTGCTCCCCGCTGGCCCGGCCCTCGCACCGGCTGTGCCTGATCGAGCCCGCGGCCGGGCCCGCCGTCGTCGTGCTCGCCGCCGACCACGCGCACGTGGACGCCTGGTCCCTGCCCCTGCTCGCCCGGGACCTGCTCGACGGGCTGGACGATCTCCGCGCCGGCCGCCCGGCCGGCGCGGGCCGGGCGCCCGCGGCGTCCTTCGCCGAGCACACGCGGGAGCTCGCCGCCCGTCCCCCGGCACCGCCGCACGTGGTGCGGCGCTGGGCGCGGATCCTCGCGGACGGCGACGGCGCCCTGCCCGTCTTCCCCCTGCCGCTGGGGGAGCCCGGCGCCCCGGCACCCGAGACGGTGACCACGCACGACGTCCTCGACGCCGAGGGCCTGGCCCGCCTGGAGGCGCGCGCCGACGGGCTGCACGTCCGGCTGCTGGTCCTGGTGGTCTCGGTGCTGACCCGGGCGACCGCCGAGCTGGCCGGCCGGCCCCTGCGCGCGGTCCTGCCCGTGCACAGCCGCACCGAGCCGCACTGGCGCGACGCCGTGGGCTGGTTCATCACCAACTCGGTGCTCGAGTGCTCGGACCCCGATCCGCAGGCCTGCCGCGCCGCCGTGCGCGAGACGCTGGAGCTGGGCTCGCACGCCCTGGAGCCGATCCTGCGGCCCCACGGCGGCATGCCCGTCCCGCCGGGGATGTTCATGCTGTCCTACCTCGACTACCGGCGGCTGCCCGCCACCCTGGCGCCGGAGCTGCGGGCGCAGCACATCTCCGCGTCGGCGCCGACCACCGGGGTGCAGGTGTGGTTCGTGGTGGGCGAGGGCGGCCTGCACCTGCGGGCGCGCTACCCGGGCACCGGGCAGGCCCGCTCGTCGGTGGAGGCGTGGCTGGGCGCCGTCGGCGCGGGGCTGCGCACGCAGGCGCGCCCGGAACCGGACCGCGGATAGCCGCGGGCCCGGACGCCCCCGAGGGCCCGGTCCGGGTACCCGTGCGCCCTGCCCCCGCCCCGGTCCGCCGACTATCCTGGTGGCAGCGGGCAGAAGGGGTCAGATGGACGACCGGACGATCGCCAGGACGCAGGCCAGGTTGATCCGCACCGCGCTGACGAGCACCGGGCTGGGTGCGCGCGACCTGTGGCTGCGGTACGTCCACCTGGGCGGAGAGGTCGGGGAGCTGGAGCTCGACGCCTACCTGCACCACGCCCTGTACCTGCCGCCCCGGCACCGGGACAGCCTGGCGCGGGCCGCCAACCAGCTGGTGCCCGGCCACCGGGTCCCGTGCAGCCGGGACCTGCGCCCGGAGGAGTACCCGCCCGAGGCCTGAGCGCCCGGCCGGGGCCCGGCGGGCCTACGCGGCGCGCTCGGGCAGGGGCGCCGCCTCGCCCTGCTTCTTCTGCCACGGCCACCGCCCGCTGATCTCGAGCTCGAGGGACCAGCTGAGGAAGGTCCGCACGACCACGATGAGCGCCAGCACCCCCACCGACTCGAACGTGGGGGTGATGGCGACGGTCTTGATGATGTCCGCGGCCACGAGCAGCTCCAGGCCCAGCAGGATCGAACGGCCGAGCCGCTGCCGGTAGCTCTCGTAGGTGTCGCGCTCCCCGCTCCCCCGCCCCAGCAGGTCCCGCCCGGCCAGGAGGGTCGCCACCACCGTCCCGACGACGATGGCGACCACGCCGGCGACGTCGACGGCCTCCCCGACCAGCTCCATGGACTCCTGGAACGACATCCTGCACCTCCGGTGACCCCGGCGGGACGCGCCGGCTCGAGTCTGCGATGAGGACGCCAGGATCTCACGGGTCCGCCGTCAGCCGGCGGCGGCGACCTCCTGGGGCACGGTCTCCGGCACGGAGCCCCGCCGCCTGGGGGGCCCCGGCGGCCGCTCGCGCTCGGCGAGGACCCGGGCCGCCTCCGAACCGGGGGCGGCGACGGTGTTCTGCAGGGCCCGGCTCAGCGCACGGGGGTCCGTGCCGTCCACCACGGCCGCGATGTGCGAGTCGGGGCGGATCACCCACACGTCGGTCGGCTCCGGCTTCAGCGCCTCGGCGAGCTTGCCGGTGGTGTCGATGTCCGCGATGGCGTGCAGGCGCAGCGGGGACCGGATGGCGGCGAGCGCGGTCCCGCGCACGAGCTCCTGGTCGACCGCCGGGCCGGTGAGGAGCAGGATCCCGAAGCGGGCGAGCTCGCGGACGCGGTCGGCGGCGATGCCCGGGACGGCGACCGGGACGTCCGGCAGCAGCACGCCGGGGACGGGGTCGGGGACCTCCCCCTTGGGCGGGCGCCCGGCGAAGGTCCGGGTGGGGTGCGGGGTGGTGAGCGGGGAGTCGACGTACCAGAAGGGCTCGGCCAGGCGCCCGGAGTCCACGTAGGTGGACGCGGCCGGGTCGCCGATCGCCCGCTCGAGCTTGGCGAGCCGCTCGGCCAGCTGCTCCTCGGTGCGGGGCACGAGGAAGTCCATGGTGGCCTCGGTGACCTCGAGGTTCTCGACGGCGGCGGCGCGGCGCTCGACGTCGTAGGACTCCAGCAGCGCCGGATCGGCGTTGCCGCGCAGCACCGAGGTCAGCTTCCAGGCGGCGTTCTCGGCGTCGCCCACGCCCGAGTTGAGCCCGCGGGCGCCGAACGGGGAGACGATGTGCGCGCAGTCCCCGGCCAGCAGCACCCGGCCCACCCGCATCCGGGAGGCCAGCCGGGCGTGGAAGCGGTAGACGGACTTCCAGACGATCTCGTAGTCCGTGTCCCCGATGATCTGGCGGATCCTCGCGTCGAGGGCCCCGGAGGCCTCCTCGGCGTCGAGGTCGTAGTCGCCGGGCACCTGCCAGTCGATCCGGAAGGTCGAGTCCGGGCACGGGTGGATGAGCACCTGCCGGCCGGGGTTCCACTCGGGGTCGAAGTAGAAGCGGCGCTCGGTGGCCCAGCCGGGGATGTCGGCCCGGATGTCGCAGATCAGGAACTTGTCCTCGAACGAGCGGCCGTCGAAGCTCACCCCGAGCTGGTCGCGCAGCCAGCGCGCCTTCGAGCCGAGCGCGGCGATCGCGTAGTCGGCCACGATCTCGGCCCGGCCCCCGTCGCGGCAGGAGCACACCACGGTCACGGAGCGCTCGTCCTGGGTGATCGAGACGATCTCGTGGCCCCAGACCTCCTCGATCAGCGGCTCGGCGGCGATCTTCTGCGCGAGCAGCTCCTCGGTGCGGGTCTGCGAGATGTTCACGAACGGCGGGAACGGGGACTGCCCCCTGTCCCGGAAGGGCTGGGCGAACAGCTCCTTCTCCCGGTAGAAGGTGCGCGCGGTGTCCCACGTGACGCCCTCGGCGGCCACCTGCCGGCCCACGCCCACGGCCTCCCAGACCTCCAGGACGTCGCGCTGCTGGCAGATCGCCTTGGACCCGATGGGGTCCCGCTCGGCGCGGGCGTCCAGGACCGTGACGGGGATGCCCCACCGCGCCAGCAGCAGCGCCGCGGTCTGGCCCACGGGCCCGTTGCCGAGCACCAGCACCTTGCCGGAGTCGAATCGTCTCACTGTCGCCCTCCTCGTTCTCGTGTCGCTGCTCGTGGGGACCGGGTCAGCCGTTCTGGAGCTGGTCCCAGACCTCGCGGTCGCGCTCGGCGGTCCAGATGACGGGCCGCTCGATGCCCGAGAGCTCGTCCCACAGCCGGGAGACGTCGAAGGGCAGGCAGTGCTCGAAGATCGGCCAGTGGCCGAAGTCGTCGTAGAGGGCGGTGTGCACGGCCTCGAAGGCGTCCTTGAGCGTCCCGCCGTTCTTCTGGACGGTGCCGACCTCCTCGATCATGACGTCCAGGAAGCGGCGGGTCTGCTCGATCGCCGCGTCCACGGCCTCCCGGCCCCTCGAGACCGCCCCGCGCCCGCCCACGAGCTGCTCCGCACCCAGCGCCTTGACGGCGTCGAGGGTGTGGCTCGCCCAGTCGCGGTGGAAGGCGTCCCCGGTGTAGAGGGCGGCCTCGGCCTCGACCAGGTCCCCGGCGAAGAGGATCTTCTGCTGGGGCAGCCAGGCGACGATGTCGCCCTCGGTGTGGCCGCGGCCGAAGTGCTGGAGCACGAGGTCCCCGCGGTCCCCGCCGAGGTCGATGGTCAGCTTGTCCCGGAAGGTCACCGTGGGCCAGGTCAGGCCCGGGACGGTGTCCGCGCCCTTGGCCAGGCGCGGCATGCGGCCGAACTCGGAGGCCCAGTCCTCCTTGCCGCGCTCCACGATGAGGTCGTAGGTGTTCTCGTGGGCGACGATCGTCTCGGCGTGGAAGGCCGAGGCGCCGAGCACGCGCACCGCGTGGTAGTGGGAGAGCACCAGGTAGCGGATCGGCTTGTCGGTGTGCTTCCGCAGCTCCGCCAGCCACTCGGCGGCCACCACGGGGGTGGCCAGGGCCTCGAAGCAGACCAGGAAGTCCTCCCCCTCGATCGCCCCGATGTTCGGGTCCCCCTCGGCCGTGAGGGCGTAGACGCCCTCGGCCAGGATCTCGAGGGTCTTCTGCTTCTCGCCGAGGTCCGCCGAGGACGCGAACGACTTGGTGGTGCCCATGTGCCGTCTCCTTCGTGGGGCCGCGCAGGGCCCGAGATAGTCAAATGCTGTATTAGTTCCACGGTAGCCCCCGGACCTTGATTTGTGAAGCAGGCCACAGGCGATTGCTGTCGCAGCTCTGTTGACCCCGCGGGCGCACGCGTGGGAAGGTTTGATGAACGATCGGTCGGTAAATTCGGGCGACGATGCCCGGACGCCGGCCGCACCCCGTCGCGACAGGAGCCCACCCATGCCCGCAACCCCTCAGGCCCTCCTCGTCGGCGGGGCCCGCACCCCGGTGGGCCGCTACGGCGGCGCGCTGGCGAGCGTGCGCCCCGACGACCTCGCCGCCCTCGTGGTCAGGCACGCGGTGACCGACGCCGGGATCGACCCGCACGACGTCGACGAGGTGATCCTCGGCAACGCCAACGGCGCCGGCGAGGAGAACCGCAACGTCGCCCGCATGGCCTGGCTGCTCGCCGGCTTCCCCGACACCGTCCCCGGCATCACCGTCAACCGGCTCTGCGCCTCCGGGCTCTCGGCCATCATCATGGCCTCCCACATGATCAAGGCCGGCGCCGCCGACATCGTCGTCGCCGGCGGCGTGGAGTCCATGTCCCGGGCCCCCTGGGTGATGGAGAAGCCGGCCAAGGCGTTCGCGAAGCCCGGCGACGTCTTCGACACCTCCATCGGCTGGCGCTTCACCAACCCCGAGTTCAAGAAGCAGGACAAGATGACCTACTCGATGCCGGAGACGGCCGAGGAGGTCGCGATCGTCGACGGGATCTCGCGCGAGGACGCCGACGCCTTCGCCGTGGCCTCCCACGAGAAGGCGATCGCCGCGATCGACGCCGGGCGCTTCGCCCCCGAGATCGTCCCGGTGACCGTCACGGGCCGCAAGGGTGCGACGACCGTCGTCGACACGGACGAGGGCCCCCGCCCGGGCACCACGATGGACGCCCTCGCGAAGCTGCGTCCCGTGGTGGACCACGGGACGGTCGTCACCGCCGGCAACGCCTCCTCCCTCAACGACGGCGCCTCGGCGATCCTCGTGGTCTCCGAGCGCGCGGCCGAGAAGTACGGGCTGGCCGCCCGGGCCCGGATCGTCGACGGCGCCTCCGCCGGCGTGGCCCCGGAGATCATGGGCATCGGCCCTGTCCCCGCCACCCAGAAGGTGCTCGGGCGCACCGGGTGGGGCATCGGCGACCTCGGGGCGGTCGAGCTCAACGAGGCCTTCGCCTCCCAGTCCCTGGCCTGCATCCGCCGCCTCGGCCTCGACGCCGGCACCGTCAACAACGACGGCGGGGCGATCGCGCTCGGCCACCCCCTGGGCTCCTCCGGCTCCCGGCTCGTGGTGACGCTGCTGGGCCGGATGGAGCGCGAGGGCGCCGACCGCGGCCTGGCCACCATGTGCGTGGGCGTGGGCCAGGGCACCGCGATGCTCGTGGAGAAGCTCTGATGGTCGGGCCCAGCGAGATCCTCGGCGCGGAGTTCACCGCCCTGCGGCTCGAGGAGCGCGAGGACCGCCTGCACGTGGTCCTGGACCGCCCCGCCGTGCGCAACGCCATCGACGCGACCATGGTCGAGGAGCTGCACACCGTGTGCGGCCACCTCGAGCGGCACCCGAAGATCCTGATCCTCTCCGGCACCGAGGTGAACGGCCGGGGGATCTTCGCCTCCGGCGCCGACATCGCGCAGCTGCGCGAGCGCCGCCGCGACGACGCCCTGGCCGGGATCAACTCCCGGATCTTCGACCGGATCCACAAGCTGCCCATGCCGGTGATCGCCGCGATCGACGGCTACGCCCTGGGCGGCGGCGCGGAGCTGGCCTACGCCGCGGACTTCCGCATCGCCACCCCGCACCTCACGATCGGCCAGCCGGAGACGAACCTGGGCATCATCGCCGCCGCCGGCGGGCTGTGGCGGCTCAAGGAGCTGGTCGGCGAGGCGATCGCCCTGGACATCCTGCTCGCCGGCCGGCTCCTCGGCGCGGACGAGGCCCTGGCCCTGCACCTCGTCACCGAGCTGCACGAGCCCGCGGAGCTCGTCGGCGCCGCGCACGCGCTCGCCGACCGGATCGGCGCCCAGGACCCCCTGGCCGTGCGGATCTCCAAGCGGGTCTTCGCGGCGCCCCCGTCCGCCCACCCGCACATCGACGAGCTGGCCCAGGCCGTGCTCTTCGAGTCGGAGGCGAAGTTCGACCGCATGCAGGCCTTCCTGGACCGCAAGAAGAACAAGAAGTAGGAGCATCCCGACCATGACCGAGAAGCACGCACTGGCCGTTCCCGCCGTCGTCGGCGTCCTGGGCGGAGGCCGCATGGGCGCAGGCATCGCCCACGCCTTCCTGCTCGCCGGGGCGAGGGTGACCGTGGTGGAGCGGGACGGGCAGGCCGCGGAGGCCGCCCGCGAGCGGATCGAGCGGGACCTCGCCAAGTCCCTGGAGCGCGGGGGCGTGGACGGCAACCTGGACGAGTGGGCCGAGAACCTGACCGTCTCCCTCGACCACGCCGACTTCGCGGACTGCGAGCTCGTCGTCGAGGCCGTCCCCGAGGCGTGGGACCTGAAGGTCACGGCCTTGCAGGAGGTCGAGCACCACCTCGCCGAGACCGCGTGGCTGGCCACCAACACCTCCTCGCTGTCCGTGGACGGGCTGGCCGAGCAGCTGGGACGCCCCGAGCGGTTCTGCGGGCTGCATTTCTTCAACCCCGTGCCGGCCTCGAAGCTCGTGGAGGTCGTGAACTCGAAGCACACCGGCGAGGAGCTCAGGCGGCTCTCGGTGCAGTGGGTCGAGGGCCTCGGCAAGACCCCGGTGGTCGTCAACGACGCCCCCGGCTTCGCCTCGTCGCGGCTGGGCGTGGCGATCGCCCTCGAGGCCATCCGGATGGTCGAGGAGGGCGTGGCCTCTCCCGCCGACATCGACAACGCCATGGTCCTGGGCTACAGGTTCCCGGTCGGCCCCCTGGCCCTGACGGACATCGTGGGCCTGGACGTGCGCCTGGGCATCGCCGAGTACCTCGAGTCGCAGCTCGGCCCGCGCTTCGCCCCCCCGCAGCTGATGCGGGACATGGTGGCCCGCGGCGAGCTCGGCCGCAAGACCGGCAAGGGCTTCTTCGACTACGACCAGTAGCACCCGCCCCCTGCCGTCCCGCCCTCCCGGGCGCGGGCGGGCGGGACGCGCCGTCGGACGCGGGTCCTAGGGTGGGGGCATGCACGCACAGCCCGGGACCCCCGCCGCGTGGGACGGCGCGCTCAACGCCCGGCGCCTGGCCGGCGACGTGTGGCGGATGGGCCGCTCCGAGCGGCTGAGCCCCTCGGGGTGGCGCGCCGCCGCGGCGGACGGGGTGCGCACGGTCGTGGACCTGCGCAACGCGGACGAGCGGCGGCGCCGGCCCACGGACCCCGCGGACGACCCGGCCGCCCGCGCCGGCATCACGGTGCTGCACCGCCCCACCGAGGACCCCGCCCATCCGCAGTTCCCGCTGGTGGGCACGCCCTATCTGCACCACCCGCGCGGCTACCGCGACTACCTGCGGCTGTTCCCGGCCTTCCTGGCCGAGGCGGTGCGGGCGGTGGCGACCGCCGAGGGCGCCGTGGTGGTGCACTGCTCGGCCGGCCGCGACCGCACGGGGGTGCTCGCGCTGCTGCTCCTGGGGCTGGCCGGAGCGCCCCCGGAGCGCCTCGTCGCGGAGGACGAGGCCGCCGCGCGCGGGATCAACGAGTGGCACCGCGTCTCGCCCGTCCCCCACCCGGTCGAGCGCCACCACCCCGAGCACGAGCTCGCCCCGCTGCTCGCGGGGCGCCGCGCGGCCCTCGAGGAGCTGCTGGACGGGTTCGACGCCGAGCGCTGGCTCGTCGACGCCGGGCTGTCGCCCGAGGAGCTGGCCGCCCTGCGCCGGCGGCTCCACGGCCCGTCCTGATCCGCTCCCGTCCGGCGTCCTGACCCGCTGGCCGGCGGACCCCGGGCCTGGTTCCCGGTCTAGCCCTCGGCGGGGTTCGTGGCCTGCTGCGGCTTGTCCTTGAGGAAGTTCGTGATCCGCACGGTGCACAGCCGGGCGCCGTCCTCGTGCTCGAGGACCACCTCGTGGCACGTGAGGGAGCGTCCGAGCTGCAGGGCGGTGGCCGTGGCGGTCACGGTGCCCGTGCGGGACGACCGGTGGTGGGTGGCGTTGACGTCCACGCCCACGGCGACCTTGCCCATCGTGGAGGCGTGGATCACCGCGGCCCAGGAACCGACGGCCTCGCCGAGGGCCACCATGGCGCCGCCGTGGAGCAGGCCCAGCGACTGGCGGTTGCCCTCGACGGGCATGGAGGCGACCACGCGCTCCGCCGACTCCTCGAGGACGGTGACGCCCATCTTCTCGTCGAGCTCGCCCAGGACGATGCGCCAGGGCTCGTGGGTCTCGGTCGTGGTCATGGCACTCCTCGGGCGCTCGGCGACGGGGCAGGACCACCGTGGGGCAGTGGTCCCGGGGTGTGACGTAGGTTATCGTGGTCATAATACCGAACGATCGGTCAGGATGCGGGCGACGGACCGGCCGCCCGCGCGCACCCGAGCGAAAGGACCACGCACCGTGGCAGCACAGACCCAGACCATCCTCCCCAGCTACCTGAGGGGCCGGTGGTGGTCGCCGGAGAACCCGCAGAAGGTGACGGAGGTGGCCGACGCCTCGACCGGCGAGGTCGTGGCGCGCGTGTCCACGGACGGCATCGACATCGCCTCCGCCGTGGACTACGGCCGGACCGTGGGGCAGCGCTCCCTCGGGGAGCTCACCATCCACGAGCGGGCGCTCAAGCTCAAGGAGCTCGCCCAGTACCTCACCGAGCACAAGCAGGAGCTCTACGACGTCTCCTACTCGACCGGGGCCACGCTGAAGGACCACTTCTTCGACGTGGACGGCGGCATCGGCACCCTCTTCACGTTCTCCTCCAAGGGCCGGCGCGAGCTGCCCAACGCCAACGTCGTCGTGGACGGGGCGGTGGAGCAGCTCTCCAAGGACGGGTCCTTCCTGGGCGAGCACATCTACACCCGCATGCCCGGCGTCGCCGTGCAGATCAACGCGTTCAACTTCCCGGTGTGGGGCATGCTCGAGAAGTTCGCCCCCGCCTTCATCGCCGGCATGCCGACCCTGGTGAAGCCGGCCACGCCGACCGGCTACGTCACGGCCGCCTGCGTGCGCCTGATGATCGACTCCGGCATCCTGCCGGAGGGCTCCCTGCAGCTGGTCTCCGGCTCCGCCCGGGACCTGCTCGACCACCTGGACTACCGCGACCACGTGGCCTTCACCGGCTCCGCCGGCAC
The DNA here is from genome assembly GCF_002287015.1 of Kocuria sp. WN036. Classification (NCBI taxonomy): domain Bacteria; kingdom Bacillati; phylum Actinomycetota; class Actinomycetes; order Micrococcales; family Micrococcaceae; genus Kocuria; species Kocuria sp. WN036. Next base: position 54,844 of record NZ_NSKF01000001.1, read on the forward strand.
CGCGCAGTCGCTGCGCCACCACGAGAACGTCATCGACGGCGGAGTGCGCTTCACCGCCGAGACGGACTCCCTCAACGCCGCGATCCTCGGCCCCGACGCCACCCCGGAGACCCCGGAGTTCGACGCCTTCGTGAAGGCGGTGTTCGTCGAGATCACCTCCAAGGCCGGGCAGAAGTGCACGGCCATCCGGCGCGTCATCGTCCCGCAGGACCGCGTGGAGGACGTCGTGGCCGCCGTCGCCGAGCGCGTGCAGCAGCGCGTGGTCATCGGCGACCCGCGCACCGAGGGCGTCACCATGGGCGCCCTGGCCTCCAAGGAGCAGCAGGGCGAGGTCCGCAAGGCCGTGGAGCGCCTGGTCGCCGCCGGCGGCACCGTCCGCCTGGGCGGCCCGGACGCCTCCGTCGGCGACGCCGACACCGGGGCGGGCGCCTTCTTCCCCGTCACGGTGCTGTCCTTCGACGACCCGGACACCCCGGAGGTGCACTTCGTCGAGGCCTTCGGCCCCGTCACCTCCGTGCTCGGCTACACCGACGTCGACGACGCCGTGCGGCTCGCCGCGCTCGGCGGCGGCTCGCTCGTGGCGACCGTGTGCACGAACGACGGCGCGACCGCCGCCCGGTTCACCGCGGGCATCGGCTCGCACCACGGGCGCGTGCACTTCCTCAACCGCCAGGACGCGAAGACCTCCACCGGCCACGGCTCCCCCATGCCGCACCTGGTCCACGGCGGCCCCGGCCGCGCCGGCGGCGGCGAGGAGCTGGGCGGCGTGCGCGGCGTCAAGCACTACATGCAGCGCACCGCGATCCAGGGACCCCCGGACATCCTCACGGCGGTGACCGGGGTCTGGCACCGGGGCGCCGCGGCGAACACCGTGACCCGCGAGGCGGTCGAGAACGGCACCGGCGAGCACCCGTTCCGCAAGTCCCTGGAGACGCTGCGGATCGGCGACCAGTTCGCCTCCGAGCTGCGCACCGTGACCCTCGAGGACATCACCGAGTTCGCCGAGAAGACCGGCGACACCTTCTACGCGCACACCGACGAGGAGGCCGCCACGGCCAACCCGTTCTTCCCGCGCCGGGTGGCCCACGGCTACCTGCTGGTCTCCTGGGCCGCCGGGCTGTTCGTGGAGCCCGCCCCCGGTCCCGTCCTGGCGAACTACGGCCTGGAGAACCTGCGCTTCATCACGCCGGTGACCTACGACGACCACATCCGGGTGACCCTCACCGCCAAGCAGATCACCCCGCGGGTCACCGACGAGTACGGCGAGGTCTGCTGGGACGCGATCCTGCACAACCAGCACGACGAGATCGTGGCGACCTACGACGTGCTGACCCTGGTCGCGAAGACCTGGCCCACCGCCTGACCCGGGCGAGACCCGCCCGGACTGCCGGGTCCCCCCGAAGCACGCGATCCCTCACGCACCGGGCGTGGGGGATCGCGTGCTTCGGGGGACCCGGCGGCGAGCGGCCTCCGCGGTCGGGGCTCGGCGGAGCGACCGGGCGAGGGCTCAGGAGGCCCGCAGCCCCGAGAAGGCGAGCGCGACCACGGTGTCGGCCAGCCCGTCGTCGGCCCTGTCCGGGTCCGGCCGGTACCAGTCGACGATCGAGTTGATCATGCCCAGGAGCAGCCGCGAGGCGGACCGGCCGCTGAGGTCGCGGCGCAGGTCGCCCTCCGCCTGCGCCTGCTCGATGAGCGCGCCGACCCGGCGGGTGACCGTGCGGCGGCGCTCGAGCGCCCTCGTCTCGACCTCCGAGTTGCCCCGCAGCCGCAGCAGCAGGGTCACGTACGGCATCTGCTCCACGAGCACGTGCACGGTCCCGCGGATCACCTGCTCGAGCCGCTCGACCGCCGGGGCCTGCGTCCGCTCGGCGGCGGCCAGGACCTCCTCGAGCGCGTCGAGGGCCCGGCCCAGCGCCTGCTCGAGGATCTCCTCCTTGGACTCCACGTGGTGGTAGATCGCGGACTTGGAGATCCCCAGGTGCTTGGACAGCGTGCCCATCGACGTGGCGTCGTAGCCGTGCACGTTGAAGACCTCCACGCACACGCCGAGCAGCGTCTCGCGGTCGTAGCCGGGCCGGCCCCGGCGCGGGGCCGCGCCGTCCGGAGGGGCGGGCGCCGGTGCGTGCGTCATGGGGACCTCGATCTCGGTGGGGACGGGCAGGACAACGATCTTATGCCGCGGCGGGCCCCCGAGCCGCCCCAGGGGCCCGCCGCGGCGCGGGTCGGCGCCGGGGCGTCACGCGTCCTTGCGGTGGTCGTAGACGCGGCGCAGCTTGCCGGAGGACCGGGCGAGGGTCCCCGGCTCGGCGATCCGGATCGAGGCCGAGGAGCCGATCTTCGTCTTGATGGCGTGCAGGAGCTTCTGGCCGCCCGCCTCGGCGGCCTCGACCGTCACCTGCTCGCGCCGCTCGATGTTGATGGTCATCTGGTCCATCCGGTGCGGGCGGGTGATCTCGAGCGTGAAGTGCGGGCTCAGCTCCGGCACCTGCAGGGCGAGCTCCTCGATCTGGGAGGGGAACAGGTTGACCCCGCGCAGGATGATCATGTCGTCGGAACGGCCCGTGATCCGGCCCATCCGCCGGTGCCCGGGCCGGTCCGTGCCGGGCAGCAGGCGGGTCAGGTCGTGGGTGCGGTAGCGGATGATCGGCAGGGCCTCCTTGGTGAGCGCCGTGAACACGAGCTCGCCGGGCCGGCCGGTGTCCTGGACCTCGTCCGTGAACGGGTCGATGATCTCGGGGCGGAAGTGGTCCTCCCAGATGTGCGAGCCGTCCTTGGACGCGGCGGACTCGCCGGCCACGCCGGGGCCCATGACCTCGGAGAGGCCGTAGATGTCGCACGCGTCGACGTCGAAGGCCGTCTCGATCTCCCGGCGCATCTCCTCGGTCCAGGGCTCCGCCCCGAGCACCGCGGTGCGCAGCGACGTCTCCCGCGGGTCCAGGCCGAGCTTCCTGAAGCCGTCGGCGATGGTCAGCAGGTAGGTGGGGGTCGAGAGGATGGCCTCGGGCTGGAAGTCCCGGATCATCTGGACCTGCTTCTCGGTCTGCCCGCCGGACATCGGGATGACGGCGCAGCCCAGGCGCTCGGCGCCGTAGTGGGCACCGAGCCCGCCCGTGAACAGACCGTAGCCGTAGGCGTTGTGCACCTTGTCCCCGGGGCGCACGCCCGAGAGCCGGAAGCAGCGGGCCACGAGGCCCGCCCAGGTGTCGATGTCGTTCTGCGTGTAGGCCACCACGGTGGGCTGCCCGGTGGTGCCGGAGGAGGCGTGGATCCGCCGGACCTCGGACATCGGCACCGCGAGGGACTTGAACGGATACGCCTTCCGCAGGAACTCCTTGTCCGTGTACGGGAAGAGCCGGAGGTCCTCGAGCTCCTTGAAGTCGCCGGGGTGCACGCCGTGCCCGTCGAAGAGCTCCGTGTAGGCGGCGACGTTCTCGTAGGCGTGGTGCAGGGTCCAGCGCAGCCGCTCGACCTGCAGGGACTCGACCTGGTCCCGGCTCATCGTCTCCTCGGGGTCCGGCTGCGACCGGTCCGCCGGGGCGGGGGCGGGGGTGTAGGGGTTCGGGACGGAGCACTCGGTCATGTCAGACTTCCTCGGGCTGCGGGGCGGACGGCTGGGCGGACTGCAGGACGGGCTGCGCGGCCGGGTCCCCGGCCGGGCGCTCCGCGGGCGTCGCCGCGCGGAGGGCGGGGTTGGGGATGGTGCGGCTGCGGCCCCGGAACTCGGCGATGAGCCGGCCGTCGGCCAGGACCTGGATGTCGTAGACGCCGCTGCGCCCCGCCTGGGCGCGCACGGTCCCCACGGCGGTGAGCTCCTGCCCGCGGTAGGCCGAGGCGAGGAAGTTGATGTCCACTCCCGCGGCCACCGTGATGGTGGTGCCGTCCCCGGCGGGGTCGTTGCAGGCGAGGGCGAAGCAGGTGTCCGCGAAGGCGAAGACCATGCCGCCGTGGGCGATGCCGAACCCGTTGAGCATCTCCTCCCGCAGGGTCATGCGGATCTGGGCGTGGCCGTACTCGGCACGGTCCACGGTGATGCCCATCCAGCGCGAGGTGTGGTCCCCCGCGAGGATCGGATGGCCCTGGGACATGTAACTCTCCTCACAGTTCACGACCGAATGTTCAGTAGACAATCCCACTCCGCCGCCCGTGTCAACCCGCACCGCCCCGGAGGAGCGCGGGAGCACTCCATCGGCGCAACCTGTTGACGCCACCCCCGGGGGGCTTATATTCTGAACGAACGGTCAGTTAGTCGCGTGCGGCCCTCCCGCCCCGCGGCGCCATCTCGTCGGAAGAGGGACACCATGACTACGCAGAACACGGGGCTCCACGCCGTGCCCGCCGCGGACGCGGCCGAGCAGGCGGAGCTGGACCGCGCGGGCGAGGAGCACTTCGACCGCATCATCGCCGAGGACTCCCGGATCGAGCCGCGCGACTGGATGCCCGCCGCCTACCGCAAGACCCTGGTCCGCCAGGTCTCGCAGCACGCCCACTCCGAGATCATCGGCATGCAGCCGGAGGGCAACTGGATCTCCCGGGCGCCGTCCCTCAAGCGCAAGGCCATCCTCATGGCCAAGGTGCAGGACGAGGCCGGCCACGGGCTGTACCTCTACTCCGCCGCCGAGACCCTGGGCACCCCCCGCTCCGAGCTCAACCAGCAGCTGCTGGACGGCCGGGCCAAGTACTCCTCGATCTTCAACTACCCCGCGCGCACCTGGGCCGACATGGGCGCCATCGGCTGGCTCGTGGACGGCGCGGCGATCGCCAACCAGGTTCCGCTGTGCCGGGCCTCCTACGGCCCCTACGGCCGGGCCATGGTCCGCATCTGCAAGGAGGAGTCCTTCCACCAGCGCCAGGGCTGGGAGATCCTCTACGAGCTCTCCCACGGCACGCCCGCCCAGAAGCAGATGGCCCAGGACGCCGTGAACCGCTTCTACGGCCCCTCGCTGCAGATGTTCGGCCCCCCGGACGACGACTCGCCCAACTCGAAGCAGTCCATGGCGTGGAACATCAAGCGCTTCTCCAACGACGAGCTGCGCCAGCGCTTCGTGGACATGATCGTGGAGCAGGCCGCGGCACTGGACCTGACCCTGCCGGACCCGGACCTCAAGTGGAACGAGGAGCGCGGCCACTACGACTACGGACCGCTGGACTGGGACGAGTTCAAGGCCGTCGTCGGCGGCCGGGGCCCGTGCAACCTCCAGCGCATGCAGCGCCGCCGCACGGCGCACGAGGACGGCGCCTGGGTCCGCGAGGCCGCCGCCGCCTACGCCCGCAAGACCGCCGCGGAGCGCGCCTCCGCCGAACTCATCGGAGCCTGAGCATGAGCGAGAACACCGTGAGCCCGATCGGCGCGCCCTCGGACGAGTGGCCCCTGTGGGAGGTGTTCGTGCGGTCCTCGCGCGGGCTCTCCCACGTCCACGCCGGATCCCTGCACGCCCCGGACGCCACGATGGCCGTGCGCAACGCCCGGGACCTCTACACCCGCCGCAACGAGGGGACCTCCGTGTGGGTGGTGCCCTCCGCGGCCATCACCGCCTCGGACCCCGACTCCAAGGGCGGGTTCTTCGAGTCCGCCCAGGGCAAGAGCTACCGCCACGCCACGTACTACACCAAGAGCGAAGGGGTGAAGCACCTGTGAGCTTCGCATCCCACGAGTCCGCGACCCGGCAGAGCGCGGGCGACGCAATCACCGCGGAGGACATCCGGGCCGGCGGCGCGAAGGCCCCCGAGGACGTGGCCCGCTACGCCCTGTACCTGGGCGACGACGCCCTGATGCTCGCCCAGCGCCTCGGCTGGTGGATCGCCCGGGCCCCGGAGCTCGAGGAGGACATCGCGCTGGCCAACATCGCCCTGGACCTGCTCGGGCACGCCCGCTTCCTGCTCACCTACGCGGGCACCGCGTGGGGGAAGACCGAGGACGACCTCGCCTACTTCCGCGACGAGGAGGAGTTCCGCTCCTGCCGCCTCGTGGAGCAGGAGAACGGCGACTTCGGGCAGACCATCGCCCGGCAGCTGATCTTCTCCTACTACCAGTACGAGCTCTACCGCCGCCTCGTCCGCTCCACCGACCCGACGCTCGCGGCCATCGCGGACAAGGCGCTCAAGGAGGTCGAGTACCACCAGGACCACGCGAGCCAGTGGATCCTGCGCCTGGGCCTCGGCACGGAGGAGTCCAAGCGCCGCGTCCAGGCCGGCCTCACCTACATGTGGCCCTACGTGGACGAGCTGTTCCACGACGACGAGCTCGTCGAGTCCCTCGGGGACGTCGCCGTGCTCCCGTCCTCCCTGCGCGCCGACTTCGACCGCCGGATCACCGCGATCCTCGACGAGGCAGGACTGTCCGTCCCCGAGGTCCTGGGTGCCTGGGGCGGCGACCGCTCGGGGCAGTTCAGCGAGCAGCGCGGCCACATCCTCGCCGAGATGCAGGTGCTGGCCCGCCGGCATCCCGGCGCCACCTGGTGAGGAGGCGATGACGATGACCGGCTCCGAGCAGACGGGCGCCACGCAGGTGACCGGCCGCGAGCTGCGCCCCCGGGACGAGGCCGCCGGCCGCGTCTGGGACATCGCCGCCACGGTGAACGACCCCGAGGTCCCCGTGCTCTCCATCGCCGACCTCGGCATCCTGCGGGACGCCCGGCTGGAGGGAGCGCGCGCCGTCGTCGTCATCACCCCGACCTACTCCGGGTGCCCCGCGATGGAGACCATCACCACGGACGTCACCCGGGCGCTCAACGCCGAGGGCTACGACGACGTGCGGGTCGACCTCGTGCTGCAGCCGGCGTGGACCACGGACTGGATGAGCGACGAGGGCAGGCGCAAGCTGGACGAGTACGGCATCGCCCCGCCCAGCGGCCGGGCCGCCGCCGGCCCCGTCCGGCTGGGGCTCACCGTCAAGTGCCCGCGCTGCCACTCCTTGAACACCCGCGAGCTGACCCGCTTCGGGTCCACCGCCTGCAAGGCGCTCCACGTCTGCAACGAGTGCCTGGAACCCTTCGACTACTTCAAGGTGCACTGATGACCGAGATCACCGCCCCCGCCCGGCGCCGGGCCACGTTCAACACCCTCGAGGTCTCCCAGGTCCGCAAGCTCACCGCGGACTCCGTCGAGGTGGCCTTCACGGTGCCCCCGGAGCTCGTGGACGACTACGACTACCTGCCCGGTCAGTACGTGGCGCTGCGCGCCCACATCGACGGGCAGGAGGTCCGCCGGTCCTACTCGATCTGCGCGGAGCCGCGGCCGGGCGAGATCCGGGTGGCGATCAAGCAGGACATCGGCGGGGTCTTCTCCACCTGGGCCAACAGCTCCCTGAGGGCCGGCGACACGCTCGACGTCATGAACCCGCAGGGCGCGTTCATCTCCAAGCTCGGTCTCACCAGCATGAACGACCCCGAACGGCTCGCCGCCGAGGAGGTCGCGAAGAACGCCTCGGTGCACCTCGTGGCCTTCGCCGCGGGCTCCGGGATCACCCCGATCATGGCGATCGCCAAGGCCGTGCTGCGCGCCTCGGAGTCCTCCACGTTCGACCTCGTCTACGCGAACCGCTCCGCGATGGAGGTCATGTTCGCCGAGGAGCTCGGGGACCTCAAGGACAAGTACCCGTCCCGCCTGGCGGTCCACCACGTGCTCTCCCGCGAGCAGCGGATCAGCCCGCTGATGTCCGGGCGGATCGACGCCGACAAGCTCCAGGACATCCTGGACCAGGTGCTCCAGGTGGACCGGACGGACGAGTGGTTCCTGTGCGGGCCGTTCGAGCTCGTCCAGCTGTGCCGGGACACCCTCGCGGAGCGCGGCGTGCCGGAGGAGAAGATCCGCTTCGAGCTGTTCAGCACCGGCCGTCCCGAGACCCCCCAGGGGCAGCAGGGACGCGTGGTCCCGGCGGACCCGTCGGGCGAGAAGTACGACATCACCTTCACCCTGGACGGGCTCTCCTCCTCGATCGAGTCCCCCAAGAACGCCCAGGAGACCGTCCTCAACGCCGCCCTGCGGGTCCGCCCCGACGTCCCGTTCGCGTGCGCCGGCGGGGTGTGCGGCACGTGCCGCGCGAAGGTCGTCTCCGGGGAGTTCGTGATGGAGGAGAACTACGCCCTCGAGAAGGACGAGATCGAGAAGGGCTACGTGCTCACCTGCCAGACGCGTCCCACCTCCGAGCAGCTCACCGTCGACTTCGACGCCTGAGCCGCTCGCTCCGGGGGCCCGGCACCGTGCAGGTGCCGGGCCCCCGGGCCGTCCCGCCCCCAGTCCCGACCTCACCGAGGAGCAGCAGTGATCGACCTGACCATCGACGGATCCGTGGCCGAAGTGGTGCTGAACGCACCCGGCAGGATGAACGCCCTGGACGAGGCCGCGCTCACCGAGCTCGGCGACGCCTACGCCGAGGCGGCGCAGGCGGGCGTCCGCGCCCTCGTGCTGCGCGGCGAGGGCCGCGGCTTCTGCGCCGGCCGGGACATCTCCGCCGTGGACCCCGCGAGCGACGACGCCCACGGCTACCTGGCCGGGAAGGTCACCCCGCTGCTGCGCGCCATGACCCGGTTCCCCGCCCCGACGTTCGCCGCCGTGCAGGGCCCGTGCCTGGGCGTGGGGCTCGGCCTGGCGATCGCCACGGACGTGGTCTACGTCGCGGACAGCGCCAAGATCGGCTCCCCGTTCGCGAACCTCGGGGCGACCCTCGACTCGGGAGGGCACGCCCTGTTCACCGAGCGGCTCGGCGCCCACCGGACCCTGGACCTCATCTACACGGCCGAGCTGATGAGCGGCCAGGAGGCCGTGCGCTCCGGGCTGTTCAGCCGTTCGGTGCCCGCCGACGAGCTGCTCGAGCTCACCCGGGCCAAGGCGGCGGCCGTGGCCGAGGGCGCGACCGGCGCGTTCCTCGCCTCCCGCGAGCTCGTGGCCCAGATCCGCGACGAGCGCCTGGGGCTGTGGGAGTCCGTCGAGAACGAGAACCGGGTGCAGGGCGAGCTGTGCCGCAGCGCCGACTACGCCGAGGGCTTCGCCGCGTTCCAGCAGAAGCGCCCGCCGCGGTTCACCGGCGGCCGGTCCTGACCCGGGAGGACGGTCCCGCCGGGTCCGGCCCCGGGGCGCACGCGGGCCGGACCCGGGACGAACCGGGTTAAGCGGTCGGGGAACAGCCCGCCCGCTCCGCCGGGAGCCGGTTAACGTGGTGGGCATGACATCCACGGTGACCTCTTCGGTGTTCGACCTCTCCGGCTTCGACCGCTCCGTCCGCCCCCAGGACGACCTCTACCGCCACGTCAACGGCACCTGGCAGCGCCGGACCGAGATCCCCGACGACAAGCCGTCCGTGGGCGCGTTCATCGAGCTGCGGGACCAGGCGGAGGCCGCCGTGCGCGAGCTCATCACCCGGGCCCGCGCCGGGGACCCGGAGGCCGTGGAGTCCAAGATCGCGAACCTCTACGCGTCCTTCATGGACGAGGAGCGGATCGAGGCGCTCGGCGCCTCCCCCCTCGCCCCGGACCTCGCGGAGGTGGACGCCGTGGCGAACGTCCCCGGCCTGGTGCGCCACCTGGGCCGGATGATCCGCCGCGGTGCGGGCGGCCTGGTCGGCGTGGACGTCGACGCCGACCCGGGCGACCCCGAGCGCCAGCTCGTGTTCGTGGGGCAGTCGGGGCTGGGCCTGCCCGACGAGGAGTACTACCGGGACGACCAGCACGCCACGATCCGCGGTAAGTACCTGGAGCACGTGCGGACCATGCTTTCCCTGGCCGGGGTCGAGGACGCCGAGGAGCAGGCCCGCGCCGTGGTGGACCTCGAGACGCGGATCGCCGCCCACCACTGGGACAAGGTCACGGTCCGCGACCTCACCAAGATGTACAACCCCATGGGCTTCGAGGAGCTCGCGGCCTCCACCGCGGTCCTCGACTGGCGGCTCCTGGCCGAGGGCGCGGAGCTGCCCGGGACGGCGCTGCGCACCGTGGTCAACGCCCAGCCGAGCTTCTTCACCGGGGTCGAGGAGCTGCTCGTCGACGAGCTGCTGCCGGCCTGGCGGTCCTGGGCCCGCTGGCACCTGGTCTCCGCGCGCGCCTCCTACCTGTCGTCCGCGTTCGTCGAGGAGGACTTCGCCTTCTACGGCACCGTGCTCTCGGGGACCCCGCGGCTCAAGGACCGCTGGAAGCGCGGGGTCGAGCTCGTCAACGGGGTCCTCGGCGAGGCCGTGGGCGAGCTCTACGTCGCCGCGCACTTCTCCCCCACCGCCAAGGAGCGGATGGACGAACTCGTGGCCAACCTCCTGGAGGCCTACCGCGTCTCGATCACGGGCCTGGACTGGATGACCGAGGAGACCCGCCAGGAGGCGCTGAAGAAGCTCTCCCAGTTCACCCCGAAGATCGGCTACCCCGAGAAGTGGAAGGACTACTCCTCCCTGCGGATCGACCCCGAGGACCTGGTGGGCAACCGGATCCGCACCACGGAGTTCCGGCTCGCCGAGCTCGTCCGCAAGGCGGGCCAGCCGGTGGAGAAGCACGAGTGGCTCATGACCCCGCAGACGGTCAACGCCTACTACCACCCGCTGCGCAACGAGATCGTCTTCCCGGCCGCGATCCTGCAGCCCCCGTTCTTCGACGAGGACGCCGACGACGCCGTGAACTACGGCGCGATCGGCTCCGTGATCGGCCACGAGATCGGCCACGGCTTCGACGACAAGGGCTCGACCTGCGACGGCGACGGCCGGCTGCGCAACTGGTGGACCGACGCCGACCGGCAGGCCTTCGAGGAGCGCACGGCGGAGCTGGTGCGCCAGTACGACCGCCTGGTCCCGGAGCAGCTCGCGGAGGAGGGCACGCACGTCAACGGCGAGCTCACCCTCGGGGAGAACATCGGGGACCTGGGCGGGCTCACGATCGCCCACCAGGCGTGGCGGATGTCCCGGGAGACCGGCAGCGCCTTCGGCCCCGGGGAGCTGATCGACGGCTACAGCCCCGAGCAGCGCCTCTTCCTGTCCTGGGCCTACGTGTGGCAGCAGAAGTCCCGCGACGAGGCGCTGCGCCACCGCATCGCCACCGACCCGCACTCCCCCAACGAGTTCCGGGCGAACCAGACGGTCCGCAACGTCCCCGCCTTCTACGAGGCGTTCGGGGTGCGGGAGACGGACGCGCTGTGGCTGCCCGAGGTGGAGCGCGTGCGCATCTGGTGACCGGGGGCCGGGATCCGTCCCAGCCCCCGGCTCAGCCGCCGGAGCTGACCAGGAACACGACGGCGACCAGCCACAGGACGAGGAACAGCACCAGGACGCCGAGCAGGACGGTGCCGACCCAGCCGAGCACCCGCCCGGGAACGGCGGGGGTGCCGAGCTTCTCGGCCTCCCGCGCCTGCCAGATCGCGAAGGGGCCCAGCAGGGGCAGCACCACCACGCTCAGGATGCCGAGGATCAGCGCGGTGTCGGCGTGGCTGCGGCCCACGGCGAAGCGCTCCGCCTGCCACGGCGGCGGTGGGCCCCACGGGGTCGTCGGGCCGCCGCCGGCGTGCCCGGACCCGCCGGGGCCGTCCGGGCGCGGCGGGGCATCGGAGCGGTCGTCGTCCACGGGGTCCTCCAGGGGTCGTCGGTGCAGTCGGTCAGACCGGTCGGTCGGTTCAGTCGGTCGGTCGGTTCAGTCGGTCGGTCGGCGGTCGCCTCAGCCCTCGTCGGAGGGCAGCAGCTCCGCCGGGCCGAACCGGCGGTTCGCGAGCACGGGCACGGTCTCGCGCACCTCGGCGATGCGCTCGCGCATGACGTCGGCGGTCAGCACGGTCTCGTCCTCCCCCGCCTCGGCGACCACCACGCCGAGCGGGTCGAGCACCGCGGAGCGGCCCACCGTGTGCTCGGAGCAGGTGTCCGCGGCCGCGACCCAGACGGTGTTCTCGATCGCGCGGGCCTTGAGCAGTGCCTGCCAGTGGTCCACCTTGTGCTCGCCGGCGAACCAGGCCGCGGGCACGGTGAGCAGCTCCGCCCCGGCGTCGACCACGGCGCGGCAGATCTCGGGGAAGCGCAGGTCGTAGCAGGTGATCATGCCGACCGCGAGCTCCCCGATCCGCACCACCGTGACGCCCTTGTCCCCCGGGCGGATCCGGTCGGACTCCCGGTGGCTGAAGGCGTCGTAGAGGTGGAGCTTGCGGTACGTGCCGAGGATCGCGCCCTGCGCGTCCACGGCCACGAGCGTGTTGTAGGGGCGCCCGTCGGCGGAGCCCTCGTAGCCGCCCGCGATCACGGCGACGCCGGTCTGCGCGGCCAGGAAGGACAGCTGCTGGACGAACCCGGACCAGCCGCGCAGCACCAGCTCCTCGAAGTCCTCCCCGAGGAGCTGCTCGGAGAACATGGCCTCCTCCGGGAACACCACCAGCTGCGCCCCGCCGGCCGCGGCCTGCTCGGTGAGCCGGCGCATGGTCCCCAGGTTCTCGGCCGTGTCGGCGGTGGGTGCGAACTGTCCGACGGCGATCTTCACGGGTGTCCTCCTCGGCGGGTCGCGGCTGGAGCTCCCACTGTATCCGCGACCGGTGCATCCGCGACCGGCCCGTGCGCCTGCCTGTGCCCCCGCCCGTGGCACAGCTCGCGGCACGGCCCGTGGCAGGATGGGGCCGACACGACCGTGCGAGCGAAGGGCAGGCGATGGGCGAGCAGTCCGAGACCCCGGGGCGACGCCGGCTGTCCGAGCGCGTGCTCGGCGGCGGGACCGCCCCCGACCCCCGGTTCACGCTGGCCAACGAGCGCACGTTCCTCGCCTGGATCCGGACCGCGCTCGCGTTCCTGGCCGGCGGGATCGCCATCGAGGCGTTCACCGCGGACCTGTTCGACGACGGCGTGCGGAAGTTCCTCGCAATCGTGCTGCTGGTGCTGAGCATGCTCCTCAGCGCGGGCGCCACGTTCCGCTGGATCGGGGTGGAGCGGAGCATGCGGCGCCAGGCCCCGCTGCCCCTGCCTTTGATCGCACCGGTGCTCGCGGTGGGCGGGGCGATCGCGGCGGGAGTGCTCGTCGTCGTCGTCCTGCAGGGCTGAGATGCCCCGCCCGCAGCTCCGCCGCCCTCCGGGGCCCCCGGACCCCCCTCGGCCGCCGCACGGGGACCCCGGGCTGCAGCCGGAGCGCACCACGATGGCCTGGGGCCGGACCCTGATGTCCTTCGTGGTGGTCTCGGCGATCTTCCTGCGCTGGCTGCCGCACCACGGGCCGTTCGTGCTGGTGCTGTTCGGCCTGGCGGTCCTCACGGCGGCGGCGATCTACGTCACGCAGCGCCCCCGCTACGTCCGCAGCGCCCGCGGCATCGTCGAGGAGGGCACGGAGCCGGAGGTCGGCGCCGTGCTGGCGACCTCGGCCGCGATGCTCGCCCTCGGCGCCCTCGGCATCTGGGTGGTCCTGGTCCTCGTCTGAGCGTTTCCCTGCCTGCCCGCGAGGTCGCACGTGCCGGCGACCGGGGCGCTCGAGGTCGCCGACGCGTGCAACCGCGCGGAGGAGAGGAGGGATCAGTTGATGAGGTCGCGCACCACGATGGTGTCGTCGCGGTCCGGGCCCACGCCGATCGCGGACATCCGGGTGCCGCTCATCGACTCGAGCGCCTCGACGTAGGCCCGGGCGTTCGCCGGCAGGTCCTCCAGGGTGCGGCAGCCGGTGATGTTCTCCTCCCACCCGGCGAAGTGCTCGAAGATCGGCTTCGCGTGGTGGAACTCGGTCTGGGTCATCGGCATCTCGTCGTGCCGGACGCCGTCGACGTCGTAGGCCACGCACACCGGGATCTGCTCGATGCCGGTGAGGACGTCGAGCTTGGTGAGGAAGTAGTCGGTGAAGCCGTTGATCCGGGAGGCGTGGCGGGCCATCACGGCGTCGTACCAGCCGGTGCGGCGGGGACGGCCCGTGTTGACGCCGAACTCGCCGCCGGTGGTGCGCAGCTGCTCGCCCATCTCGTCGAAGAGCTCGGTGGGGAACGGCCCGGCGCCCACGCGGGTGGTGTAGGCCTTGATGATGCCGATCGCCCGGGTGATGCGGGTCGGCCCGATGCCCGAGCCCACGGACGCGCCGCCCGCGGTGGGGTTGGAGGACGTCACGAACGGGTAGGTGCCGTGGTCGACGTCGAGGAAGGTCGCCTGGCCGCCCTCCATGAGCACCACCTTGTCCTCGTCGAGGGCCTGGTTGAGCAGGTAGGTCGAGTCCACGATCATCGGGGCGAGCCGGTCGGCGTAGCCCAGGAAGTACTGCACGACCTCCTCGACGTCGATGTCCCGGCGGTTGTAGAGCTTCACGAGCAGCTCGTTCTTCTGCCGCAGCGCGCCCTCGATCTTCTGCCGCAGGATCGACTCGTCCAGGACGTCCTGGACGCGGATGCCGAGCCGGCCGACCTTGTCCATGTAGGCGGGCCCGATGCCGCGGCCCGTGGTGCCGATCGCTCGCTTGCCGAGGAAGCGCTCCGAGACCTGGTCCATCGTCTGGTGGTACGGGGCCACCAGGTGGGCGTTCGCGGAGACGCACAGCCGGGAGGTGTCCGCCCCGCGCGCCTCGAGGCCGTCGATCTCCTCGAAGAGGGCCTGGGGATTGACGACGACGCCGTTGCCGATCACGGGGACGGCGTTGGGGCTCAGGATGCCCGCCGGCAGGAGCTTGAGCTCGAACTTGTCGCCGCCCACCACCACGGTGTGCCCCGCGTTGTTGCCGCCGTTGGGCTTGACCACGTAGTCCACGCGGCCTCCCAGCAGGTCGGTGGCCTTGCCCTTGCCCTCGTCGCCCCACTGGGCGCCGACGATCACGATTGCTGGCATTGAACGACTCTCCTGCCTGGATGGAACGGGACTTCTCCCGCGGGCCCCGGCGGAGGCGCGCACCGGCCGGGCACGACAACGCCCCTGCGTCGGCCCGCTCCCACCCGCGCGACCGGGACGGCGCGACGCCGGCAGGAGGAGACCCAGGGGCTCGTACCGTGCAAGTCTAGCGGGCCGTGACCCGGGACCGGCATCCGCCGCCCCGTCCGGCGGCCACCGCGGTCCGATACCCTCGATGCTCATGAGTTCCCCTTCCACGTGGACCCCGGGCGGGTCCCCGTCCTCCGCGCCCGCGGCCGCCCCGGGCACCCACCTCAAGGCCCGGCACCTCGTGATGATGGCCCTGGGCAGCGCGATCGGCACCGGCCTGTTCATCGGCACGGGCGCCGCGATCCGCACCGCCGGGCCGGCGGTGCTGCTGTCCTTCCTGGTGGCGTGCGTGCTGCTCGTGCTCGTGATGCGGGCGCTGGGCGAGATGGCCGCCGCGGATCCGTCCCCCGGCGCGTTCTCCACCTACGCCGAGAAGGCCATGGGCCGCACCGTGGGACGCACCCTCGGCTGGCTGTGGTGGGCGCAGATCGTGGTGGTGGTCGCGGCGGAGGCCACGGCCGCGGCCCAGCTGCTCGCGGAGCTGTGGCCGGTGGCCGAGCAGTGGGTGCTGGCGCTGCTGTTCATGGTGGTGTTCACGGCGATCAACCTGGTGCGGGTGCGCACGCTCGGGGAGACCGAGTTCTGGTTCGCGCTGATGAAGGTGCTCGCGGTGCTGGCCTTCCTCGCGGTCGGGATCGCCGTGCTCCTGGGCCTGACCGAGGAGCCCTCCCCGGGGCTCGCGAACCTCACCGCTCACGGCGGCTTCCTGCCCCACGGCCCGACCGGGGTGGCCGCCGCGCTGCTCGTGGTGGTCTTCGCGTTCGGCGGCACGGAGCTCGTGACCATCGCCGCCGCGGAGACCGAGGACCCGCAGCGCAACGTGGCCCGCGCCGTGCGCACCATCCTGGTCCGGATCCTCGTCTTCTACGTGGGCGCCGTGACCGTCATGGTCCTGGTGCTGCCGTGGAACGACGAGCAGCTCTCGGTCAGCCCGTTCGTGGCCGTGCTGGAGACCGCCGGGGTGCCCGGCGCGGACGTGCTGATGGCCGTGGTCATCATCCTGGCGCTGCTCTCGGCCCTCAACGCGAACATCTACGGCGCGTCCCGGATGCTCTGGTCGCTGGCCCGCCGCGGCTCGGCGCCGCGGGCCTTCGCCGACGTCTCCGACCGCGGGGTCCCCCGGAGCGCGGTGGTCGTCTCCGTGCTCTTCGGCTTCGCCGCCGTGGTGCTGAACTACCTGTGGCCCGAGACCGTGCTGCTGTGGATGCTCAACACCGTGGGCGCGACCTGCCTGGTCGTCTGGGGGCTCGCGCTGGTCTCGCAGATCGTCCTGCGCCGCCGCGCGGACCGGGACGGCACCGAGCTGCCCCTGCGGATGTGGGCCTTCCCGTGGCTGTCGTACCTGGCGCTGGCGCTCCTCGCCGGGATCGTCCTGCTCGGGCTGCTCGACGGCGCCGTGCGGGGCCAGCTCCTGCTCACGGCCGGGCTGGTGGCGCTCATCGCCCTGGCCTCGAAGGTGCTCGGCCGCCGGGCCGAGCACGCCCCGCAGGACTGATCCGGCGGAGCCGCGGCTCCGCCGGGGCCACGGGCACAGGACATGCCGCGGTGCGCGGCCGTCGCCGGCGCCGGTGACGGTGTCAGAGGCGGTGCTCCGGCGGGATCAGCGGGCGCTCGGCGCGGACCCGCAGCTCCTGGACCGCCCACGAGTTGCCGTCGGGGTCGCTGAAGCCGAAGACGGTGCCGCCGTCCCGCTCGTCGAGCACC
Source organism: Kocuria sp. WN036 (assembly GCF_002287015.1). Classification (NCBI taxonomy): domain Bacteria; kingdom Bacillati; phylum Actinomycetota; class Actinomycetes; order Micrococcales; family Micrococcaceae; genus Kocuria; species Kocuria sp. WN036. The sequence goes on from NZ_NSKF01000001.1 coordinate 71,426, forward strand.
GTGATCCCGCTCACCTCCACGCCCCGGGACAGCAGCTCCTCGCGGGCCGCCCGGGCGTCCGCGACCACCAGCTGGAGCCCGCGCAGGGATCCGGGGGCCATCTCCCGGTGGGCGGGGAGGTTGCCCACCACGATCGAGCAGCCGGACCCGGGCCGGGTCAGCTGGGCGATGTCCATCTGCTCGGTGGTGGTGTGGTGGTCGAGGTGGAAGCCGACCTGGTCCCGGTAGAACTCCACGGCCCGGTCGACGTCGCGCACCGGCACCAGCACCACCTCGAGCGTCCAGTCCACGGTCAGACCCCGCCCTGCGCGGTCCGCCCGCCCAGCAGCTCCTCGAGCCGCTCGTAGCCCTCGGCCACGCCCTTCTCCATGCCGGATCCGACCATCCCGTCGCGGGCCTCCTGGGACGCGTGGACGGTGTGCCCGCGCAGCCGGCACCGGCCGTCGCCCAGGTCCTCGAAATGCAGGTACTCCAGGTCCACGGCGTCGGGCCAGTCCTCGTACTCGAAGGTCTGGACCACGAGCTCGTTCTCGCGCACCGTGTGGAAGACGCCGCGGAAGGCGTACTCCTCGGTGCTGTCCTCGCCGCGCTGGACGAACCGGTAGGCGCCGCCGGGGCGGAACTCGAAGCCGTCGATCCGGGTCCGCAGCCCGCGCGGCCCGATCCACTGCCGGAACAGCTCGGGGTCGGCGTGGGCGCGGAAGACGTCGGCCACGGGGTGGTCGAACTCGCGCTCGAAGTCGATGAAGGGCAGGCCGTCGGGGACGGTCAGGTGCAGTGCGTGTCCCATGGTTCAGTCCTGGGTGTGCTGGCCGCGGTCCGCGGCTCGGGTGTCGAGCACGGCGTCGAGGCGGCGGAACTGCTCCTCCCGGACCAGCCGGTACCGGTCGATCCACGCGGTGAGCGCCTCGAGCCGTGCGGGGTCCAGGTGGACGGGCCGGCGCTGGGCGTCACGGGTGCGCGTGACGAGCTGCGCCTGCTCGAGGACCTGGATGTGCTTCGAGACCGCCTGGAGGGAGATCGCGAAGGGTTCCGCCAGTTCGGTGACCGTGGCCGGTCCGCGGCTGAGCCGGGCGACGATGCGGCGGCGGACCGGGTCGGCCAGGGCCAGGAAGGCCCTGTCGAGCTCGTCGTCGCCGGGGTCCACGGTGTTTGTCAACTGATTCCTTGATCAACCTGTTGGTTGTCAAAGACTAGGCCGCCCGCCCCGGCCCGGCAAGACCCGAGACCGGATCGTGACGGACCCGGACCTGCGCTCCGCATGGGCGTCGCCGCCGGTGCGTCGCCGCCGGTGCGTCGCCGCGCGTCCGTGTTGCGTCCTGTGACGCCGCGGTCGTCACAGTCGGCGCACCGGCGTCTTCTGGGCGCCCGCACTTGGCAGCGCGGCGGGGCAGCCGCTGGAATGGGTCCTGCATCTATCCAGAGCGGCCGAGAGACCTGGCTCGTCGACGCCGCAGCAACCATCCGCGCCCCCGCCACGGGGTGCACGGAACGGTGCTCCCGCCAGGACCGATGGAGCTGTCGCAGCCTCCCGGGTCCACTCCGGGACGGCTGCTGCCCTCCCTCGGGGTGACCCTTGGAGGAAGAACGTGACACCACGCCCGACCGCCCGGCCGGCGCCGCCGTCCCTGTCCTACGAGCTCTATCCGCCGCGCAGCGCGGCGAGCGCCGACACGCTGCTGCGGACCATCGAGGAGCTCGAGCCCACCCGTCCCGACCACGTCTCGGTGACGTACAGCGGGGACGAGCAGCGCCGGGACAGCTCGCTCGCCCTGCTCGACCACCTCCTGGCGCGCACGAGCCTGCGGCCCCTGGCCCACCTGACGTGCGTCGGCAGCACTCGGGCCGAGCTGGAGCAGACCGTGGCCGCACTGGTCCGCCGCGGCGTCCGGGGCGTCCTGGCCCTGCGCGGCGACCTCGACCCGGGGGCCGAGCCGGGCGAGCTGCGGCACGCCGGCGAGCTCGTGGAGCTCGTGCGCGAGGTCGAGCAGCGCCACACCGCGGCCCTGGCGGCCGGCCGGCTCGCCGTGGGCGTGGCCGCCTACCCGACCCGGCACCCGGAGTCGCCGTCCTTCCGGCACGACGTCGAGGTGCTGCTGGCCAAGCAGCGCTCCGGGGCGGACTTCGCGATCACGCAGGTCTACTTCCGCCCGCAGCGCTACGAGCGCCTGGTCGCGGCGGCGCGGGCGGCCGGGGTGACGATCCCGATCGTCCCGGGGATCATGCCGGTCACCGACCCGCGGCGGCTCCGGACGCTGTGCCGGCTGGCGGGCCTGGCGCCCCACCCGGGCCTGGCCGCCGCGCTGGAGGACGCGCCCGGTCCTGCCGAGCGGCACCGCGCCGGCGTGGCCTTCGCGGCGCGGCTGGCCCGCGCCGCCCTGGACGCCGGCGCCCCCGGGCTGCACCTCTACACCTTCAACGAGCACGGGGCCGCGCTCGACCTGCTGGAGCACGTGGACCTCCCGCGCGTCCCGCACGTGCCCGTCGCGCTCGAGGACCTTCTGCTCCCCGCCTGAGCACGCGCCCACCCACCGTTCCGCACGACCCCTCGACACCTCTTCAGGAGACCACCATGACCACTGTCCCGTTCCCCGCCGCCACCATCACCGGCTACCCCCGGATCGGCCGCCGCCGCGAGCTGAAGAAGGCCCTGGAGGCCTACTGGGCCGGGCGCTCGACCCGCGAGGAGCTCGAGTCTGCGGCCGCCGACCTGCAGCTGGCGACCCACCGCCGGCTCGTGGAGCTGGGCCTCGGCGCCCGGGACTCGTCCCTGCCCGCGGCGTTCCCCCTCTACGACCAGGTCCTGGACACCACCGTGGCCCTCGGGGCGGTGCCGGCCCGCTTCGCCGATCTCGCCGACGCCGAGGGCCGGCTCGGCCTCGACGCGAGCTTCGTGCTGGCCCGCGGCGACGCCGGGCGCGCTCCCCTCGAGCTGACCAAGTGGTTCGACACCAACTACCACTACCTCGTGCCCGAGATCGGCCCGGAGACCCCGCTCCGCGCCACCGCCGACCGGCTCGTGGCCGACGTCCGCCGTGCCGCCGCGCACGGCTTCACCGTCCGCCCGGTCCTCGTGGGCCCGGTGTCCTTCCTCCTCCTCGCCAAGGCCGACGACGACGCCCCCGCGGGCTTCGACCCGCTGCAGCGGCTCCCCGAGCTGCTGCCCGTGTACGCGCGGCTGCTCCAGGAGCTCGCCGCCGCCGGCGCGGACTGGGTGCAGCTGGAGGAGCCGGCCCTCGTGGCGGACCAGGACGTCACCGGCGAGCAGCTCGCCTCGTCCGTGTGGGACGCCTACACGGGCCTGACCGCCGTGACCGGGCGCCCGCAGCTGTTCGTCACCACGTCCTACGGCTCCCCCGGGCCGCTGCTGCACCCGCTGGCCTGCTCCGGGGTGGAGGCCCTGCACCTCGACCTCGTCAAGGGCGCCGCCCCCACCGCCGAGGAGCTGGAGCTCTTCCGGGGCGAGGACTCCGCCGTGCTCGTGGCCGGCGCCGTGGACGGGCACAACGTGTGGCGGGCCGACCTGGCCGGCCGGCTCGACCAGCTCGCGGAGCTGGCCCGCGGGGGCGCCCAGGTGTCCGTGGCCTCCTCCACGTCCCTGTTCCACGTCCCGCACGACGTGGCCGAGGAGACCCGGCTGGACCCGCAGCTGCGGAGCTGGCTCGCCTTCGCCGACCAGAAGGTCGGCGAGATCGTCACCCTGGCCCGCGGTCTCGCCGCCGGGACGGAGGCGGTCGCGCCGGAGCTGGCCGAGGCCGCCGAGGCCCGCCGCACCCGGCAGGACGCCGCGGGGGTCCGGGACGCGGCCGTGCGCGAGCGCGCCGGGTCGCTGACCGCCGCGGACATCGGACGGTCTGCCGCGGAGGTCCGCCGGAGCGCCCAGGACGGCCGGGCCTTCACGGCGTCCGGCCCCCTGCCCCCGCTGCCCACCACCACGATCGGATCCTTCCCCCAGACCGCCGAGGTCCGTGCCGCCCGCGCCCGGCACCGCGCCGGCGCCCTGACGGACGCGCAGTACGACGCCTTCCTGCGGGAGGAGATCGAGCGGGTCGTGCGGCTGCAGGAGGAGCTGGGCCTGGACGTGCTGGTGCACGGCGAGCCGGAGCGCAACGACATGGTCCAGTACTTCGCCGAGCACCTCGACGGCTTCGCGACCACCGTCCACGGCTGGGTCCAGTCCTACGGCTCCCGCTGCACCCGCCCGTCGATCCTGTGGGGCGACGTCAGCCGGGAGGGTCCGGGCCTGCGCGGCGAGGCGTTCACGGTGCCGTGGATCGGCCACGCCCAGTCCCTCACCGACAAGCCGGTCAAGGGCATGCTGACGGGCCCGGTGACGATCCTCGCGTGGTCCTTCGTGCGCGACGACCAGCCGCTCGGCGAGACGGCGAACCAGGTGGCGCTCGCGCTGCGGGACGAGGTCGCGGACCTCGAGGCCGCCGGGATCGGGATCATCCAGGTGGACGAGCCGGCGCTGCGGGAGCTGCTGCCGCTGCGCCGCGCGGACCAGCCCGCCTACCTCGGCTGGTCGGTGGACGCGTTCCGCCTGGCCACCTCGGGGGTGCGGGACGAGACCCAGATCCACACCCACCTGTGCTACTCGGAGTTCGGCGAGGTGGTGGGGGCGATCGACGGCCTGGACGCCGACGTCACGAGCATCGAGGCGGCCCGGTCCCGGATGGAGGTGCTGACCGACCTCGAGGCCGCCGGCTTCTCCCGGGGCATCGGGCCGGGCGTGTGGGACATCCACTCCCCGCGCGTGCCCTCCCAGGAGGAGATCGAGCAGCTGCTCGAGCGGGCCCTCGAGCACGTCCCGGCGCGGACCCTGTGGGTCAACCCGGACTGCGGCCTGAAGACCCGCGGCTACGAGGAGACGAGGGCGTCGCTGGAGCACCTCGTGGCGGCGGCCCGGACGGCGCGCGAGCGGGTGGCGCAGCCCGCCGGCCGGCCGCTGATCGTCCAGCACGGCACGCGCGGCTGACCCCGGGCGCACCGGCCGACCCGCGGGAGCCCGCGTGACCACGGACGTCCGTGGTCACGCGGGCTCCCGCGGGTCAGGAGGCGGCGCCGGGGCGCGGGCCGGCGCCGCCGGCCGGGCCGGTCCGGGCGGCCAGCCGGGCGAACGGGCCGCCGGCCGCGCGCAGCTCCCGCGGCGCGCCCCGCTCGACGATGCGTCCGCCCTCGAGCACCACGACCTGGTCGGCGTTCTCGACCGTGGAGAGCCGGTGCGCGATGGTCAGGGTCGTGCGGCCGGCGGCCAGCCGGTCGAGGGCCTCCTGGACCTGCGCCTCGGTGGTGTTGTCCAGCGCGCTGGTGGCCTCGTCGAGGACCAGCACGGGCGGGTTGCGCAGCACGGTCCGGGCGATGGCCAGGCGCTGCTGCTCCCCGCCGGAGAAGCGGTGGCCGCGCGCGCCGACCACGGTGTCCAGCCCATCCGGCAGCCCGGCGACGGTGTCGGCGACGCGCGCGGCGCCCAGGGCGGCCCACAGCTCGGCGTCGGAGGCGTCCGGATCGGCCAGCAGGAGGTTCGCGCGCACCGTGGCGTGCACCAGGTAGGTCTCCTGGGAGACGACGCCCACGATCCGGGCGAGGTCCGCCGGATCGATCTCCCGCACGTCGACGCCGTCGATCGTCACCCTGCCGTGGGCGACGTCGTTGAGCCGCGGCAGCAGGGAGCCGAGGGTGCTCTTGCCCGAGCCGGTGGGTCCGACCACCGCCGTGGTGGTGCCCGCCGGCAGCACCAGGTCGAGCTCGTGCAGGACGTCGGCCCCGTCGTCGTAGGCGTGGCGCACGCCCTCGAACCGGACCTCGCCGCGCACGGCGGCCGGGTCCAGCCGGACGGGCGCGGCGGGCGGGACGATCTGCGGCTCGAGGTCGAGGTACTCGAAGATCCTGCTGAAGAAGGCCAGCGCGGACACCCACTGCACGCCGATGTTCAGCAGACCCATGACGGGCCGGAAGATGGTCCCCTGCAGGGCGGTGAATGCCACGAGGGTGCCGATGGTCATGCCGCCGCTGGTGGCCGGGAAGCCGGCGGCCAGGTAGATCACGGCGGGGATGGCGGCGAAGACGATCTGCATGGTGGCCATCCGCCAGCGCCCGGCCAGCTGGCTGCGCAGCTCCAGGCCCACGAGCCGGTCGGAGCGCTCGGTGAAGCGCTCCGCGTCCCGCGCGGTGGTGCCCAGGGTCTTGGCCAGGCGGACCCCCGAGACGGACAGCCCCTCCTCCACCTGGGTGTGGAGCGCGGCGAGCTCCCGCTGGCGCTCGTCGGTGACGTCCCGGCGGATGAGGGCCACGCGGCGGGAGAGCCAGATCGCCGGCGGCAGCACCACCAGGGAGACGAGGCTCATCGCCGGGGACAGCGCCACCATGGCCACGGCCGTCGCCACGGCGGTGGTGAGGTTGGACGCCATGCCCGTGGCGGAGCTGGTGACCACGGACTGCATCCCCGCGATGTCGTGCGTGAGCCGCGACTGCACCTCCCCGCCCCGGGTCCGGGTGAAGAACCCCAGCGACTGGGCCTGCAGGTGGGTGAAGAGCTGCACGCGCAGCGCGTGCATCACCTGCTGGCCCATGGCGGTGGCCATCCAGGTCTGGACCACGCCGATCACGGAGGTGAGCGCCGCGACCCCGACCATCGGGGCGGTCAGCAGCACCAGCAGGCGGGTGTCGCCGCTCGGCAGGGCGTCGTCGATCACGCCGCGGACCAGGAACGGCTGGGCGAGGTTGACGACCGAGGACGCGGTGATGAGCACGACGACGAGCGCGATCGTGCCCCGGTGCGGGGCGAACAGCGCCGCGATCCGGCGCGGGCTGACGGGGTGCCGGGCGAGCTGCGTCCGGTCCGCGGGGTTCTGGCGCGCAGGCCGACCTCCGCCCCCGCCGCCTCCGGGACCGGCACCGGACAGGACGCCCGGGCTGTCGACCGGGGTGCCTCCGCCGTCGTGCGCCGGGGTGCGGACGCGCGCGGGGTGATGGGTCGTCGCCATGGGATCCTCCTCGGGAACTATCAAGGAGGTTACCTCTCTATGAGGTAGCCCGCAACGGGGATAGGATGACGCCATGCCCTACGACGCTCCCGATCCGGCCCGCCTGGGGGACCTGCTGCACGCCGTCTTCCGCCGGCTGCGCCGCCGGTGGGCCGAGCAGCTGGCCCCCTTCGGACTGACCCCGCACCAGTTCCGGGCGCTCGACGCCCTCGCCGGGTGCGCCGGCGGGCCGGGACACCGGCACGGCCCGGCCGGGACCTGCCGCCACGGCGGCGGGTCCGCCAGCCTGCGGGTGAAGGACCTCGCCGAGGCCCTGCGCATCGCCCCGCGGTCCGCCACGGAGGTGGTGGACCTGCTCGAGCAGAAGGGGCTCGTGGAACGGGTCCCGGACCCGTCCGACCGGCGGGCCACGCTGGTGGCGCTGACGCCCCGGGGCACCGGCCTGCGCGAGCGGGTCCGGGAGGACCGGCGCCGGGAGTCCGAGGAGTACTTCTCGCGGCTGGCCCCGGAGGACCGGGTCGAGCTGGAGCGGCTGCTCCGCCTGCTCACGGCGGACGGCCCGGCGCCGGACTGAGCCCCGGCGGGACGTCCGCCGGGACTCAGTCCAGCTGCGCGGGCAGGTCCGCGAAGGCCTCCGCCACCCCGGCGTGCCGGATCCTGCCGGCGGCCGTGTTGAGCCCGGCCGCGAACTCCGGATCGGCGGCCAGGGCCTGCTCCGGGCCGCGGGCCAGGCGCCGCAGATAGGGCGTGGTGGCGTTGGCGAGGGCCCGGGTCGCGGTGCGCGGCACGGCGCCGGGCATGTTCGCCACGCAGTAGTGGGTGATGCCGTCCACCTCGAACGTCGGGTCGTCGTAGGTGGTCGGGTGGGAGGTCTCGAAGCACCCGCCCTGGTCGATGGCGACGTCCACGAGCAGGGCGTGGTCGTGCAGCACCGCGAGGTGCTCGCGGCGCACGAGCTTGGGCGCCGCCGCCCCCGGGACGAGCACCGCCCCGATCACCACGTCCGCCCCGGAGATCTCCTCCTCGAGCACGTGCTCGTCGCTCATCAGCACGCGGGCCCGGTGCCCGAGCAGGTCGGTGAGCTCGCGGATCCGCACGCCGTTGGCGTCGAGGACCGTGACGTCGGCCATCAGCCCCGAGGCCATCAGGGCGGCCTGCGTGCCCACGACCCCGCCGCCGACCACCACGACCTTGGCCGCGGCGACGCCGGGGACCCCGCCCATCAGGAGCCCGGGGCCGCCGGCGTTGGACTGCAGGTGGTGGGCGGCGGACTGCGCGGCGAGCCGGCCCGCGATCTCGGACATCGGCTGGAGCAGGGGCAGGGTCCGGCCGGCGCGGACGGTCTCGAAGGCCACGGCGGTGGTGCCCGCCTCCAGCAGCGCCTCGGTGAGCGGGCGGTCGGCGGCCAGGTGCAGGTACGCGAAGAGCGTGAGGTCGGGGCGCAGGAACCCGTACTCCTCGGCCACCGGCTCCTTCACCTTGACCAGCAGCTCCGCCCGCTCCCACACGGCGGACCGGTCGACCACCTCGGCCCCCGCGGCGGTGTAGGCGTCGTCGTCGAACCCGGAGCCCTCCCCCGCGCCGGTCTCCACGAGCACCTCGTGGCCGTCCCGCACGAGCTGGGTCACCCCGGCGGGCACGAGGCCCACCCGCCGCTCGGCCGGCTTGATCTCTCTGGGAACTGCTACGCGCATGGTCCGTGCTCTCCTCTCGTCGTGGCCCGCCGGCACGGGACCCGCGGCGCCGTCGCCGGCGGTCCCGCCGCCCCCTCACCGGGAGCGGACGTAGCCGGCGTCCTTGTCCACCTGGTCGACCAGCCGCTCCCCGGCCGTCCAGCGCCGGAGGTTGTCCTCGAACTGGGCGGCGAGCTCGTCCCGCCACCCCTCCACGTCCCCGCACATGTGCGCGGACACGTGCACATTGTCCATCGCCCAGAAGGGGTGGTCCCGCGGAAGGGGCTCCGTGTCGAAGACGTCCAGGGTCGCGGCGGCCGGACGCCCCGCCCGGAGGGCCTCCAGCAGCGCGTCCTCGTCCACCAGCGCGCCCCGGCCCACGTTCACGAGGTGGGCGTGCGGGGACATCGCCGCGAGCACCCGGGGGCCCACGATCCCGTGCGTCCGCCCGGTCAGCGGGGCGGCCAGCACCACGTGGTCCGCCCACCCGGCGTGCTCGGCCAGCTCGGCGGCGGGGACGACGGTCCCGAAGTCCGGGTCCTCCGTCCGCGCCGTGCGCCCGGCGCCGCGGACCTCCACCCCCACCGCCCGCAGCAGCCTGGCGGTGGCGCGGCCGATCCCCCCGGTGCCCACGACGAGGGCCGTGGAGCCCTGGGTGCGCCGCAGCTCGCGGTGCACCCACCGGTGCTCGCGCTGCAGCCGCGCGCTCCGGTGCAGCTGCTTGTCCTGGGCCAGGACCGCGGCGAGGACGAACTCGGCGATGGGCCGGTCGAAGACGCCGTGCGCGTTGGTCACCAGCACCGCCGAGGAGCGCAGCGCCGGGAACAGCACGGCGTCCACCCCGGCGGCCGCGACGTGCACCCAGCGCAGCCCCGTCGCGGCGTCCCACGCGCCGGCGAGCGCGTCCGAGAAGAAGTCCCACAGCAGCAGCACCTCCGCCGGGCGCCGCCCGCCGGTCCCCGCGAGGGCGTCGGCGAGACCCTCGCGCGTCACCACCGTGACGTCGGCGAGGGCACGGAGGGCGTCCTCGTTGCCGGGCGGTGGCGTGCCCTCGGCGGTCAGCACGACGACACGGGGCGGCTCGCGCACGGTGCTCATGGGGCCACCCTACGGGGGCGGTCCGATTGTTGACAATCTGCACGGGCTGTTCCCATGATGAGCCATGACCTCACTGAGTCCGCTTCTGAAGCAGGCGACCCCGGTCGTCGTCGACTCCGCCCGGGGCTGCTGGATCTCCGGCACGGACGGGCGCGAGTACCTGGACTTCACCACCGGGATCGGGGTGACCAGCACGGGCCACTGCCACCCCCGGGTGGTCGAGGCGGCCCGCGAGCAGGTCGGCCGGGTCATCCACGCCCAGTACACGACCGTGCTGCACCCCCCGCTGCTCGAGCTCACCGAGAAGCTGGGCGAGGTCCTGCCGCCGGGCCTGGACTCCGTGTTCTACGCCAACTCCGGCTCCGAGGCGGTCGAGGCCGCGGTGCGGCTGGCCCGGATGGCCACGGACCGGCCCAACGTGGTGGTCTTCCAGGGCGGCTTCCACGGCCGCACGGTGGCCGCGGCGACCCTCACCACAGCGGGCACCCGGTTCTCCGCCGGCTTCTCCCCGCTCATGGGCGGGGTGCACATGGCCCCGTTCCCCTACGCCCACCGCTACGGGTGGGACGAGCGGACGGCGGTCGACTTCGCCCTGCGGGAGCTGGACTACCTCCTGGTGACCCGGACGGCGCCCGAGGACACCGCGGCCCTCCTGATCGAGCCCGTGCTCGGCGACGGCGGCTACCTGCCCACCCCGCCGGCCTTCCTCGAGGGGCTGCGGGAGCGGGCCGACCGGCACGGGATCCTGCTGGTGCTGGACGAGGTGCAGGCCGGGGTGGGGCGGACCGGGCGGTTCTGGGGCCACCAGTTCGCGGACGTGGTCCCGGACGTGCTGATCACCGCGAAGGGTCTCGCCTCGGGCTTCCCGATCTCGGCGATCGCGGCGCCGACCGCGCTGATGGAGCGGGGCTGGCCCGGCTCGCAGGGCGGGACCTACGGCGGCAACGCCGTGGCCGCCGCGGCGGCCTGCGCCACCCTGGACGTGGTCCGCGACGAGGACCTGGTGGAGAACGCGCGGGTCCGCGGGGACCAGCTGCAGGCGGGGCTGCGGCCCCTGCAGCAGCGCTACCCCGGGATCAGCGACGTCCGCGGCCGCGGGCTGATGCAGGGCGTCGAGTTCGCGCAGGAGGACGGCTCCCCGGACGCCGCCGCCGCGCTCGCGGTGCAGCAGGCCACCACCGGCCACGGGCTGCTCACCCTGACCTGCGGGCCGGCCGGCAACGTGGTCCGGCTGATCCCCGCCCTGGTGGTCTCCGAGCAGGAGGTCCGCACCGGCCTCGAGCGCTTCGAGGCCGCCCTGGCCGAGGTCCTCGCCGGGGCGGCGGCGACCGCATGAGCCCCGCCCCGTCCCGCACCGCGCCCGGACGCACCGGATCCCGCCCCGCACCCCGCGCCGATCCCGACCGGAAGGACACCCCGTGACCGACTCCGCCGCCCCCACCACCGCCCCCATCACCGCCTCCGAGAACGTCCTGCGCCGGTCCCGGGAGGCCGTTGCCGGGGTCAGCACCGGGGTCTTCGTCGACGGCGAGTGGGCCGAGGCCGCCTCCGGGCGCCGCTTCGCCGTGGTGGACCCGGCCACCGAGGAGGTCGTCGCCACGGTGGCGGACGGCGGCCCGGAGGACGCCGCCCGGGCGATCGAGGCCGCGGGGCGGACCCAGAAGGACTGGGCGCGGACCGCGCCCCGCGAGCGCGGGGAGATCCTGCGCCGCTCCCACGACCTGATCATGGCCCGCCGGGACGAGCTCGCGCTGGTGATGTCCACGGAGATGGGCAAGCCCCTGGCCGAGGCCCGCGGGGAGGTCGCCTACGCCGCCGAGTTCTTCCGCTGGTTCTCCGAGGAGGCCGTGCGGATCGGCGGGGACATGACCCTCTCGGGCGACGGGAGGACCCGGATCCTGGTCTCCAAGGAGCCGGTGGGGCCCTGCGTGCTGGTCACCCCGTGGAACTTCCCGCTGGCCATGGGCACCCGCAAGATCGGCCCGGCCGTCGCGGCCGGCTGCACGATGGTCTTCAAGCCCGCGAACCTCACACCGCTGTCCTCCCTGGCCCTCGTGGACGTCCTGGTGGAGGCCGGGCTGCCGGCGGGGGTGCTCAACGTCGTGTGCACCTCGAGGGCCTCCTCGGTGGTCGGGCCCTGGATGTCCTCGGGGATCGCCCGCAAGATCTCCTTCACCGGCTCCACCGAGGTGGGGGTGCGGCTGCTCGAGCAGGCGGCCCAGCACGTCATGCGCTCGTCCATGGAGCTGGGCGGCAACGCCCCCTTCATCGTGTTCGAGGACGCCGACCTCGACGTGGCGGTCGAGGCCGCGATGACCGCGAAGATGCGCAACATGGGCGAGGCCTGCACGGCGGCCAACCGCCTGTTCGTCCACCGCTCCGTGGCCGGGGAGTTCTCCGCACGCCTCGCGGAGCGCATGGGCTCCCTCACCGTGGGCCACGGCGTGGCCGAGGGCACCCAGGTGGGCCCCCTCGTCGAGGAGAAGGCCCTGGCCAAGGTGGAGGAGCTCGTGGACGACGCCCTGGCCCGGGGGGCGTCCGTGCTGTGCGGGGGACGCCGGGCCGGGGGCCGGGGCTGGTTCTACGCCCCCACCGTGCTGTCCGGGGTCAGCCCCGAGGCCGCGCTCATGTCCCAGGAGATCTTCGGGCCGGTGGCGCCCGTGGTGGCGTTCGACTCCGAGGAGCAGGTGCTCGGGTGGGCCAACGACACCCCGTGGGGGCTCGTGGGCTACCTCTTCACCCGCGACGTGGACCGCAGCTTCCGCGTCAGCGAGGCCCTCGAGGTCGGCATGGTCGGGATCAACACGGGGCTGGTCTCCAACCCGGCGGCGCCCTTCGGCGGGGTCAAGGCCTCGGGCCTCGGGCGCGAGGGCGGCCGCACGGGCATCGAGGAGTTCCTCGAGACGAAGTACACGGCGGTGCCCCGTGGCCGATGACACCGTGGCCGGTCCGGACGTCCGCCCCGCGCTGTTCCCCGACGCGGAGTACGCCGCCCGGCTGCGCGCGGTGCGGGGGCGGATGGCGGAGCAGGGCCTGGGCGCGCTGCTGGTGACCGACCCCGCGAACCTGTTCTACCTGACGGGCTACGACGCCTGGTCCTTCTACACCCCGCAGCTGCTGTTCGTGCCGGCGGAGGGCGAGCTGCTGCTGTTCCTGCGGGAGATGGACGCCAACGGCGCGTTCCGCACGGCCCGGCTGGACCCCGGGCAGATCGTCGGCTACCCCGAGCGCTACGTGCACCGCCCGCACCTGCACCCCTTCGACTGGGTGGCCTTCGCCCTGCGCCGCCGCGGCCGGGTCGCCCCGGCCGCCCGGGGGTGCGTGGGCCTGGAGATGGACTCCCACTTCTTCTCCCCCAAGGGCTACCGCTCGCTCGTCAACGCCCTCCCGGAGTGGACCCTCGTGGACGCCTTCGACCTCGTGAACTGGGTGCGGGCCGTGAAGTCCCCGGCGGAGATCCAGTACCTGCGCACGGCCGCCCGCGTCACGACGGCCGCGATGCAGGCCGCGATCGACACGATCGAGCCCGGGGTCCCGCAGCACCTCGTCGCGGCGCAGGTGGCCCGGGCCCAGGTCGAGGGGGTCGACGACGCGTGGGGGGACTTCCCGGCCATGGTCCCGATGCTCCCCACCGGGGCCTCCGCCGACACCCCGCACCTCACGTGGTCGGACCGGGTGCTGCGGGAGGGCGACGCCGTGGTGGTGGAGCTCGCCGGGGTGCACCGGCGCTACCACGTGCCGCTGGCCCGCACGGTGATGCTCGGCCCGCCCACGGCCGAGCTGGGCCTGCTCGAGGAGGCCGTGGCCTCGGGGCTCGAGGCCGTGCTCGACGTCACCGCCGCGGGCGTCCCGGTGCGCGAGCTCGCGAGCACCTGGAACTGGGCGCTCGCGGAGTTCGGGCTCGAGAAGCCCAGCCGGCTCGGCTACTCCGTGGGCATCGGCTATCCCCCCGACTGGGGCGAGCGCACCATCAGCATCCGCTCGGAGGACGAGAGCGTGCTCGCCGAGAACATGACGTTCCACCTCATCTGCGGCATGTGGATGACCGGGTACGGCTACGAGGTCTCCGAGTCGATCCGCATCACCGCCACCGGGACGGAGGCCCTGACCTCCTTCCCCCGAGCCCTCATCAGGAAGTGATCCCATGACCACCACCGCCGCCTCCCTCACCACCGTGGCCGGCCTGCGCACCACCCCCACCGCGGGGGTGGGCGGCGACCCCGCCCGGGGCCTGCTGCCCCTGGCCCGCCGGGCGGACGGGCTCGTGGGGTCGGTCATCGACTCCTCGACGTCCCTGCTCGCCGCCCAGACCCACGACATCGTCCGCTTCGCGATGGGCGCCCCGGCCGCCGAGGTGATCCCCACGGAGCAGTTCCGGCGGATCGCCGCCGAGGTCCTCGGCGCCGGCTCGTTCACGTACGGGGCCACGGAGGGCGAGCCCGGTCTGCTCGAGACCGTCGTGGCCCACCACTCCACGACCCCGGAGCCGACCCGGCCCGAACGGCTCGTCATCACCTCCGGCGGCATGCAGGGCCTCGACCTCGCGTTCAAGCTCTTCGTGGACCCTGGCGACCTCGTGGTGGTCGAGTCCCCCACCTACACGAACGGCTCCGGCACCGCCCTCAGCTACGGCGCGGACCTGCTCGAGGTCCCCGTCGACGAGGACGGCATGGACGTGGACGCGCTGGAGACGCTGGTCGCCGAGACCGGGCGCACCCCGCGGGCGGTCTACACGATCCCGAACTTCCAGAACCCCTCCGGCACCACGCTGAGCGAGCCGCGCCGGCGGCGCCTCCTGGACCTCGCGCACCGGTGGGGCTCCGTGATCATCGACGACGACCCGTACGGGGGCCTGCGCTTCGCCGGCGAGGACGTCCCCGGGTTCCGGGAGATCAGCCCGGACGACCCGCTCGTGTTCTCGGTGCGGACCTTCTCCAAGGTCCTCGCCCCGGGGCTGCGCGTGGGGTGGGTGGACGCCGACCCTCGGCTGCGGAGGCTGCTGATCGCAGGCAAGCAGGCCATGGACACCTGCACGAACGTCCCCGGTCAGCACATCGTGGAGCGGTTCGTGCGCCAGGGCGGCTACGACGACCACCTGGCCGGCCTGCGCACGGAGTACCGGCGGCGCAAACAGGCCATGGACGCCTCGATCGCCCGTCACCTGGGCTCCCGGGTGGTCACGACCGACCCCGAGGGCGGCTTCTTCCTGTGGGTGACCCTGCAGGGCGACGACGCGGCCGTGGCCACGCCCCGGCTGTTCGAGATCGCCCTCGCCGAGGGGGTCGCCTTCATCCCCGGTCCCGCGCTGTCCCCCTCGGGCCGGTTCCAGGACGCCTTCCGGCTGTGCTTCGCCTCCACGAGCCCGGAGCGCACGGAGGTGGGCGTGCAGCGCCTGGCCCGGGCCCTGGACCTCGCCCGGGCGGAGCTGACGGGGCGGTAGCACCGGGCCGGCCCGGGACCCGGCGGCAGGGACGACCGCGCCCCGCCCGGCCGCCGGCCTCAGTCCGCCCCGGCGTCCTCGTAGGGGTAGGCGGCGATGACCTCCCGGACGCGGTCCAGGGCCGGCCCGTCCAGGCCGTGGTCCGGCAGGACGGCGGCCCACGCGTCCACGGCGACGTCCCCGTAGTTGTGCCCGTGGCCGGCCGGGACGGCCTCGCCCAGGACCATGTCCACGGCCAGCTGGAGGTAGGTCAGGAGCGGGATCCACACCATCGCGTCGCTCACGTCCGCGGCGCGCCCGCCCTCGGCCTGCGGTCCCGCCAGCCACTCCGGCCGCTGCCAGATCACGGCGGGGTCCAGCCAGGTGATGGGGTCCGTGGCGTGCTGGAGGTAGGCGATCCGCGGGCGCTCCCACGGCCCGGGCACGGCGTCGAAGTCCCCCGGGACGGAGAGCCAGCGCACGGTCCGGCCCTGGTCCAGGACCGGCTGCCACACGGGGCTGCCGGGGTCGCGGCCCTCCTGCAGGCTCCGCCAGGGCTGGGCGTTGTTCGGCGGGCCGGTGAACACGGCGCCGTCCGTGCGGCGGGTCATCTCCGGGACGTCGGCGAACACGGACTGCATCCCGGAGGCGCCGAGGCTCAGCCCGTACACCACCAGCCGGGGACGGTCCCCCGCCGGCATCCGCGCCCACTCGGCGTGCACGGCGTCGAACAGCGCCCGGCTCGAGGCGCGGGGCAGCTCCGGGGCGAAGAGGAAGGAGACCCAGCTGGGCTGGTAGGAGTACTGCGTGGCCACGATCGCCGTGCGCCCCGCGTTGAGGTACTCCACGGTGTCCACGGACTGGCGCTCGAGCCAGCCCGACCCGGTGGGCGCGGCCACCACCAGCACCTCCCGCTCGAAGCCGCCGGTGCGGCGCAGCTCGTCCACGGCCAGGGCGGCGCGCTCCTCGGCCGTCTCGGCCTGGTCCAGCCCCACGTAGACCCGCACCGGCTCCGCCGCGGGACGGCCCGTGACCTCCTCGATCTGCGCCGAGGTGGGCCCGCCGCCGACGAAGGCGCGGCCCTGCATGCCGAGCGCCTCCCAGCGCACCGGCGAGTCCCCGCCCGCCGAGCGCCACCGGGAGCCGGGCTCGGCCACGCCCTCGGGGGTCGTCGCGTCCCGTGCCGCGTAGACCCGGTCCGCCGCGGCCAGCACGCCGAGCACCACGAGCAGGACGGCCAGGAGGACGGCCGTGCCCGCGGCGGCCACGGAGACGGCCGAGGCCGCGCCCGCGCCGGCGCCGCGACGGCGGGCGAGGTCGCGGGCGCGCCGCCGCACGGCGCCCAGCGCGCCCAGGAGCCCCAGTCCCGCCGCGGAGGTCAGCGCCCAGGACAGCAGGAACGGGCCCAGCCCGGCGGCGGCCCGAGGGGGCATGTCCACGTTCGCGCGGACGTCGTTCTGCCACTCGACCACCAGGGCGGACAGGGCCAGCGAGCCCAGGACCACGAGGACGGCGGCCGCCGCCCACTCCCGCACGGCGGTCCGGCGGGAGCCGCGCCCGGAGCCCCGGGCCGGTGGGAGTCCGCCGGTGCGGCGGGCGGCAGCGGCCCGGAGCACGAGCCCCACGAGCAGGACCCCCAGGCCGTGGCCGAGCGTGAAACCGACCCCGGCGAGAAAGCCCTGGAAGACGGGCGGCCGCGGCAGCAGGGAGGGCGTCACCGCCGCCACGGAGAGGCCGAGCCCGAGCACGAGGCCGATCGAGCGCGCCACGGCGGGGGCGCTGGAACCGGGGTCCATGGCACGAGCGTAGTCGCCGCCCCTCCCGGCGCCTGCGGGGCGCCTCACCCGCGAGTGGCGGGGGCCGGACCGGTGCGCTGGGCGCGCGCGGCCAGGAGCCGATCGGCCACCAGGGACAGCACGGCGGCGAAGACCGAGATGAGCAGCGCCGCCAGCGCGGCGACGAGCAGCCCGGAGACGGCCAGCAGGCCCGTCAGGGCGGAGAAGACCCAGATGAGCACCGCGTTCACCGCCAGGGTGAGCAGCGCCAGCAGCACCACCGACCCCGGCTGGGGCAGCCGGGCGGTGACGAGCGGCACGAGCACGTTGCAGAGGCCGATGAACAGCGCCACCACCAGGTGGGAGAGCAGACCGCCCTGGATGGAGAACCCCGGGAGCAACCACGCGGTGAGCTCGACCGCCCCCGCCAGCACCGCCCACCGCACGAGAAGCGACACGACCATGGCTGTCTCCTGTCCTGCTGCGCCCCGCTGCCTGCCGGACGGTGCTCCCACTGTCGCGCCCACGGCCGGGCCCCGCATCACCCGCGACGGGTGATGCGGCGGGCCGGCCGGACACAATTCCGGCATCCGGGCTCCTGGAGTAGCCTCCAAGCATGACGGGCGAACGGAGCGGGGCTCGTCCACCGCCGCCGGAACCGCTGTCCGCCACGCGCTCCTCGATCCCCCGGGTGCCCGCCAGGACGGTGCGCCGCCCGCGTCTCGAGCGGATGCTCGACGCCGGGGTGGCCGCCGGCACCGTGGTCGTCTCCGCCCCGGCGGGGGCGGGCAAGACGCTGCTCGTGTCGGGGTGGGCCGCACCGCGCCGCCCGCCCGTGGCCTGGCTGTCGGTGGAGCCCGAGGACCGGGACCCCCAGCAGCTCTGGGCCCGCGTCCTGGCGTCCCTGCAGGCCGCGCCCGACGTCGGCCCCGGGAGCGCCCTGGCCGGTCTGCGCGCCCCGCCGACCCACGATCCCCGCTTCGTCGACCTCCTGGTGGAGGCCTGCGGGCTGCTCCCGGCGCCGCGGGTGCTCGTGCTCGACGACCTGCACCGCATCGCGGGCTCGCCCGCCGAGGAGACCCTGGCCGCGGCGGCCCGGAAGGACCTCGGCGCCCTCCGCCCGGTGATCGCCACCCGCAGCGACCCGGACCTGCCGCTGCAGCGGCTGCGGCTGAGCGGCCGGCTGACGGAGCTCCGCGCCGACGCCCTCCGCTTCGACCCCGCGGAGGCCCTGGAGCTCCTCGCCGCCCAAGAGGTCGCCCCCACACCGCCGCAGCTGGCCGTGCTGCTGACGAGGACGGAGGGCTGGGCGGCAGGGCTCCGTCTCGCCGCGCTGGCCCTCGAGGGCGCCGAGGACGTGGGCGCGGCCGTCCGCGGACTGGCCGGGGACCAGCGCGGTCCCGCCGACTACTTCACCGAGGAGGTCCTCGCGCAGCAGGAGCCCGCGCTGACCCGGTTCCTGCTCGACACCTGCGTGGTCCGGCGCGTCTCGGGCGAGCTCGCCGACACCCTGACGGGCCGCAGCGACGGCCAGCGGCTGCTGGCCAGGCTCGAGCACGAGAACCTCTTCGTGGTCGCCCTCGACGACCGGCGGGAGTGGTACCGCTACCACCAC
Organism: Kocuria sp. WN036; assembly: GCF_002287015.1. Lineage (NCBI taxonomy): Bacteria > Bacillati > Actinomycetota > Actinomycetes > Micrococcales > Micrococcaceae > Kocuria > Kocuria sp. WN036. The sequence continues at coordinate 89,992 of NZ_NSKF01000001.1, forward strand.
CTCTTCGCCGACCTGCTGCGCCACCGGCTCAGGGCGGAGGACCCCGCGCGGCAGGCCGTCCTGCACCGGCGCGCCGCGGGCTGGTTCGCGGCCCACGGGGAGCTGCTCGAAGCGGCCCGGCACCTGCGCGCGGCGCAGGACTGGCCGGCGCTGGCCCGGTTCGTCCTGCGCAGCGCCGGCGCGGAGGTCCTGGGCACGGACCGCGCGGCCGTCGTCGCGCTGCTCAGCGGCGTGCCGGACGAGCTGGTCGCCCGGGACTGCGAGGTGGCCGCCGCGGTCGCCGCCGTGCGCTACGCCGCCTACGACCCGGTGGGGGTCGCCTCCCACGCCGCGCGCGCCCGCGAGCTGCTGCTCCGGCTGTCCGCGCAGGACGCCCGGCTGACCACGGTGGTGCTCTCCACGCTCGACGCCGTTCTGGCGTGGATGCACGCGGACGCCACCGAGCAGGTCCGCCGTTCCAGGACCGCGATCCGGCAGCTGGACGAGGTGCTCCCCGAGGAGCTCCCGGCCGCCCCCGTGTACCGCATCGCCACCGCCACGGTGCTGGCCATGGGCCTCCTGTGGACCGGTGAGCTCGGCGCCGCCGAGACCACCCTCACCCGGACGGTGGCAGCTCTCGCGGACCGCTCCGCCATGACCCCGGTGCTCGCGCTGCACCTGCACGGGAACCTCGCCGCCCTGAAGGCGATGCGCGGCCGGCTGCGGGAGGCTCGCCGCGAGGTGGACGTCGCACTGGCCGTCGCGGAGGAGTCCGGCTGGACCTTCCTCCCGCTGACGGCCACGGCGTTCCTGGCGGAGGCGGTGATCCGGCTCCTGGAGCACGACGTCGGGGCCTGCGCCGCCGCCCTCGACCGCGGGAGGGCGTGCGTGGGCCGGGTGCCGGACCGCTACGCGGAGACCGGCCTGGCCCTGGTGGGCGTGCGGCTCGAGCTCTCGAAGGGGGACGTGACCGCGGCCCGGCACCTCCTGGGGCGGCTGCGCGGGAGCACGCAGGACTGGGCGATGCCGGACTTCCTCGCCCAGTGGTGCGAGCTGGTCCGGGCCGAGATCCTCCTGGCGGAGGGACGGCCCGCCGCCGTCCCGGCGCTGCTCGGCGACCCGCCCGTCACCGCCCCGTCCCGGGGGCGGCCCCACGGGCACCGGATCGTCCTGCGGGCCCGGGCCCTGCTGGAGACCAACGACCCCGCGCAGTGCCTGCGGCAGCTGCAGCACCTGTTCCGGGAGACCGAGGTGGACGGAGGACCCGCCGTCGAGGCCTGGCTGCTGGCGGCCCTCGCCCACGACCGGCTCCGCGACGAGGTGCAGGCCCATGCCTGCCTCGGGCGTTGTCTGGCCGTGGCGGCCCCCGAGCACATCGTGCGCCCCTTCCTGCTCGTGGACGGGCAGCGGGTCAGGAGACTGCTGGAGCTGCACCGGCGGGCCGTGGGCACGCACCGGGAGTTCGTCGGGACCGTCCTGGACCTCCTCGGCGGCAGCACCCCCACCCGCGCACCGGCCGTGCTGGAGTCGCTGACCAGCCGCGAGCGCAGCGTGCTCCTGCTGCTGCCGACGATGATGAGCAACACGGAGGTCGGCGCCGAGCTGTACTTGTCGGTGAACACCGTCAAGGCGCACCTGAAGTCCCTGTACCGCAAGCTCGGCGTCAGCACCCGGCGGGAGGCCGTGCTCCGCGCCCGGACGCTCGGCCTCCTGGAGCACACGACCCTCGACGGGTCCCCTGGATCACCCGCGCCGGGTGAGGCCCGGCCCGCGGCGGAGCGGGACCCTGGAGGTGAACCCGGGGACGCCGAGAGCCCCGCCGGACCGGGGAGGACCTCATGAACTTCTGGGAGTTTCTGTGGCTGCTGGTGATCTGGACGCCGCTGGCCCTGCTCTGGGGCGTGGCGCTGGTCGACATCACCCGCCGTGAGGACATCAGGGGCGGGACGAAGGTGCTGTGGGCGCTCGTGATCGTCCTGCTGCCGTTCGTGGGACCGCTGGTCTATCTCCTCACCCGGTCCGTCGGCGCCGCCGAGGAGCAGCGCCTCGCGGCGGCCCGGTCGCGTCCGGGGCCGGGTGACGGGGGCCGTGCCCACCAGCTGACGCTCCTGGCGGACCTCCGGGACCGCGGCGCGCTGACCGCTGGGGAGTTCGAGGCCGAGAAGGCCCGGCTCCTGGGCGATGGCTCCCCGGGCGCGGACGGGCCGGCCGCCGGCGGCACGACCGCAGCGCCGTCGTCGTCGACGGGCGGCGGCGCGGAGGACGGTGCGGAGGACGACGCCGCGGGCCGGGCGGCGGCGCGGACGGTCTGAGGCCGCCCCGCACCGCCGGCGGCGCCCGGGTAGGCTTCGCGGATGAGAATTCCTCGTTCCTCCGGGCCGCGCCTGCTCCGTTCGTTCGCCGTCCGCTCCGCCCTGGGCATGGTGGCCGTGCAGGCGGCGGTGGTGGCCACCCTGGTGGCCACCGACGCGATCAAGCGCCGGAGCCGCTCGCGGCGCTCCGGGTTCCCCCGCCCGGGCACGTTCGAGCACACGGTCGCGGAGACCGGCACCACGATCTACACCTACGGCGAGGACCTCTACCGGGATATGCTCGCCGCGATCCGCGGCGCCCGGCACCGGGTGCTGCTGGAGACCTTCATCTGGAAGGACGACGAGGTCGGGCGCGAGTTCCTGGACGCCGTCAACGACGCCGCCGCCCGCGGTGTCGAGGTGCACGTCATGTACGACGGCTTCGGCAACCTCGTGGTGCCCCGCGGCTTCTACCGCTTCCACCCGGACGTGCACGTCTTCCGGTTCCCCGTCCTGCGCCCGCGCCTGCTGCTGAGCCCGCTGCAGGCGACCGGGCTGACCCACCGCAAGCTGCTGGTGGTCGACGACGAGGTCGGGTTCGTGGGCGGCTACAACCTCGGCTCGCTCTACGCCACGCAGTGGCGGGACACCCACGTGCGGCTCACCGGCCCCGCCGCCTTCGAGCTGGGCCACTCCTTCGCCGCGGTGTGGAACCACCCCTCGGCGCGGCGGCCGAAGCTCCCGCACGTGAACCCCGGCTCCTGGGACTCGCGGGTGCGCGCGATCAACAACATCCCGGCCAGCCTCGTGTACCCGATCCGCAGCGTCTACCTCGACGCGATCCACCGGGCCACGGACCACATCTACCTGACCACCGCCTACTTCATCCCCGACCAGCAGATCCTCTCCGCCCTGATCGAGGCGTCCCGGCGGGGCGTGGACGTGCGCGTCATCCTGCCCGAGGACTCCAACCACGTGCTCGCCGACTGGCTCTCCCGCGGCTTCTACTCGACCCTGCTGGCCGCGGACATCACCGTGCTGCTCTACCGCCACGCCATGATCCACGCCAAGACCGCGACGATCGACGGGCAGTGGTCGATCGTCGGCACCGCCAACATCGACCGGCTGAGCCTGGGCTTCAACTACGAGACGAACCTCGAGATCCACGACCGGGACGTCGCCGCGGACATGGAGGCGGTCTTCGCCGCCGACAGCGAGAACTGCCGGGAGCTGACCGCGGGCCGGTGGGACGAGCGGTCCCCCGCGGCCTGGTTCGCCGAGACCGTCCTGGTGCCGCTGCGCCCCTTCCTGTGACGCCGTGGCCCTCCGGGGCCGCTCAGGCCTGCCCGTCCGGCTCGTCCCCGGCCGGGGCGGGCCCGTCGTGCGGCCGCCCGCGGGCGTCGTGCTCCGTGGCCCCGAGCCGGCCGCCGGGGCGGTGCTGGTAGCGCATCCGCTGGTACTTCCACCGCTCGGCCATGCTCGCCTTGGACCGGGCGGTGTCCTGGGGGTCGAGCGGGTCCGGCCCCAGCACCGGGTCCTCCCCCGCCTGGTACCGGTCGCTCCACACCTGGATCACGGCCCAGCCCACCGCGGTGATCGGCACGGCGAGGATGGCTCCGAAGATCCCGCCGACGATGGTGCCCACCGTGAGGGCCAGGAGCACGACGATCGCGTGCAGGCTCAGGGTCCGGCCCATCACCACGGGCTGGAGGAGGTCGCCCTCGATCTGGTTGACGACGACGACGACGCCGGCCACGATCAGGGCGGTCCACGGGCCGTTGGTCACGAGCGCGACCAGGGCGGCCAGGATCCCCGCGGCCGTGGCGCCGACGATCGGGACGAACCCGCCGATGAACACGATGACGGCCAGCGGCAGCGCCAGGGGCACCCCGAGCAGGGCCAGGGGCACCCCGATGAACACCGCGTCGACGGCGGCGACGATCGCGGTGCCGCGCACGTAGCCGCCGAGCACCTGGACCGCCCGGTCCCCGGACTCGGCGAGCCGCGCCCGGGTCCCGCCGTGGAACCAGCGCAGCGTGAAGTTCCACATCTTCGCGCCGTCCTTCAGGAAGAAGAACAGGACGACGGTCATGAGCACCACCCCGGCGAGGAACTCGGTGGCGGCCGTGAGCCCGCTGATGGCTCCCCCGGCGAAGGCGCTGGACGTGAGGAAGTCGGTGGCCCGCTGGAGCAGCGCGTCCAGGGAGGCGGTGTCCACGGGCAGGGGCCCGGACATGATCACGCGCTGCAGCTCCTCCCACCCCTCCACGGCCGAGGCCGAGAGGTTGTCCCACTCGCTGCGGACCGCGAGGACGATGCCCGTCACCACCCCGCCCACCAGGGCGAGGATGCCCAGGAACGCCGCCGCGGTGGCCAGCAGGGGCGCGGGAGACGGTGCTACCCTCGGGCGTCGGCGTGACGCGGGAGAGGCGGTGGTGGTCGTGGTGGCCGTGGAGGATCTCGACCCGAGCGCGGCCTTCGACGCCGTCGACCTGCTCGGCGTGCTGACCAACGGCGTCCTGGGCGGGGTGGTGGCGCGCCAGCTGAAGATGGACCCCGTCGGCTTCGCGTTCCTGGCCGTCGTCTCCGCGCTCGGCGGGGGACTGCTGCGCGACACCCTCCTGCAGGTCGGCTTCCCCGTGGCCCTGACGAACCCCGCGTACCTGATCACGGCGATCGCCGGCGCCACCATCGCGTTCTTCCTGCAGTTCCGGGGGAAGTGGACCAACCGCGTGCTGGTGGTGGCCGACGCCCTGGCCCTGGGCTGCTGGGCGGCGACGGGCACGGGCAAGGCCCTCGACGTGGGACTGACCTGGCTGCCGGCCGTCATGATCGGGGTGATCACCGCCGTGGGCGGCGGGATGATCCGCGACATCGCGGTGGGGCGGGTGCCGATGATCTTCGGCGGCAACACCCTCTACGCGACCGGGGCGGTGATCGGCAGCGCCGAGATGGCGGTGCTGCACGGTCTGGGCTACCCCAACTGGGGCATGGCCGCGGCGATCCTCACCGCCGCCACGGTCACCGTGGTGGCCCGGCGCCGGGGGTGGCGGCTGCCCGGGGCGGGCGAGTGGAACGTGCGCCTGCCCCGCAGGGACTGGCCCCGCCCGATGTGGCGTCCTCGCCGGCCCGGCGGTCCCGGCCGCGGCGAGGAGCCCGGCGCGTCCTGACGCCCCGCGCGCGGGCAGGGGCGCGGCCCGGTCAGGCGCCCAGGACCCGCTCGAGTCCGTCCTGCATGTGGGCCCGCAGCAGCGTGTCCGCACGGTCCGCGTCCTGCGCGTCGAGCGCCTCGGCGATCTCGGTGTGCTCCCGGAGGCGGGCGTCGGCGGACCCGTAGGTCCCCTGCATGCCGGTCAGGGACATCCGGATCTGGGTGAGCAGGGTCCGGTGCATGCCGAGCAGCCGGGGGCTGCCGGCGAGCTCCACGAGCAGCTCGTGGAAGTGCAGGTCCGCCTCCGACATCGCGCGCCCGTTCGGCTCCGGGGCGGCGGCCCGCATCTCGGCCAGCGGCACGGCCAGCGCCTCGGCGGCCCGGGGCCCGGTGCCCGTGGCCACGATCCGGCGCACGGCCGCGCACTCCACGGCCTCCCGGGCGAGGTACATGTCCCGGACCGCGTCCTCGGTCAGCTCCATCACGAACAGCCCGCGGTTGCGGTGGCCCACGAGCAGGCCCTCCTGCGTGAGCCGCTGCATGGCCTCGCGCAGGGGTCCCCGGCTCACGTTGAGCTCCCTGGCCAGCTCCTGCTCCACGAGCTGGCTCCCGGGCGGGAAGCGGCCGTCGGCGATGGCCTCCCGCAGGATCCTGGCGATGAGCGCAGGGGTCGACTCCTGGACCACGGGGGGAAGGGCCGACCGGGCTGCCATGCTGCTCTCCATCTCTCGTCCGGGTCTCTCCTCCGGCCCGGGGCGAGTGGACCCGGTGCGGCTTGATTGTCGACAATCAAACTGTAAGCCGGTGCCGGACGAGATCCAACTCCTCAGGTCCGAGGCGGCGCTCGACGGAGGCCTCCGGGGAAGGACGCGGACACGACGAGGGCCCGGGAGCCGTCCTCCGACGTCCCCCGGGCCCTGGCGACCGCCGGGTCAGCGCTGCAGCTGCTCCGCGGCGGTGGGGTCCGAGTCGTTGAGGAACTTCTGGATCCGCTCGGCCTCGTCGAACTCGCCGATGGCCGCGGCGGCCCGGCCCAGGGCCGCGAGCGCCCGCAGGAAGCCGCGGTTGGGCTCGTGGGAGAACGGGACGGGCCCGTGGCCCTTCCACCCGTGGCCGCGCAGGGCGTCGAGGCCGCGGTGGTAGCCCACGCGGGCGAAGGCGTAGCCCTCGAGGACGCGGCCCTCGGCGAGGGCGTCCTCGGCGCACATGGCCCACGCGAGGGAGGCCTTCGGGAAGCGCGCGGCGAGGTCCTCCGCCTCGTCGCCCGCCTCGATGCGCTCGACCAGGCCCGGGTCCTCGGTGAGGTAGGTGGGCTCGGGGCCGCCGAGCAGGTTCTTGCCGGTGAGGCTCATGAGGGACGGGGTCCTTTCGATGCGCGGGACTGCGGGGCGTGCAGGACGGGCGCGGGAACGACGGCGGCGCCCCGCTCGGGCAGGACGCCGCCGTCGTGCTCCGCGGCCGCGGAGGGGCGGCTACTTGACGGAGGTCCCGGCGGAGCCGAGGTTCTGGCAGGCCTCGACCACGCGGGCGGCCATGGACTCCTCGGCCAGGGCCCCCCACACGCGCGGGTCGTACTTCTTCTTGTTGCCGACCTCGCCGTCGATCTTCAGGACGCCGTCGTAGTTGGCGAACATGAACCCGGCGATGGGGCGGGTGAAGGCGTACTGGGTGTCGGTGTCCACGTTCATCTTGACCACGCCGTAGGAGACGGCGTCGGCGATCTCCTGCGCGGAGGAGCCGGAGCCGCCGTGGAAGACGAGGTCGAACGGGCGGTCCTGGCCGAGCTTCTTGCCGACCTCCGCCTGGATCTGCTGCAGCAGCTCGGGGCGCAGCTTGACCCCGCCGGGCTTGTACACGCCGTGCACGTTGCCGAAGGTCAGGGCGGTGAGGTAGCGGCCGTTCTCGCCGGCGCCGAGGGCCTCGACCGTGGCGAGACCGTCCTCGACGGTGGAGTACAGCTTCTCGTTGATCTCGTTCTCGACGCCGTCCTCCTCGCCGCCGACCGCGCCGATCTCGACCTCCAGGATGATCTTGGCCTTGTTCGTGCGGGCCAGCAGGTCCTGGGCGATCTTCAGGTTCTCGTCGAGCTCGATGGCGGAGCCGTCCCACATGTGGGACTGGAAGATCGGGTCCTCGCCGCGGGCCACGGCCTTCTCCGACTCCTCCAGCAGCGGCAGCACGAAGCCCTCGAGCTTGTCCTGCGGGCAGTGGTCGGTGTGCAGGGCGATGTTGACGTCGTAGTTCTTGGCGACCTCGCGCGCGAAGGCCGCCATGGCGAGCGAGCCGGTGACCATGTCCTTGACGGAGGCCCCGGACCAGTAGGCGGCGCCGCCGGTGGAGGCCTGGATGATGCCGTCCGAGCCGGCCTCGGCGAAGCCGCGGATGGCCGCGTTGAGGGTCTGGGAGGAGGTGACGTTGATGGCCGGGTAGGCGAAACCCTTCTCCTTGGCCCGGTCGATCATCTCGGCGTAGACATCAGGGGTTGCGATGGGCATGCTGGCTCCTTCGGTTCGGGTGTGGCCTGGCTCCCACTCTAGCCAAAGCCGCGCCGCGGGACGACGGGGGGACGGCGGGTGGACGCGGCGGGTCGCCCGTCAGGCGACCGGCTGGCCGAAGACGTGGCGCCGGATCCAGGCGTGCATCGCCACCGCGGCCGCCGCGGAGGCGTTGATGGAGCGGGTCGAGCCGAACTGGGCGATCGACAGGGTGGCCCCGGCCGCGGCGTGCATCTCGGGGCTCAGCCCCGGCCCCTCCTGGCCGAGCACCAGCACGCAGCGCTCGGGCAGGTCGTAGGTCTCGAGCCGCTGCGAGTCGGGGAAGTTGTCGATCCCGATCACGGGCAGGCCCTCGGCGTCGGCCCAGGCGGCGAACTCCTCGACGCTCGCGTGGTGGCGCAGGTGCTGGTACCGGTCGGTGACCATCGCGCCCCTGCGGTTCCAGCGCCGTCTGCCGACGATGTGCACCTCCCGGGCGAGGAACGCGTTGGCGGTGCGCACCACCGAGCCGATGTTCAGGTCGTGCTGCCAGTTCTCGACCGCCACGTGGAACCCGTGCCGGCGGGTGTCCAGATCGGCCACGATCGCGTCCATCGTCCAGTACCGGTAGGCGTCCACGACGTTGCGCCGGTCCCCGTGCTCGAGCAGCTCCGGGTCCCACTGCTCCCCCACGGGCCACGGGCCCGCCCAGGGGCCGACGCCCACCGCGGGGGCCGGTCCCGCGGTGCCGTTCCCGTCGACGGGGTCAGTCAAGCCCGAGCTCGTCCTTCGTGAAGGCGTAGAGGCACGGCACACCCGCCGTCTCCTCGATGCGCTCCTTGGCGCCGGTCCGCCGGTCCACGATGATCGCCACGGCCACCACGTTGGCGCCGGCCCGCTGCAGGGCCTCCACCGCGGTGAGCGCGGACCCACCGGTCGTGGAGGTGTCCTCCACGACGACGACGTCGCGGCCCTGCACCGGAGGGCCCTCGACCTGGCGGCCCATCCCGTAGCTCTTCTGGGCCTTGCGGACCACGAACGTGTCGACGGCCCGGCCCTGGTCCCCCGCCGTGCGCATGATCGCGTGGCCCACGGGGTCCGCCCCCATGGTCAGCCCGCCCACGGCGGCGCAGGAGATCCCGGCCTCGTCGAGCAGCGCCAGCATCACCTGGCCCACGTAGCGCGACGCCTCGTGGTGGAGGGTCACGCGGCGCAGGTCCACGTAGTAGTCGGCCTCGATGCCGCTGGCGAGCGTGACCCGGCCCCGCACCACGGCGAGGTCGATGATCAGCTGGCGGAGGCGGTCGCGGGCCGTCGCGAGGTCGACGGGCGAGAAGTCGGTGGTCATGGGCCCCAGTCTATGGGGCGGGCTCTCAGCGGGGCGCCATGCGCAGCGCCCCGTCCATCCGGACGGTGGTGCCGTTGAGGTAGTCGTTGTCGAGGAACGCCGCCACGAGCTGGGCGAACTCCCCGGGCCGGCCGAGCCGGCGCGGGAACGGCACACCCGCCGCGAGCGCGGCCCGGAACTCCTCGCCCACCGCCGCGAGCATGGGCGTCTCGATCACGCCGGGGGCGATGGTGTTCACCCGGATGCCGGCGCTCGCGAGGTCCCGGGCCGCGGTGAGCCCTAAGCTGTGCACCCCGCCCTTCGACGCCGCGTAGGCGGCCTGCCCCACCTGCCCCTCGAACGCGGCGACGGAGGCCGTGTTGACGACCAGCCCGCGCTGGCCGTCGTCGTCGACGGGGTCGGTGGCGGCGATCCGCTCCGCGGCCAGGGCGAGGACCGTGAAGGTGCCGAGGAGGTTCACGCGCAGCACGGTCTCGAACAGGTCGAGGTCGTGCACCCCCTTCTTCCCCAGCACCCGGGCCGAGGGGCCGATGCCGGCGCAGTTGACCACGGTGCGCAGGGGCCCGGCGCCGGCCGCGGCCGCCACGGCCCCGCGCACCTGCTCCCGGTCGGTGACGTCGGCGGGCACGCAGGTGACGCCGGGGACGTCGGGGGCGTTCTCGAGCGCGGCCGGGAGGTCCACGCCGAAGACCCGCACGCCGCGCCCGGCGAGCATCGCGGCGGTGGCCGCGCCGAGGCCCGAGGCGGCGCCGGTGACGAGGGCGGAGGTGTCGGTGACGTCCATGCGGGGTCCTTTCGGAAGGGGCTGCTCGGGGCGGTGGGGGGCGGGCGGTGGTGCGGGGACCCGGCTCAGACGAACGCGGAGACGCCGGTGACGGCGCGGCCCACGATGAGGGCGTTGATCTCGTAGGTGCCCTCGTAGGTGTAGAGGATCTCGACGTCGTTGAAGAGCTTGGCCATCTCGTGGTCGGTGACCACGCCGTTGCCGCCGAGCAGGTTCCGGCCCAGGGCCGCGGACTCGCGGGCCAGGGACGTGGTGGTGGCCTTGGCCAGCGCGGCGTGGGGCATGTCGAAGCCCCCGTCCTCCTGGAGCCGGGCGATCTGGGCCATGAGGCCCAGGGCGGCCGTGGCGTTGCCGAGGATCCGGGCGAGGGGCTCCTGGACGAGCTGGAACTTCGCCAGGGGCTTGCCGAACTGCCGCCGGGTCAGGGCGTAGTCGCGGGCGACGTCGAAGATCGCGAGCTGGACCCCGGCGCTCTGCCAGCCCACCCAGGCGCGGGAGTTGCGCAGCATCACGTTGGCCGCGGCGAAGTCCTGCGCCCCGGGCAGGGCGTTGGTCGCCGGGATCCGGACCTCGTCCAGGACGATGTCGGCGTTCTGCATGATCCGCAGCCCGATCTTGTGCTCCATCTTCGTGGCGGACCAGCCGGGCCGGTCGGTCTCCACGAGGAAGCCCTTGACCTTCCCGTCGGCGGTGTCCCGGGCCCAGACGATCGCGACGTCGGCGATCGTGCCGGCGCCGATCCAGCGCTTGGTCCCGGTGAGCACCCACTCGTCCCCGTCCCGGGTCGCGGTGGTGGCCAGGCCGCCGGCGATGTCGGAGCCGTGCTCGGGCTCGGTGAGGGCGAAGGCGCCGAGAGCCCGGAAGCGGCGCAGGTCGGGCAGCCAGCGGTTCTTCTGCTCCTCCGAGCCCAGCGCGGCGATCAGGTCGACGATGAGCTCGTTGTGGATCCCCACGAGGGCGCTCAGCGACACGTCGGCCCGGGCGACCTCGGCGTAGGCCAGGCCCCGGAACAGCCGGCTCGCCCCGGAGAGCTCGAGCTCCCCCAGCCCGTGGGCGGCCAGCGCCGGGAGCAGGTGGGACGGGAACTCCTCGCGGTTCCAGTAGGGCGTGACCACGGGGCGGACCTGCTCCTGGAGGAAGGTGTGCAGGTCGGCCAGCCGGGCGCGCTCCTCCGGGGGGAGCAGGGCGGCGAAGCAGAAGAGGTCGGCGTCCGGGAAGGGGATGCCGGGGTGCTGCTCCACGGACGGGGATTCGCCGCGCAGGACGGGAGTCATGGGTGGTCCTCTCGTCGGCCCGTCACGACGGGGTGGGTCGTGTGAGCCGGGTCATACGAAAACGGTGGTGGTCCCGATCGTACTGCGCGGACCGGGAAGGCGCCGGAGCGCTCCGGCGCGGTGCTCAGCCCGCCGCGACCCGGCCGTGCTCGAGCACCACGACGTGCTCGGCGAGGGCGGCGGCGTCCCCGGGGTCGTGGCTGATGACCAGGGCCGTGCGCTCCGCCAGGACCCGGACGAGGAGTTCGCGGACGAGGGGCCGGGCGGCCGCGTCCAGGGCGGAGAACGGCTCGTCCAGCAGCAGCAGCCGCGGCTCGGCCGCGAGGGCCCGGGCGATCGCCACGCGCTGCGCCTGGCCGCCGGAGAGCTGGGCCGGGCGGCGGTCGGCGAACTGCTCGGCGCCCACCTCGGCGAGCCAGTGCCGGGCGGCGGCCCGCGACCGGGCGCGGCCCGCCCCGCGGCTGCGCAGGCCGAAGGCCACGTTCTCGAGCACGCTCAGGTGCGGGAACAGCAGCGGCTCCTGCGCCATGAGCGCGATGCCGCGCTCGTGCGGGGGCACCCAGCGCCCGCGCCCGGTGGCGTCGAGGTCGAAGAGCACGGTCCCCTCGAGGGTGCACCGGCCGGTGTCCGGCACGAGCAGCCCGGCGAGGACGGCGAAGAGGGTGGACTTCCCCGCGCCGTTGTGGCCGGTCACCGCCACGGTGGCCCCCGGGGGGACGCTCAGCGAGAGGTCCACGTCCCGGGCGGCCAGCCGGGCGGTCACGGACAGCCCCTCCGTCGTCGCCGTCCCGGTCACCGCCGGCCCGCCGTCCGGCGCACGGGGGCGGAGAGCCCCACGACGAGGACCGCCACGACCACGAGCACGAGCGAGAGGGCGACGGCGGCGTCCGGGTCCGTCTCCCGCAGCAGGTAGATCTCCAGGGGCAGGGTCCGGGTGGTCCCCTGCAGGCTGCCGGCGAAGGTCAGGGTGGCGCCGAACTCGCCCAGGCAGCGGGCGAAGGAGAGCACCGCGCCGGAGGCCAGTCCCGGCAGCACCAGCGGGAGGGTGACCCGGCGCAGCACGGTGGTGGGCCGGGCGCCGAGCGTGGCCGCGACCTCCTCGTAGCCCGCCGCCGCGCTGCGCAGCGCCCCCTCGAGGCTGACCACGAGGAACGGCAGCGCCACGAACGTCTGGGCGAGCACCACGGCCACGGTGGTGAAGGCGATGCTGATCCCCGCCAGCTCGAGGTGGCGCCCCACGAGCCCGTGGCGCCCGAAGGTGTGGAGCAGGGCGATCCCGCCGACCACGGGCGGCAGCACGAGCGGCAGCAGCACCAGTGCCCGCAGCAGCCGCGCCCCGGGCAGCCGGGCGCGGGCCAGCACCAGGGCCAGCGGGGTGCCCAGGAGCACGCACAGCGCGGTGGAGACGGTCGCGGTGCGCAGGCTCAGCCACAGCGCGGTGCGGGAGGACTCGGAGGTGATCAGGCCGAGGAAGCCGCCCCCGTCCACCCGGGCGAGCATCCCGAGGACCGGCAGGACCACCACCAGGGCGCCCAGGGCCGCCGGGATCCACACCCAGCCGGGGACGGTGCTGAACCCGCGGGGACGGCGCCGGGTCACGGCGCCCCGAACCCCGCCCCGGCCAGGACCTCCCGGCCGCGGTCGCCGGCGACGAGCTCGGTGAACTGCCGGGCGAGCTCCGGCTCCTCGGAGTCCGCGAGCGCGGCGACGGGGGAACGGGTGACGGCCTGCGCCGCCTGCGGGACCTCGACGACCTCGACCGCGTCCCCGGCCGAGCGTGCGTCCGTGGCGTAGACCAGGCCGGCGTCCGCCTGGCCCGAGACGACCTTGCCGAGCACGTCCGTCACGGAGCCCTCCTCGCTCACCGGGCTCAGCCGCACGCCCGAGAACTCCTGGGCCCGCTCGCCGGCGGCGCCGCACGGCACCTGCGGGGCGCACACCACGACCTGCACGCCCGGCTCCGCCAGCTCCCGGAAGGACGCGACGCCGGCGGGGTTGCCGGCGGGCACGACCACGGTCAGGACGTTGGTCGCGAAGACCTCGGGCTCGCCGTCGACGAGGCCGGCCGCCACGGCCCCGGCCATGCTCCGCTCGTCCGCGGTGGCGAGGACGTCGGCGGGCGCCCCCTCCGTGAGCTGCTGGACCAGGGTGGAGGACCCGGCGAAGCTCAGGGACACCTCGACCCCCGGGTGCTGCGCCTCGAACCGTTCGGCGAGCTCGGTGAAGGTGCCGGTGAGGGAGGCGGCGGCGTGGACGTCGAGAACGGTCGCGGGGTCCCCGCCGGCCCCGCACCCGGTGGCGCCGAGGCCGAGGGCGGCGAGGAGGACGGCCGCGGCGGGGGCCCTGGTGCGCACCGCCGCCTCACGCCCCGGGGGTCTCGACGACGACACTGGTCGACTTGACGACGGCCGTGGCCACGCGGCCGGGCTCCAGGCCCAGGTCCCGGACGGCCTCGGTGCTCATGAGCGAGACCACCCGGTGCGGGCCGCACTGCAGCTCCACCTGGGACATCACGGTGTCCGAGACGACCTCGGTGACCAGTCCCACGAACCGGTTGCGCGCCGAGCTGGCGACGTGCGCGGGGTCCTCGGGCCGGACGGCGCGCTCCTTGAGCAGGCGGGCCAGCTCCAGTCCGTCCACCACGGTCTGGCCGGTCGCGCTCCGGGTGCTGTGCAGCGCGCCCTGGTCGATCCAGCGCCGGACGGTGTCGTCGCTGACGCCGAGGAAGCGGGCGGCCTCGGCGATCCTGAGCTCGGTCATGGCGCCATGCTATCCGCATCTACGGTCATTCGTCCGGCACGGCATCCGCAGGTGCGGATCATCAGGCGTCGGCGACGACCTGGCGGACGGCCTCGCCGTAGCGCTCGAGCTTGGCGTCGCCGACACCGGAGATGCCGCGCAGCTCCCCCAGCGAGCTCGGCCGGGCCTGGGCGATCGCGGCGAGGGTCGCGTCGTTGAAGACGACGTACGCGGGCACGCCCTGCTCCTTGGCCACGGCGGAGCGCCAGGCCCGCAGCTGCTGGAAGAGCTCCTGCTGGGGCTGGTCGAGGACCGGCGGCGCGGCGGCGGTCCTCGGCGTGCGGACGGTCCTGGCCCGCTCCGGCTCGCGCCGCAGGCGCACCTCCCGCTGCCCGCGCAGCACCTCCCCGGCGGCCTCGGTGAGCGCCAGGACGCCGTACTCGCCCTGCACCTGGAGCAGGCCCTGGGCGAGCAGCTGGCGCACCACCCCGCGCCACTCCTGGTCGCTCAGCTCGGTGCCGATGCCGAACGTGGTGAGCTCGGTGTGGCGCATCCGCACCACCCGCTCGGTCTCCCGGCCGAGCAGGATGTCCACCAGGTGCCCGGCGCCGAACTGCTGGCCCCGCTCCCGCTGCAGCCGCACGATCGTGGACATGAGCTTCTGCGCCGGGACCGTGCCGTCGAAGGCCTCGGGCGGGTCCAGGCACGTGTCGCAGTTGCCGCACGGCTCGCTCGCCTCGCCGAAGTAGCGCAGCAGCTGCCGGCGGCGGCACTGCACCGTCTCGCACAGCGCGAGCATCGCGTCCAGGTGCAGCGTCTGGGCGCGCTTGCGCTGCCGGTCCCCCTCGCCGTCCTCGATCATCCGGCGCTGCTGGACGACGTCCTGCAGCCCGTAGGCCAGCCACGCCGTCGACGGCAGCCCGTCGCGCCCGGCGCGCCCGGTCTCCTGGTAGTAGCCCTCGACGCTCTTGGGCAGGTCGAGGTGGGCGACGAAGCGCACGTCGGGCTTGTCGATCCCCATGCCGAAGGCGATGGTCGCGACCATGACGACGCCGTCCTCGCGCAGGAAGCGGGTCTGGTGCTGCGAGCGCACCTCGGCGGGCAGGCCGGCGTGGTACGGCAGCGCGGTGACGCCCTGGCCGGCCAGCCACTCCGCGGTGCGCTCGACCGAGGCGCGGCTGAGGCAGTAGACGATGCCGGCCTCGCCGTCGTGCTCGGTCCGGATGAGCTGGAGCAGCTGCCGGCGGGCGTCCTTCTTGGGCCCGACCCGGTACTGGATGTTGGGCCGGTCGAAGCTGGAGACGAAGACCCGGGCGTCGTCCAGGCGGAGGTTGCGGACGATCTCCTCGCGCGTCTCCGCGGTCGCGGTGGCGGTGAGGGCGATGCGCGGGACCCCGGGCCAGCGGTCGTGGAGGATCGTCAGCCCGAGGTAGTCGGGGCGGAAGTCGTGGCCCCACTGGGCCACGCAGTGCGCCTCGTCGACGGCGAAGAGCGCGATGCGGGCGCGGTCGAGCAGATCGGCCGCGACCGGGAGGCGCTCGGGAGCGAGGTAGAGCAGGTCGAGCTCGCCGGCCAGGAGTCGACGCTCCACGTCGCGGCGCTCCTCGAGGGTCTGGGTGGAGTTGAGGTACGCGGCGCGCACGCCGACCTGCTCGAGGGCGTCGACCTGGTCGTGCATGAGCGCGATGAGCGGGCTGATGACCACCCCGGTGCCCTCCCGGACGAGCGCCGGGATCTGGTAGCACAGGCTCTTGCCGCCGCCGGTGGGCATGAGCACGAGGGCGTCCTCGCCGCCGGTGACCGCGTCGATGATCTCGGCCTGCTGCCCGCGGAAGGCGTCGTAGCCCCAGACGCGGGTGAGCACCTCGAGGGGCACGGGGCGCGTCACGGCGTGCGGGGGGCGCGCGGGGCGCGTCCCGGGGGCTGGTGCGGGGCGGGGGTGGGCGGGTGCGGCGTGTGCAGCGGCGCGGTCGCGGGGCGCGCGGCCGTGACGGCCAGGGCCTCGCCGTCGATCCGCAGCGCCACCTCGCCGGCGTCCCCGTCCAGGACCCGCACGGTCGTGCCCGAGCGGGTGATCTCCACGCCGAGCCGGCGGCCGTGCCACCGGAGGCGGAAGGCGATCCGGTGCAGGCGCTCCGGGAGCCGGGGGGCCAGGCGCAGCTCGCCCCCGTCCGTGTCCAGTCCCCCGAACCCGCAGACCACGGCCAGCCACGACCCGGCGGCGGAGGCCAGGTGCAGGCCCTGCTCGGCGTCCTGCTGGATGTCCCGCAGGTCCACGAGGGCGGACTCGCGCAGGTGCTCGAGGGCGAGGTCCAGGTGGCCCACACGGGCGCAGACCACGGCCTGCACGCAGGCCGAGAGGGACGAGTCGCGGACGGTGCGCTGCTCGTAGTAGTCCAGGTCCCGGGCGGTCTGCTCCGGGGTGAACGCCTCGGCGCACCACCACAGGGCGAGGACCAGGTCCGCCTGCTTGACGATCTGGCGGCGGTAGATCTTGGCGTAGTGGAAGTGCTCCTCCACGGGGTAGCCGTCGCGCTTGGCCTCGAAGTCCCACTCGCGGTAGGTCGTGAACCCCTCGTTGGAGGGGTGCACGCCGCGCACGGCGTCGTAGGGGATGTGGATCGCGTCCGCCAGGGCCCGCCACCGCTGGAGCTCGTCCGCCGTCACGGAGAGCCGCCCCACGTGCTCGGGGTGCTCCTCGCACGCGTCGGCGGCCGCCCGGAGGTTGCGCCGGGCCATGAGGTTGGTGAAGACGTTGTCGTCCACCACGCCGGTGTACTCGTCCGGCCCGGTCATGCCGAGGAGGTGGATGCCGCCCTCGTGGTCCTCGTGCACCATGGCCGCCCACACGCGCGCCGTCTCCACCAGGACGTCGACCCCGCCGACCTCGGTGAGGTCCTCGCCGGTGGCGTCGGCCCACCAGCGGAAGGCCCGCGCGATGTCGGCGTTGACGTGCATGGCCGCGGTGCTGGCCGGCCAGTACGCCGACGTCTCGTGCCCGTCGATGGTGCGCCACGGGAAGGAGGCGCCGCCCAGGTCCAGGACCTGCGCCCGCTCCCGGGCCCGGTCCAGGGTCGAGGAGCGCCACTGCAGGAGCCGGGCGGCGTCCCGGGGGCGCAGCAGCGCCAGGGCCGGCAGCACGAAGCCCTCGATGTCCCAGAAGGTGTGCCCGCTGTACCCGCCGCCGGTCAGCCCCTTCGCCCCGACCGGGGCGCGGCTGACGCAGGCCGCCGCCTGCAGGAGCTGGAACAGGTCGAAGCGGATCGCCAGCTGCAGCTCGGGGTCGCTGTCGATCTCCACCTCGGCGCTGTCCCAGTACTCGTCCAGCTCCGCCCGCTGGTCGGCGAGCAGCCCGTCCCAGCCGCGCCGCCGCGCCCCGGTCATCGCGGCGAGCACCTGCTCCCGCAGGTCGGCCGAGGGGTCCGCGTCCGAGGACGCGTGGCAGAGGTACTTGACGAACCCCACCCGCTGCCCGGGCCGGAGGTCGGTCACGAGGGTGGTGACCACCTGGTCGTCGTCGCACTGCGTGCTCACGGCGCCGCCGGCCGGCATGTCGACCTCGTGCTCGACCGCCGCGGCCACCCCGATCTCGCTCCCGTGGGTGCGGTGGACCAGGACGCCGCCGGTCTCGTGGCAGCGGCTGAGGCGGGCGTGGAACGGCTGCTCCAGGACCGCGGCCACGCGCGGGTCCTCGTTCTCCACCTTGGGCGGGGTGCCGTTGACGACCAGGTCGGAGCGCAGCACCGCCTGGACCGTGCGGTCCAGCGCCTCGACCTCGTAGCGGATCGCCGTGACGGAGCGCTGGGTCAGCGAGACCAGGCGGGTGGACGTCAGGCGCATCCGGGCGCCGCGCGGGGTGACCCACTCCGTCTCGCGGCGCAGCGTGCCCGCGCGCAGGTCGAGCACGCGGTCGTGCTGCTCCGGCGGGGACTCCCGGACGTCCAGCGGCACCCCGTCCACCTGCAGGCGCACGGTGCTCCCGTCGGCCACGCCGATGATGGCCTGCCCGTGCTCCGGGTGCCCGTAGCCGCCCTCGGGGTAGGACAGCGGGTGGTACTCGTAGACCCCGGCCAGGAAGGTCCCGCGGGAGGCGCTGGGCTGCGCCTCGTCCAGCGTGCCCCGGATCCCGACGTACCCGTTGGACAGGGCGAAGACGGACTCCAGGGCGCCGTGCGCGCCGGGGTCGAGGGCGGACTCGCGGACCTGCCAGGCGGAGGCATCGTTCGACGGTTGAGGCATGGCACCACGTTAGCTCCCGCGGCCGGGCGGCACCCGGCCGCGGCGGGGGTTCAGCGGTGCGTGAACCGCGGCTCGCGCTTCTCCGCGAACGCGGCCATGCCCTCCTTCTGGTCCTCGGTGGCGAACAGCGCGTGGAAGAGCCGCCGCTCGAGGTGCACGCCCTGCGCGAGGGTGGTCTCGAACGCGGTGTCCACGGCTTCCTTGGCCGCGAGGACCGAGGGCAGGGACTTCGCCGCGATGGTCCCGGCGACGTCCAGGGCCTCCGCCAGCAGGTCCGCCGCGGGCACCACGCGGGAGACGAGACCCGCCCGCTCCGCCTCCGCGGCGTCGAGGTGCCGGCCGGTGAGGACCATGTCCATGGCCTTGGCCTTGCCCACCGCACGGGCCAGGCGCTGGGAGCCGCCCATCCCGGGGATCACCCCGAGGTTGATCTCGGGCTGCCCGAAGCGGGCCGTGTCCGCGGCGATCAGCAGGTCGCACATCATCGCGAGCTCGCACCCCCCGCCCAGGGCGTAGCCCGAGACCGCGGCGACCACGGGGGTGCGCACCCGGGTGAAGGCGTCCCAGCCCGCGAACCAGTCCGCGAGGTACATCTCCGGGGCGCTGCGCCCCGCCATCTCCTTGATGTCGGCGCCGGCGGCGAAGGCCTTCTCCGAGCCGGTGAGGACGATCGCCCCGATCCCCGGGTCGGTGTCCAGGGCGGTGGACGCGGCGACGACCTCCCGCAGGGTCGCGGCGTCGAGGGCGTTGAGCGCCCGCGGCCGGTTCAGGGTGATGATCCCGACCCTCCCTCGGGTCTCGACCAGGATGTTCTCGTACGTGCTCCCCGAGACGTTCCGTGAGGTGTTCCCGGAGGTGTTCCCAGGGGTGTCCTCGGCGGTGTTCCGGCGGTCGGTCCCGTGCTGCTCGCTCATGCTGCGCTCCTGGTTCGCTCGGTCGGTCGGATCCGGTGCTCCCGGGGGCGGCTCCGGTGCGGGGGCATGGCCCGCATCCTACGCAAGGGCCCCGCCGTTCCGGGACCGTGTTCCCCTTGCCCGCCCGGGCGCGGCCCGCACTAGCATGGGCCCATGCGGACACTGCAGGCAGCAATCATCGAAGAGATGGGCGTGAAGCCCGAGATCGACCCCGAGCAGGAGATCGAGGCGCGCGTCGGCTTCCTCTGCGACTACCTGCGGGCCAGCGGCACGAAGGGCTTCGTGCTCGGCATCAGCGGGGGCCTCGACTCCACGCTGGCCGGCCGGCTCGCCCAGCTGGCGGTCGAGCGGGTGCGCGCCGAGGGCGGCGAGGCGGAGTTAGTGGGCGTGCGCCTGCCCCACCGGAAGCAGCACGACGAGGAGGACGCCCAGGCGGCCCTGCGCTTCGTCGCCGCCGACCGCACCATCACCTACGACATCGCCCCGGCGGTGGACGGCTTCGAGCACGGCTTCGAGGGCGCCACGGACCGGGAGATCTCCGACTTCAACAAGGGCAACATCAAGGCCCGGATGCGGATGATCGCGCAGTACGCGATCGCCGGGGAGCACAACTACCTGGTGATCGGCACCGACCACGGCGCCGAGTCCGTGACCGGGTTCTTCACCAAGTACGGCGACGGCGGGGCGGACGTGCTGCCGCTGTTCGGGCTCGACAAGCGGCAGAACCGGCTCCTCGCGAAGACCCTCGGCGCCGAGGAGCGGCTGTGGGCGAAGGCCCCCACCGCCGACCTGCTCGACGACGCCCCGGGCCAGACCGACGAGGCCGAGCTCGGGCTGTCCTACGACGACATCGACGACTACCTCGAGGGCCGCGAGGTCGCCGACGCCGTGGCCGAGCAGATCGAGCACCGCTGGCGCATCACCCGGCACAAGCGCACGACCCCCGCCACGATCCTCGACGACTGGTGGCGCTCCTGACGCCCGGAGCACCCGCACCACCACGGAGCCGCGCACCCCGATCGGGGTGCGCGGCTCCGTCGTCGTCGGGGCCCCCACGGCTTAGCGAGTCTGAGGTGCTGGGGAGAATGGTTCCATGACGGCGACGGCGCAGCGGCGGACCCGGACCCCGGTGGCCGGGGAGGAGTCTCCGGCGCGGCCGGTGCTCGCCGAGGCGGCCGGGCACGGACCCCGCAGCGTCGCGGCGCACGACACCGCGGGGCAGGACGCTCCGGGGCGTGCCTCCGTGGTGCAGGCCATGAAGGTGCAGGACGCCGTGGCGCAGGTGGCTCAGGGGCGGGACGCTCAGGTGCAGGGTGCTCAGGGGCCTGCCGCCGAGGTGCGGGCTGCCGCGGCGGGTCTGGTGGAGGCCGCGGCGGCGGAGGCGCGGGCGGTGGGCGCGCAAGTGCGCTGCATCCACCGGTTGTGGCTGGCCGGGCAGGCGGCGCGCACGGCGGCCCGGTTCCAGGCGATGGCGCAGGCCGAGGCCGAGATCGCCGCCGGCGGGTTCCTCCGCCCGGACCCGCTGAGCCCGCTGGCCGAGGCGGAGCACCAGCTGCTCGTGGACGTCGCGGCCGAGGTCGGTCCGGCCCTGCGGCTGCCGGCGGGCACGGCCCGGCGGCGGGTGGAGGACGCCGTGCTGCTGGCCGAGATGCTCCCGGAGGTCCTCACCGCCCTGGAGGAGGGCCGGATCGGCTCGCCCCAGGCCGCGGTGCTGGTCGATCAGTGGCGTGAGCTGATCACCCAGGCCCCGACCTGGGCCCCCGGCCGGTGCGACCCGCCGCCGGTGGCGGCCGTCGGCCGGCTGATCGCCGAGCTGCTGGACCGGGCCCCGCACGCCACCGCCGCGCAGCTGCGCGCGACCGCCCGCACCCGGCGGGCCGTGCTCGTGGCCGGCGCCGAGGAACGCGCCCGCCGCGCCGCGCGCAGGGCCCGGGCGGTGTGGGTGGAGCCGGCCGCCGACGGCACGGCCTGGCTGCACGCCCTGCTGGAGGCCCCGGTGGCCCTGGCCGTGCACGACCGGCTCGAGGACCTGGCCCGGCTGCTGGGCCAGGACGTCCCGGACCCCGCACGATCGGGGCGGCCGGGACCGCAGGATCAGGAAGAGTCCGTGCCGCGCTCGGTGTCGGAGCTGCGGGCCGACGTGCTGGCGGACCTGCTGCTGGACGGGGTCCTGCCGGAGAAGCCGGGCTTTCCGCGCGGAGTGCGGGCCCGGGTGAGCGTGCTGGTCCCGGTCTCGGTGCTGACGTGCGCCGGCACGGCCGGGGGCGAGTCGGCCGGGGACGGGGTTCCGGTGCTGTCGGGCTACGGGCCCATCAGCGCGGAGGTGGCCCGTCAGCTGGCCGCCGGGGCCGGGGCGTGGCACCGGGTGCTGACCCACCCCGTGACCGGAGTGGTCCTCGACCACGACCGGACCGTCTACGCCGTGCCCCGGGACCTGCGCCGGCTGGTCGAGCTGCGCGACGGGACCTGTCGCTTCCCCGGGTGCCGGCGCCGGTCCGAGGCCTGCGATCTCGACCACACGGTGGCCTGGGCCCGGGGCGGGCCCACGGCCGAGCACAACCTGGCCGCCCTGTGCCGCCACCACCACCGGGTCAAGCACCGCCACGGCCACCTCGGGGCCTGGTCGGTGCGGCGGATCACCCCCGGCCCGCACGACGGCACCGCCCCGGGCACGGACGGCAGCCCGCCCGGAGGAACGGCCGGGGGCGCGGCCGGGCACGCCGCGGTCCTGGAGTGGACCTCACCGGGCGGGCTCGTGCACCGCACCGCACCCGAGCACACGGCTGCCCGCCCCGAACCCGAGCACACCGCTGCCGGCACCGCACCCGACTGCCGGAGCGCCCCGGCCACCGGCCGGCCGCCCGGCAACCCTCCGCCCGTGGGTCCGGCCGCTGATCCTCCGCCCGGCGGCCTCCGGCTCGACGACCTCCCGCCCGATGACCCCCCGCCGTTCTGAGACCGGCGAGCCCGCGGCCTCCTGGGCCCGGCTCCCCGAGGCCGGTGTCGTGGTGAGGTGGTCCGGACCGGCCGCGCGAGCGCGCCTGTTGCCCACGGCCGGGAACGACCCGCAGCCGTTTCCCCTGAGCATCCCCTCAGGTCACCAGGGCCGGAACCGCGGTGGAACCGCCGGACGATCCGACGAACCGTGCGCGCCACGTCGGAACACCCCCGGCTCGGCCGATCCCACCGCACGGAGAGACCGACTTCAACCGCTTCGGGCTCAGCGGGTGGCCCAGGTGCGCCCCGCGGCGTAGTGGACGGTGACGCCCTTCGAGAAGCGCTGGCGCACCTCGGCGCCGTAGCGGTACTCGTCGGTGACGGGGAAGCCCCAGCCGCGCTCGGAGCCGGCGGCCTTCCAGGCCCGCCCGATGGCCCCGTACTGCTTGACCGCGCGGGAGCCCGTCCCGGGACTCCACAGGAGCATGGTGGAGCGACCGTCGCGGCGGAAGACCTGGTACGCCCCACTGGTGGCCGGGCGCTCGTCCGTGACGGGCAGGCCGAAGTGGTGCTCCCGGCCGGCCGCGACCCACCGGCCGCCGATGGATCCGTAGTTCTTCACGGCCATCGCGCCGTAGCCGGGGGCCCAGTAGACGGTGGTGGTGCGGGTGCCCTTCCGGAACTGCTGGTAGACGCCGCCCTCGATCAGGCCGCCGCGCTCGTTCATGGTGGGCTCCCCGAGCACGGCCGCCCCGCCCAGACGGTGGTACTTGGTGCCGATCGCCCCCCGGACTGCGTAGGACGGCGCCGTCACCGGGGGTGCCGTCACCGGCGGCACGAACCCCTGCGCCGGGCTCGCGACCGTCCCGGGCACGGCCTGCCCGGCCGGATAGGCGTAGTAGTAGATCGTCAGGTAGGTCTCCCACCCGGGACCACCCGAGCCCGACGTGGCGACGTGACTGACCCCGATCCCGAGGTGGGTCAGGTCCCGGGCGAACTGGTCGGTCCCGTTGCGGGGGAAGAAGTCCAGCAGGTAGTGCGCGAGCGCCTCGACCGCCTCGACGCCCTCGAAGGGGCCGGTGAAGACGCCCTTCCCGTAGTACTGGTCCATCCGGATCCCGCCGGCAGGGGCGCCCGCCCAGGGGTCCGGGTTGCGGGACTCCTTGCGGGCCCCGGCCATGGTCTCCGCCCACTGCTGGGCGTTGCGGGACAGCGCGGTGTTGTAGACCAGCGGGGCGCGCCTCGCCTGGCCGCGGTGGTCGTTGACGATCTTGAAGGCCTCGGTGATGTCCTCGACCGTGGTCGGGTGGGCGCCGGCCGACGCCGTCCCGGCCAGGCCGCCGGCGGCCGGGTCCTCCGCGGCCGCCGGCGCCGGAACCCCGGCCGGGGCGGCGTCGGTGCCCGAGCCGCCGTGCAGGCTCAGGGCGGGCGCGCCCGCGGTGGCGGCCGGCTCGGCCGGACCGGACAGCTCGGGCAGATCGACCGGAGGAGTCGGGGCTGCGAGCGCCGCCGGAACTCCGCCGAGGAGGAGGGCGAAGGTGGTGGACACGACGAGCGCGGTCCGTGCGAGGTTCATGGGGGTCTCTCCCTGCTGGGGGCGGCGCCGCCGGGGGCACGGGCCAGCAGGAAATTAGCATGTGCAACCACCCGGTGGAAGGGCGCGCGGGGAAACCCCTGGTCCCCCGGCGCGGCGGCGCTGGCCGCGCCGGGGTGCTCAGCGGACGGAGACCCGGCGGTACAGGCCCCAGCCCAGCAGCGCGAGCAGCACGGGCGCCGCCGCGGCCAGGAGCACGAGTCCCGCCGGGACCCCCGCGGAACCCGCGCCGACGGCCGCGGCGGAGCCCGCTCCGGTCGCGGCGGCCCACACCAGCACGGCCAGGGTCGTCACGACGGTCCCGATGATGGACAGCGTCAGCGCCACGGGGCCGCCCCGGACGTACACCGTGGCGAAGACCGCCCCGACCAGCTGCGCCCCGAGGTAGACCAGGAACGCCACGAGGAGGGCCCACGCCGGGGACCCTCCGGCGAAGACGCGGACGTCGAAAGCGGGCAGGCCCAGGAACCAGCCGCCGGTGGCGCGCTCCAGGAGCAGGAACGCGGTGAGGACGGCCGCGGCCAGCAGGGCGTGGAGCACGAAGGTCAGCACCGAGCCCCACCACATCGACCGGCGGGTGGTCCCCAGCGCCAGGGCGAGGGGCGTGCTCGTGCCGATCACCTGGGCGGCGTGGACCAGCAGGGCGATCCCGGGCCACCAGAGCAGGACCTGGTTGTAGCGCAGGCCCTCGGCCACGGCGCCCAGCGGGGCGCCCAGGACCACGTGCAGCACGACCCCGGCGAGCAGGCTGAGCAGCCCGGACACCGTGATCACGCCCACGACCATCCAGACCCCGGCGGACCGGTTGACGGTGTTGAGCTTGAGGACAGGGGTGAGTCGTGACATGGCGGAGGTCCTCTCAGGCGTTCTGGAGCTGGTCGGCGGGCACCGGGACGAGCCCGTGGGCGGCCACGGCCGACTGCAGGGAGACGGCGTCGATCTCGATCCCGTGGCGCGCGGCGGCCGCCCGGGCGTCGTCGTCGTGGGGCGCCGCCACGGTCACGGTGCGCAGCGCCCCGATCCGCTGCTCGCGGGAGACCTGGTGCTCGAGGCGCCGCTCGGCCAGGTAGCCGGCGACGTCGGCGGCGGGCCCCGCGACCGTGTGGGCGCTGGCGCGGGCTGCCTCGAGACCGGCGTCCAGCACGAGCCGCCCGCGGTCGAGGAGCAGGACGTGGTCGAGGAGGTTGGCGACCTCGTCGACCAGGTGCGTGGAGATCACCACGGTGCGCGGGTGCCGCGCGAAGTCCTCGAGGAGCCGGTCGTAGAATAGCTCCCGGGCCACCGGGTCCAGCCCGCCGTAGGGCTCGTCCAGCATCGTGAGCTCCGCGCGGGACGCGAGGCCCAGGACGATGCCGAGGGCCGTGTGCTGCCCCGTGGAGAGCTTCTTGATCCTGGTCCGCGACGGGAGCCGGAGGTCCTCGGCGAGACCGCGGGCGAGCTCCTCGTCCCAGCCGGGGTAGAACGCCGGCGCGGCGTCGAGGACGTGGCGGACCCGGAACTCCTCGGGGTAGCGCTGCCGGTCCCGCAGCAGCACCGTGCGGGAGAGCGCCTCGGGGTTCTCCCACCCGGGACGGCCGAACAGCTCGACCCGCCCGCCCCGGTCGGGGCGGACCTGCTGGCCGATCACGGACAGCAGGGTGGTCTTGCCGGAGCCGTTGCGCCCCACGAGTCCGTAGATCCGGTCCGGGGTGAGGTCGAGGTCGACGCCGTCGAGGGCCCGGGTCTCCCGGTAGGTGCGGGAGACGCCGCGCAGGGCGACGACGGGGGCTGGCGTGCCGTTCATGGGGTGGACTCCTGACGGGTCGGTGCAGCGGCCTCGGACCGGCCGAGGGCGGAGCGGACGAGGTCGAGGACGTCCCCCGGCGGGAGCCGGAGGGAGTGCGCCTCGGTGACGAGCGGTGCCACGTAGCGGTCGGCGAACTCCTGCCGCCGCTGCTCGAGGAGCCGTTCCCGGGCGCCGGCGGCGACGAACATGCCGATGCCGCGGCGCTTGTAGAGGATCCCCCGGTCCACGAGCCGGTTGACGCCCTTGCCGGCGGTGGCCGGGTTGATCCGGTAGAAGGCGGCGAACTCGTTGGTGGACGGGACCTGGGTCTCCTCCGGATAGGCGCCCGCGAGGATGTCGGCGCAGATCCGTTCGGCGATCTGCTGGAAGATCGGGCGGTCGTCGGCGATCACGGCCCTCCCCCTCACTGGTTCATTAGTTATGTAACTAACCATGGCACCTGGACCGGTGCTGCGCAAGGGGTGCTGAAAATTCCCGTCCGGGGCAGCCGGTAACGTGGGGCCCATGAGGATCGCCACCTGGAACGTGAACTCCGTCCGCGCCCGCGCCGACCGTGTGGAGGCGTGGCTGCAGCGCTCGGACGTGGACGTCCTGGCCATGCAGGAGACCAAGGCGAAGGACGACAACTTCCCCTGGGAGCTCTTCGAGTACATGGGCTACGACGTCGCCCACTTCGGCCTCAGCCAGTGGAACGGCGTGGCGATCGCCTCCCGGGTGGGCCTCGAGGACGTCGAGCGCACCTTCCCGGACCAGCCGGCCTTCGGCAAGCCCGGCGAGGAGCCCGTGCAGGAGGCCCGGGCGATCGGCGCCACGTGCGCCGGCGTGCGCGTCTGGTCCCTCTACGTCCCCAACGGCCGCGGCCTGGAGGACCCGCACATGCCCTACAAGCTGGAGTGGCTGCGCGTGCTCAAGGACCACGCCAAGCAGTGGGTCGACGAGGACTCCACGGCGCAGGTCGCCCTGGTCGGCGACTGGAACGTGGCCCCGCAGGACGAGGACGTGTGGGACATGCAGTTCTTCCTCGACAACGGCCTGACCCACGTCAGCGCGCCCGAGCGCGCCGCCTTCCGCGCCTTCCTCGAGGAGGCCGGCTACCAGGACGTGGTCCGCCCCCGGCACCCCGGCCCGGGCGTCTACACGTACTGGGACTACAAGGGCCTGCGCTTCCCGAAGAAGGAGGGCATGCGCATCGACTTCCAGCTCTACTCCCCCGCCCTGGCCGGCCGCGTCACCGACGCGTCGATCGACCGCGAGGAGCGCAAGGGCAAGGGCGCCTCGGACCACGCCCCCGTCGTCGTCGAGATCGCCTGAGCCGCCGTGGCCCAGCTGCTGCAGGTCGGCCGGACGTTCCGCTCGGCCACCGGGATCCCCCACCAGTTCGCCCTGCGGGTGTACGTGCCCGCCGAGGAGCTCGACGCCGTGTACGCCCCGCTGGTGCCCCGGGCCCTGTCCCCCGAGGAGGCCGGGGTCAACGAGCTGACCGAGCAGCTCGCCCGCCTGGCCGAGCCGGGCCAGGAGCCCCTGCCCCCGGCCGTGGAGCCGCTATGGACCCTGCCGTTCTCCGCGGCGCCCCGGGGCCGGGACATGCTCGCGGCCGGGGTCGGGGACTTCCCCGTCTACCACCCCCCGCAGCGGCTGCGGCGCTCGCTGCGGCTCGTGGCGCTCGCCGAGGAGGAGGGCGGCCAGCCCCTGCCCAACCTGCTCATCCCCGAGGACGCCGTCCGGGCCGCGGGCGATCGCGTGAGCCGGGAGCACTTCGTGCCCGTGCACGCGCGCCAGTCGGCGTTCACCGTCCCCATGGCGTGGTTCTCCCTCTTCACCGCCCAGGACCACACCGAGAGCTTCCACCACGGCAACCGTGTGCACCGGTGCGCGGTGCCGGTGGACCTCGCGACCCGTCGCGTGGTGCGCGCCGCGCAGGTGGTGGAGGACGCGGGCGGCGAGGACCTCGAGGACCTCGCCGAGGACCTCACGCACCTGGGCCGGTGGCTCGGGGCGTTCTCCGCCAACTCCCTCGTGGTCCTGCACTACGGCTCGCTCGCTGACCCGTTCCAGCCGGACGAGAGTCCGCAGGACTTCTCGGACGCCGTGGAGCTGCTGGCCGCGCGGGACGCCCACGGCGCCGCCGTGGCGTTCCGCCGGCTCATGCACCGCTGGCTGCGCCTCGCGCACCTGGAGAGCACCAGCTGACACCGGACCAGGGCCGGGCGGCGTCCTGCGCGGCGCGCCAGGGACCGATCCGGGCCCCTCCGGGGTGCGACGAGGATCACGCCCGAGACGCCGGACTTCGCCGGGACGCGCGGGGACTCGACAGTTGCCCATGTCGTAGGGGTACACTCTGGTCCTTCCGTGCAGGGCACCCTCTGCACAGCACCACCCCGTTCCAGGAGGACGCACCACATCATGGCCACCGATTACGACGCCCCGCGCACCCGGCCCGAGGACGAGCCGGCCAACGAGTCCCTGGAGGCGATCCAGGTCCAGCGCAGCGCCACCACCCAGACCGCGGTCATCGACGCCGAGGACTTCGACACCGCCGAGGGCATCGACCTGCCCGGCGCCGACCTCTCCCACGAAGAGCTCACCGTGGCCGTCATCCCGGAACAGGTCGACGAGTTCACCTGCGCCTCCTGCTTCCTGGTCCGGCACCGCTCCCAGCTGGCCCGCCAGTCCGGCGAGACGCGGTACTGCACCGACTGCGAGGGCTGAGCGGACCGCTCCGTCCGGCCCGCGCCCCGGTGCCGCCGCGCCCCGTGATAGAACAGGCCGGTGCGCCCGTCCACCCCGCCCCCTGACCGTTCCGCCGTCCCGCCCCGCGTGCCGGGGTGGCTGGTGGTGCTCGCGGTGGCGGTCGTGGCGGTCAATCTCCGCCCCGGGGCCACCTCCGTGGGGCCCGTGCTCGCGGAGGTGCAGCAGGGACTGGGGCTGAGCCCCACGATGGCCGGCGTGCTGACCGCCCTGCCCGGGCTCACGTTCGCCGCGGCGGGGGCGTGCGCGGCCGCGCTCTCGCGCAGGACCGGCATCAGCGGTGCCGTCACCGCCGGTCTGGTCCTGGTCGCCGCCGGGCTGCTGGCCCGGTCGGTCACGGGATCGGTGCCGGTGTTCCTGCTCCTGTCCGTGCTGGGCTTCGCCGGCATGGCCGTCGGCAACATCCTGGTGCCGGCGTTCATCAAGCGCCACGGGGGCCGGCGCACGGCGGCGCTGAACTCCCTCTATACGACCGGCCTGGCCGTCGGCGCCACGCTGCCCCTGCTGGCTGCCGGGCCGCTGGCCGCGAGCGGGCCCGACGGGTGGCGTGCCGCTCTGGGCCTCTGGGGCCTCGTGGCCCTGGCCGCCGTGGTCCCCTGGGTCCTGGTCACCGTCCGCGACCGGCGCGAGCCCGCCACGACCCCCGGCCGCGCCCTGCGTCCCGGCCGCGGCACCTCGATCCTCCGCTCCCGCACCGCCGTGGCGCTGTGCGTCTACTTCGGCATCCAGTCGATGCACGCCTACGTCCAGTTCGGCTGGGTGGCCCAGATCTACCGCGACGGCGGCCTGGGCCAGGCCCAGGCCGGGCTGATGGCCGCCCTCATCGCCGCCATGGGCATCCCGGGAGGGCTCCTCATGCCCGTCCTGGTGGCCCGCTCACCGCGCCTGCGGCGGTGGATCGTGGGCCTGGGCGTCTGCATGGTCGCCGGCTACTCCGGCCTGCTCCTGGCGCCCGCCACCACACCCTGGGCCTGGGCCCTGCTCCTGGGGGTGGGCGGCTTCGCGTTCCCCACCGCCCTGGCGCTGCTCACGGCCCGCTCCCGGGACCCCCGGGTGACCGCGCAGCTGTCCGGGTTCACCCAGCCGGTGGGCTACCTGCTCGCGGCGGCCGGGCCCTTCGCCGTCGGCGCCCTGCACGAGGCCACCGGCAGCTGGACCGCTCCCCTGCTGCTGCTGATGGGCACCGCGGTGCTCCTCGTCGTCGCCGGCGGCGTCGCGGCCGCGCCCCGCTTCGTCGACGACGAGATCGCGGGCCCGGACGGGCCGTAGCGGCCCGGTGCGGCCCGGTGCGGCCCGGTGCGGCCCGGTGCCAGGGGCTATCGTGACCGCATGACTGATCAGGGTGCAGGACGAGTGCTCACCGCCGGACTCGTCGGATACGGCATGGCCGGGCGGGAATTCCACGGGGACCTGCTGCGGCGGGCCGGCGGACGGGTCACCGACATCGTCACCGGCGACCCGGAGCGGGCCGCCCGCGCGGGCGCCGACTGGCCCGGGGTGCAGGTGCACCGGGACCTGCCCGGGCTGCTCGAGCGCTCGCGGCCCGACGTGCTGGTCGTCGCCTCGCCCACGGGGCTGCACGTGGAGCACGCGCTGGCCGGCCTGGAGGCCGGGATCCCCGTGGTGGTCGACAAGCCGCTGGCCATGGACCACGAGGGCGCGGTGGCCGTGGTCCGCCGCGCCGAGGAGACCGGGACCCCGCTGACGGTCTTCCACAACCGGCGCTGGGACAGCGAGCAGCTGACCCTGGCCCGGGTGCTCGCCGAGGGGCACCTCGGGGACGTGCACCGGTTCGAGCGCCGCTGGGAGCGGTGGCGCCCGGTGCCCAAGGACCGGTGGCGGGAGAACGCGGTCGGCCGGGGCGGCGGGCTGCTGCTCGACCTCGGTCCGCACCTCGTGGACGCGGCGATCCAGCTGTTCGGGCCGGTGGCCGCGGTGCGGGCCGAACTGCGCGCGCTGACGACCCCGGCCGAGGACGACGTCTTCCTGGCCCTGGACCACGCCTCGGGCACGATCAGCCACCTGTGGGCCGGGAGCCTCGTGGGGGCGCCGGGGCCCCGGACCCGGGTGCTCGGCTCGGCCGGCGCCTACCTCGTGGCCGGGCACGCCGACAGCCCCGGCCCCTTCGACCTGCTGGACCCCGGGGAGGGCATGACGGGTCTGCTCGTCCGGGGCACCGGGACCGATTCCGTGCCCACCGCCCCCGGCGAGCCCGCCGACTTCTACCGGGCCGTGGCCCGGTGGCTCCTCGGCGACGGCGAGGCCCCCGTGGACCCGTGGGACGCCGTGGCCGTCGCCGCGGTGCTGGACGCGGCCCGGCGCAGCGCCCGCACGGGGGCGCGGGAGGTGCCCGCAGCGCCCTGAGCGCGGCGCACCGCGCCGAGGACACAGCCGAGGACGCGCTCGAGGGGTCGTGCACCCGTGGCCGCGCGGTAGCGCAGGACGCCGGGGACCGCCCCGGCGTCCGCCAGCGGCTCCCCGCGGGCGAAGCCGGCCCACAGCCGCCGGAGGCGCCGGCCGTGGGCCTGGACGTCCTCCCACGGGGCCCCGGCGAGCAGCCCGGTGCCGGCCCATGCGGCCTCGTCGCCGAACAGGAGCGGGAGGTCGACCGTGTGGGCGGATCCGTACGGGCTGCCCGGCGCGCTCCAGGTGAGCAGGTAGGTGTGGGCGCGGCCTCCGGCCCGGGCGTGCCGGGCGGCGAACCGGCGGACGGCCCGGCCGTGGACGGCCGCGGTCACCTGCCCCACGACGGCGCGGCGGAGCACGGGGCCGAGCAGCGGGACGCGGGTGACCCGGTGGAGGAGGGGCAGCGTGGGCAGGTAGAGCCGGGCCTCCTCGGCGGTGTGGCCGATGAGCACGTCGATGTGCGGGGCCACGCGGTCCCAGGCCGCCTCGACGCCCTCCTCGGCGGGCAGGGGGTGGTGGCCGTACTGGGTGCCGAACGGCATCCGGCCCCGGAGCCCGAAGGAGGACGCACCGGCCTCGACCTCGGCCTGCAGCGCCACCACCTCCGCGGCCGGCGTCCCCGCGGTGACGGCACCGGCCGCGCCCGCCATCGCCGCGGTCATCGCCGCCCGGCCGCGGGCGATGCCCAGCGGAGGGCTCTGCAGGATGGCCCGGCGGAACAGCAGCTCCGCGCCCGGGACAGCCATGAGATGGGCCACGGCGTCGCCCCCGGCGGACTGGCCGAACACGGTCACCCGGTCCGGGTCGCCGCCGAAGGCCGCGATGTTGCGCCGCACCCAGCGCAGGGCCTCTAGCTGGTCGAGCAGACCGAGGTTGGCGGGGCGGCCCCGGCCCGCGCCGAGGTAGCCGAACAGTCCCAGCCGGTAGGTGACGCTCACGACCACGACCCGCTGCTCGGCGACCAGGGGGCGGGGATCCATGATCGGGGCGTCCCCGGCCCCGGTGGTGTAGGAGCCGCCGTGGATCCAGACCATCACCGGCAGCCGTTCCGCCGGCCCCCGCTCGAGGGGCAGGGTCACCGACAGCCGCTGGCAGTGCTCGTCCCGCGGGAGCCCGGCGAGGGTGTCGCCGAGGACCCCGGTGAGGAAGGGCGAGTGCGCCTGGGGGCAGGCCGGGGCCGGGCGGGTGGCGTCGAACGGTTCCACCCGGTCCGCGACCGGGACGGGCGCGGCGAACCGGTCCGCCGTGGCGTACGGGATCCCGGTCGCCCGGACGACGTCGCCGTCGACCCGGCCGCGCACCGGCCCGCAGGGAGGCGCGAACGCGCGCGTCGGAGTGGTCATGCCCTCTTCTACCACGCGGCCCGCCCGGGACGGGGGCGGGCCGGCTGCCGCGAACGCGGCTGCGCCCGGCGCACCGCGCCCGGGGCGCCCGTCGCCCGCCCTGGGTAGATTGGACCGTCGACCGACAGGAGCCCGCCCATGACCGCACACCCGCAGCGCCCGGCGCCGCCCCGCGTCCGCGCGCACGCCCGCACGACGACCACCGACGTGCCGGTCGCACCGTGCGCGGCACCGTGAACGGCACCGTGAGCCGCGCCGTGGGGCGCACGGGGCGCCACGCCGGCCTCGGCGTCGCGGCCATCCTGCTCACCGCGGTCCTGTGGGGCACGACCGGGACCGCGGCGACCTTCGCCCCCGGCGCGGGTCCGCTGGCGATCGGGGCCGCCGCCCTGGGCGTGGGCGGGCTGCTGCAGGCGGCGATCGCCCTGCCCGCCCTGCGCCGCTCGCGGCGGGCGCTGCGCTCGCACGCCGGGCTGGTGGCGGCCGGGGCCGCGGCCGTGGCCGTCTATCCGCTGGCGTTCTACAGCTCGATGCACCTGGGCGGCGTCGCGATCGGCACGGTCGTCTCCCTGGCCTCCGCGCCGCTGGCCTCGGGCGTCCTGGAGCGCGTCCTCGAGCGCCGCCCCCTGAGCCGGTGGTGGATGACCGCCGCGCTCCTGGGCGTCCTCGGCAGCGGCCTGCTGTGCCTGTCGAGGGCCGGCGGGTCCGGGGCCTCGGCCGCGGACACCGCCGCCGGCATCGGGCTCGGACTGGTGGCCGGGGCGACGTACGCGCTCTACTCGTGGGTGGTGCACCGGCTGATGGGCCACGGGGTGGGGCGCGCGGCCTCGATGGGCGCCGTCTTCGGCGCCGGCGGGGCGCTCCTGCTCCCGGTCCTCGCCCTCACGGGGGCGCCCCTGCTGGCCACGGGGCAGGCGTTCGCCGTGGCCGCGTACATGGCGCTGGTGCCGATGTTCCTCGGGTACTTCCTGTTCGGCGTGGGACTCGCCCGGGTGCGCCCGAGCACGGCGACGACCCTCACCCTGACCGAACCGGCCGTCGCGGCGGTCCTGGCCGTCGTCGTCGTCGGCGAACGGCTGACGGGCGCCGGCTGGACCGGGCTGGCGGTCCTCGCCGCCGCGCTCGTCGTCCTGGCCCTCGCCCCCACCAACGTGGTCGCGCACCGGCCGGGCGGTCCCAGCCGGACACCGGCCGCCCCGGCGGCCGCCCCAGCGCCGGCCGCCGTGACACCGCGCCCGGGGACTGACTAGGTTGGGGACGCCCCCGCACCGGAGCCGCCCGCACCGGACACCCCCGACGAAGCACCCGAGGAGCACCCCCATGACGCAGCAGGTCAGCCAGTCCCCCGCCACCGAGGAGGGCGAGTGGTGGCGCTCCGCGGTGATCTACCAGATCTATCCCCGGTCCTTCAACGACTCCGACGGTGACGGCCTGGGCGACCTGCCCGGGATCATCGACCGGCTGGACTACCTCGCGGACCTCGGCGTGGACGCCCTGTGGCTGTCCCCGTTCTACGTCTCGCCGCAGCACGACGCCGGCTACGACGTCTCCGACTACCGGGACGTGGACCCCCGCTTCGGCACCCTGGAGGACTTCGACCGGATGCGCGCCCGGATGGCGGAGCTCGGGATGCGGCTGATCGTGGACCTGGTGCCCAACCACACCTCGAGCGAGCACGAGTGGTTCCGGGCCGCCGTGGCCGCCGGGCCCGGCAGCCCCGAGCGGGACCGGTACATGTTCCGGGACGGCCGGGGCGAGCACGGGGAGCTGCCGCCGAACAACTGGCGCTCCGTGTTCGGCGGCGAGGCCTGGACCCGGCTGCCGGACGGGCAGTGGTACCTGCACCTGTTCGACAGCACCCAGCCGGACCTCAACTGGGAGAACCCGGAGGTGTGGGAGGAGTTCCGCTCCGTCCTGCGCTTCTGGCTGGACCGGGGCGCGGACGGCTTCCGCGTGGACGTGGCCCACGGCCTCGTGAAGGCCGAGGGGCTGCCGGACTGGGACCACCAGGTGCACATGGTCGAGGGCGAGCACGACGCGCGGGAGCACGACGCCCCGGACACCCCGCTGAGCACCGGCAGCCCCTACTTCGACCAGGACGGCGTGCACGAGGTCTACCGCGACTGGCACCGGGTGCTCGCCGAGTACGACGGCGACCGGATGCTGGTGGCCGAGGCGTGGGTCGAGCCGGCGCACCGGCTGGCGATGTACGTCCGCTCCGACGAGATGCACCAGGCGTTCAACTTCGACTTCCTGGTGGCCGGGTGGGACTGGGCCCGGATGTCCCGGGCCATCGAGGACTCCCTGGCGGAGTCGGCGAACGTCGGCGCGCCCACCACGTGGGTGCTGTCCAACCACGACACCGTCCGGCACGTCTCCCGCTTCGGGCTCACGGATCCCATCGCCTACCCCAAGGGGATCGACGCGGACGGCGAGCAGCCGGACCACGAGCAGGGCCTCGCCCGCGGCCGCGCCGCCGCGCTGGTGGAGCTGGCCCTGCCCGGCTCCGCCTACCTGTACCAGGGGGACGAGCTGGGCCTGCCCGACCACACGCGCCTGCCCGCCGAGCTGCGCCAGGACCCGGCGTTCGCCCGGACCGGGGGCGAGGAGATCGGCCGCGACGGCTGCCGGGTCCCGCTGCCCTGGGCCGCGGGAGAGCCCGGCCACGGCTTCGGGGCCGACCCGTGGCTGCCGCAGCCCGAGGAGTTCGCGCAGCTCGCGGCGGACCGGCAGGTGGGGGTCCCCGACTCCACGCACACGGTGTACCGCACGGCGCTGCGGGTGCGCCGGGAGCTCGGTCTCGGCCGCGGCTCCTTCGCGTGGCACGCGAGCCACGACGCCGCGACGGGCCTGCTGTCCTTCGTGAACACCACCGGCGCCGGGGAGCGGGTCCTCGTGGCGGCGAACCTGGGCGGCGCCCCGGTCCCCCTGCCCGCCGGAGAGCCGCTCGTGCTCAGCAGCCGGGACGCCGTGCAGGACGGCGTCCTGCGGCCCGAGCGGGCCGTGTGGTGGCGTCTGGCCCCCTGAGCCGTCCTGCCGGCCCTCGGGGCCCCGGCCTCGGGGGCCCCGGCCTCGGAGATCCCGGCGGTCCTGGCGCACGGCGTGCGGCGCCGCACGCCGGCACGCCGCGGACGACCGCTCGTCGCGGACGCCCGGTCCGGCGCGCCGGTCAGTGGCTGGTGCGCCCCCGGCCCGACACGAGCACCGGCGCCACCAGCCGGTCCGCGAGCACGCCGGTGACCACGGAGTACCCCGCCTTGTGCAGGACGTCCACGGCCTGCTCGCCGGCCGGCCAGGTCGACGGCGGGGCCCCGACCCCCGTCGCGTTCTCCACGGTCTGGTCGAAGGCCAGCCGCACCACCGTGTGCCAGGCGTTCGCGCGCGGACCCCGGATGCCGGTCACGGCCCACACGCCGCGCAGGGCGCCGAGGGCGGCGCCCGTGCCGTAGTGCATGGCGGAGTTCCAGCCCGTGGGCTGCTCGCGGTCCCCGGGGTGGCGCCCCAGCAGGGTGAGCAGGGCGCGCGCGGGGACGTAGGAGTCCGGCCGGTGGGTCAGCGCCTGCTCCGCCTTCTCCCCCAGCACCATCAGAGCGGCCCCCGCGATCCCCGCCGCGGCGCCGGTCGCCGCGGCCCGTCCGAGCGCGCTCGTCCGCGCGGGGCCGGTCACGGCCGCCCCTGCTCGTCGCCGGGCCGCTCGGCGCCCAGTCCCTGCTGCTCCAGGTCGCGGTCGAGCTCGGCGCCGGGCTCGACGACCACGCCGTCCTCGCGCTGGTCGTCGACCGGCCCGTGCCCCGGTTCCTGCTCGCGTCGGTGCTCGGTCATGTCGGCTCCTCCCGTCGGGGCCACCCGGGCCGGGCGACCTGCCCCCCAGTCTAGACAGGCTGCTGATCAGTTCGAGGGGGTGGGCTCCGCGCACGCCCGGCGGAGCCAGTCGCCGACCGGCGCGAGCGTCCGCTGCAGATCGGCCAGCTCGGCGGGCTGCACGGACGAGCCCGCGGCGTCCAGGGCGGCCACGGCGTCCTCGAACGCGGGGCGCAGCTCGGCGGGCAGCCGGGAGGTGAGGTCCCGCACGGAGGCAGCCGCCCCCTGGGGGCGGAAGTGGGGGTCCGGCTCGTCGCCGGACAGCGGCACGAGGGTCAGCGCCGTGTAGGCGCTCGCCACGTCGAAGCAGGCCTCCGGTTCCGCGGTGGGCCCGGCCGGCACCGGGGCGGGCGAGCCCGCGGTCGGCTCGAGGACGAGCCCGGAGGACTGCGGGCCGGCGCCGCAGCCAGTGAGCGCCAGCAGGCTCAGGGCGGTCAGCGCGGCCGCTGCTGCCCCGCGGGGGCTCGGGCGACGGGGATACCGGGTCACGGCTCCCAGGGTAGGGAGCGAACCTCCGTGTCCGCTGGCAGCGGGCGGCAGGGCCCCCGGCACGAAGAAACCGCCGGCCCCTCGAGGGGACCGGCGGTTTCCGCGGTGGCTCCGACCGGCGTCGATCCGGTGACCTTACGATTTTCAGTCGTACGCTCTACCAACTGAGCTACAGAGCCCCGGCACATCCGCAGCGGATATGCCGCGACGGCGCCGCATCGACTCGATGAACGCCGTCTGAGCGACCCTGACGGGACTTGAACCCGCGACCTCCGCCGTGACAGGGCGGCACGCTAACCAGCTGCGCTACAGGGCCTTGCTGTTTCCAACGAGGACTGATCTTACCAGCATTCCTCGCCGGTTGTGCAAATCGGTGGGCGGACCCTCCGATCGCGTACCCCCAACGGGATTCGAACCCGTGTCGCCGCCGTGAAAGGGCGGTGTCCTAGGCCACTAGACGATGGGGGCCGGACACCCGCGTCGACGACCACGACCTCGGCGACCGAGGACCGTGACACGGGAGAAACCGAGTACAGCTTAGAGGCTCGCGCGGATCCCGCACAATTCCCGCACTGCCCCCGGGGACCCAGCCGGCGCCCGGGCTCGTGGGGTAGGAAGGAGAGCGTGATCGAGATGACCCGCGAGGAGTTCGACGGCGCCGTCGACGACGCCATCGACCTGATCCCGGACGCCCTGTTCCGGGCGATGGACAACGTGGTGATCCTGGTCGAGGAGGAGCCGCCGGAGCACTCCCCCGGGCTGCTCGGCCTCTACGAGGGCGTGCCCCTGACCGCCCGGGACGGCGGGTGGGGCGCCGGCTCCCTGCCGGACCGGATCTTCGTCTACCGGGGTCCGCTGCAGCGCATGTGCGCGGAGCGCGAGGAGCTCGTGGAGGAGATCACGGTGACCGTCATCCACGAGGTCGCCCACCACTTCGGCATCGACGACGAGCGCCTGCACGAACTGGGGTGGGGCTGAGCCGGCCCGCTCAGGCGTCCCAGGGGCGGATGTCGTCGGAGTCGAAGTCCTTGCGGGTCTCGATCCGCTCGTCGTAGCGGTCCGGGACGATCAGCACGGGTCCCGCGGCGTTGTGCAGCACGCCCTGCGAGGTGGAGCCCAGGAGCATCCCCGCGAAGCCGCCCCGGCCGCGCGTGCCCATCACCACGAGCCCGTTGCGCCGGGTCTGCTCGACCAGCACCTGCACCGGCGCGCCGTCCGCGAGCTCCGAGCCGATCTGCAGGTCGGGGAACCAGCTCTCGAGCCAGGCGACGCCGCCGTTGAGCGCCCGCGCGACGTCGTCGTACATCACCTCGAAGTCCACCGCCGTGGGCATCCACGCGAGCGCCCCGCTCACGGGCGGGAGCGCGCACAGCACCGTCAGGGGCACGCCGAGCAGGCGCGCCTCCTCCGCGGCGTAGAGCATGGCCGCCCGGGCCTGGGTGGAGCCGTCCGAGCCGACGACCACGCGGTCCACGAGGGCCCGGGTGCTCGTGAGCTCCTCCGCGCCCAGGTGCTGCTGCGCCCACGGCAGGGGGACCACGCCCGTGGGGCACTTCGAGTGCGCCGGCACCGCCGTGGAGACCGTGCCGAGCAGCCGGCCCAGCAGACCGCCCCGGCCGCGGGAGCCGAGGACCAGCAGCTCCGCCGTGCGGCTCAGCTCGAGCAGGGCCCCGGAGGGGTCCCCGGTCTCGACGGTCGCCCGCAGCTCGACCCCCACGTCACGGACCTGGTCCGCCGCGTGGTTCAGCAGCTCCTCGACGCCCTGGGTGAGGGCGGCCTCGTCCACGGTGGCGTAGCCGGTGTCGAACCCCGAGCCGGAGAACACGGGCAGGCTGTACGCGGTGACCAGTCGCACCGGACGACCGCGGCGGCGGGCCTCCCGGGCCGCCCACCGCAGCGCCCCGAGGCTCTGCTCGGAGCCGTCGATGCCCACGACGATCTGCCCCGTGGCGTCGAGGGACCGGCTCTGCCCGCCGCCCGAGGGGACGCGGTCGCGCACCGCCTCCTCGCCCAGCGTGGTCTCGTGGGGCTCCTCGCGCTCCCGGTCCGGGGACGGGTGGTCGGTCATGGTGCTGCCTCCTGTGCGCGTCCTCGGTCCGCGGTGCTCCGGATCCCGCCGCGGGCTTCGCCTCCGATGGTACGCGCGGCGGGGCCGCAGGACGGGGTCGTCGAGGGCGCCGGAGCGCCCCCGGGATGACATGATGAGGGCGCACTGTGCACCTGCCTGCGAGGAAGGACGGTCCCGCCGATGAGCGAGGTCTCGCTGCCCGACGCCCTGCCCGGCGAGACGGGGACGAGAGAGTGGGCCACGTGGGGCAGGACGCACTCCGTCACCCCCCGGCACGTGCTGCGCCCCACCTCCGTCCCGGAGCTCGCGGAGGGCGTCGCCGCCGCCGTGCGCCGCGGACTGGGCGTGCGCGCGGTGGGCTCCGGGTGCAGCTTCTCGGCGCTGCCCCTGGCCCCCGACGTCATGGTCGACCTCTCCGGGCTGTCCGGGCTGCCGGCCGTCGACCGGGAGAACCAGCGGGTCACGGTCCTCGCGGGCACCACGATCCGTGAC
Organism: Kocuria sp. WN036; assembly: GCF_002287015.1. Classification (NCBI taxonomy): domain Bacteria; kingdom Bacillati; phylum Actinomycetota; class Actinomycetes; order Micrococcales; family Micrococcaceae; genus Kocuria; species Kocuria sp. WN036. Next base: position 128,909 of record NZ_NSKF01000001.1, read on the forward strand.
CTGAACCAGGAGCTGGACGCCCACGAGCTGGCCGTGACCAACCTGCCGGACAGCGACTGGCAGACGGTCGCCGGCGCCGTCTCGACCGGCACCCACGGGACCGGCCTGGCCTTCGGCTCCCTCTCCCAGCAGGTGGTGGCCCTGAGCCTGGTCACGGCCGACGGCGGGCTGGTGGAGTGCTCCGCCGAGCAGCGCCCCGAGCTGTTCCAGGCCGCGCGCGTGGGCCTGGGCGCCATGGGGGTCCTCGCGAGCGTCACCCTGGTGTGCGAGCCGACGTTCCGGCTGCACGCGGCGGAGCTCAAGGAGCCCCTCGGCCAGCTCGTGGACACCCTGGGCAGCCGGATGGCCGGGGCCGACCACTTCGAGTTCTTCTGGACGCCGGGCACCGCCACCGCCCAGACCCGGATCCTCACGCGCCTGCACAAGCTCCCGGACTCCTACACCCGGCCCGGCTCCCCCGTGGCCCGCACCGTGCGCCGGCTCGACGACGCCCTGCTGCGCAACACCCTCACCGCGGGGCTCAACCAGCTGGCCACGGCCCTGCCGCGCTCCACGCCGGGGCTCAACCGGCTCGACGCCCTCACGAACAGCCCGCGGCAGTACAGCGACCTGTCCTTCCGGGTGTTCACCGTGCCGCGCCGGACCCGGTTCGTCTCCTCCGAGTACGCCCTGCCGGTCGAGGAGCTCGTCGTGGCCTTCCGGGAGCTGCAGACGCTCATCGAGCGGCGCGACTACTCGTTCTCGCTCCCGGTGGACGTGCGCTGCGCCGCGGCCGAGGACGCCTGGCTCGCCCCCGCCCACGGCCGGGAGACCGGCTGGATCGCGCTGCGGCAGTACTGGCGCCGGTACGACCCGAAGGTGTTCGCCGCGGCCGAGGAGATCTTCGTGGCCCACGGCGGCCGCCCCCACTGGGGCACCGTGCACACGCAGGACGCCGAGTACCTGCGCTCCGTGTACCCGCGGTTCCAGGACTTCCTCGACGCCCGGGCGTCCGTGGACCCGGACGGAGTGTTCCTCAACGACCACGTCCGCGGGCTGCTGGGCCTGTAGGCCCGGGGTCCGGCGGCGCGAGGGATCCGGCGGCGCGAGGGGCCGCGTCCGGCAGGACGCGGCCCCTCGCGGCACGGCGGCACGGCGGCGCGGTGCCGCGGTGCGGTGCTGCGGCTCAGACGGGCGAGGAGACCGGCTCCGCCACGCCCTCGCGGGAGACGCTGACCATCTCCTCGCGCTCGACCACCTTGACGCGCTCGCGCGGGTTGCCCTCGGCGTCGTGCGAGGACTGGCCGAGGCCCTGCTCGTACTCGTCGAGGGCCAGCCACCCCTCCCAGGTGGTGTACTCGACGCCGCGGGCCTCGAGCACGTCGTTGACGGACCCGGGGTCCGGGCGGGTGGCGCCCGGCAGCACGGCGCGGTCCTCCAGGAGGTGGGTGACCGTCTCGAGGGCGTCGGACTTGGTGGCGCCGATCAGCCCGACCGGACCGCGCTTGATCCACCCGGTCGCGTAGAGGCCGTGCAGCACGGTCCCGTCCTCGGCCAGCACGCGGCCCTCGGCGTTGGGGATCACGCCGCGGCCGTCGTCGAACGGCAGCTCGGGCAGGCGGGAGCCGAGGTAGCCCACCGCGTGGTAGACGGCCTGCACCGGGTAGTCGACGTACTCGCCGGTCCCGGACACGGAGCCGTCGCCGTTGAGGCGCGTCCGCTCCATGCGCAGCCCCGTGACCCGGCCGTCCTCCCCCAGCACCTCGCGGGGGCTCTGCAGGAAGTGCAGGTGCAGCCGGCGGGAGGCGGTCTTCGGGGAGTCGTCGGCCCGCCACTTCTCGAGGGTCTTGACCATGACCTTGACCTGGTTGTTCTCGGCGATCGTCAGCTCGGAGCCCTCGTCGTACTGGAAGTCCTCGTCGTAGACGACGATGTCGACGTCCCGCGACTTGGCCAGCTCGCGCAGCTCGAGGGGGGTGAACTTCACCTGGGCGGGGCCGCGGCGGCCGAAGATGTGCACGTCCGTGACCGGGGACGCCTTGAGCCCCTGGTAGACGTTGCCGGGGATCTCGGTGAGGAGCATGTCGTCGGCGTGCTTGGACAGCACGCGGGCGACGTCGAGGGCCACGTTGCCGTTGCCGATGACCGCGATCTCGCGGGCCTCGAGCGGCCAGGTGCGCGGGAAGTCCGGGTGGCCGTCGTACCAGGCCACGAACTCGGCGGCCCCGTGCACGCCCCGGAGGTCGTTGCCGGGGATGTTCAGCGGGGCGTCGTAGACGGCTCCGGTGGCGAAGATCACGGCGTCGTAGTGGGCGCCGAAGTCGGCGAGGGTCAGGTCCCGGCCGAACTCCACGTTGCCGAAGAAGCGGATGTCGCCGCGCCCCAGGATGGCGCGCAGCGCGGTGATGATGCCCTTGATCCGGGGGTGGTCGGGGGCCACGCCGTAGCGGATGAGGCCGAACGGGGTCGGGTAGCGGTCGAACAGGTCGATGCTGACCTCGAGCTCCCCGTTCTTCACGGGCTCGGACTTGGTGAGCATGTCCGCGGCGTAGATGCCGGCCGGACCGGCGCCGATGATGGCGACGCGCAGGGGGCGGGTGGTGGTGTCAGCCACGTGGCTTCCTTTCGATTGCGCGCACGGCGTCCGCCGCGCGCATCGTAGACCGGATACAAGGGTAGTGAATCCGGCGCAGAATCTCCTGGGTGCGGAGACTCACGAGCGGTGGCCGAGCAGCCCTCGCCCGCGCAGCAGGCGCCGTTCCACGGGGTTGAAAAAGAGCAGCTCCACGAGGATGCCCACGACGAGGATCGACAGCACGGCGACCATCACCACCGCCATGTTGGAGACCGTCCGCCCCTGCTCCAGCAGGGAGCCGAGGCCGAACCCGATGGAGCCGCCGATCGCGATGAGCTCGGCGCCCATGAGCGAGCGCCAGGAGAAGGCCCACCCCTGCTTGAGCCCGGCGAGGTACCCGGGCAGGGCGGCGGGGAGCACGACCTTGCTGGCCATGGTCCACCCCCGGGCGCCGAGCACGTGCCCGGCGCGGCGCAGCTGCGGCGGGATCTGGTCCACGCCCGCGAGCATGCCGTTGATGATGGAGGGGATGGCGCCCATGAGCACCACGAAGTACACCGTGGCGTCGGACAGGCCGAACCAGATGATCGCGGCGGGCACCCAGGCGATCGAGGGCAGCACCTGCAGCCCGGAGATGATCGGTCCCACGGCGTTGCGCAGCCCACGCCACTGGGCGATGAGCAGCCCCAGCGGCGTGGCGACCGCCGCCGCCACCAGGAAGCCGCTGATCCCCCGCCACAGGCTCGTTCCCAGGGCGCCCAGCACGGTGCCGTCGCCGACCAGCGCGCCGAACTGCCGCGCGACGTCCAGCGGGCCGGGCACGACGTCGGGGCGGGTGCCCAGGAGCGCGACGAGCAGCTGCCACAGCAGCAGGCCGGCCACCAGGGCGACCAGGGGCGGGGCGACCTTGGTGCGCAGCACTTCGCCCACCGAGGTCTTCCGGGTGCGCTCGGTCTGCAGCGCGTCGAGCCCGGCGAGCTCCTCACCGGTCCCGGCCGGGTCGCCGGACCGGTCCGGGGCGGGCCCGGGGACGGCCCGTTCCGCGCCGCGGCGGGGTGCCGGGGGCGCGGGCGCCACCGGCGGCGCGGCCGGGACGCCGGGCAGGGCGGTGTCATTTCGCATGGCGGCTGATCTCCTCGCGCAGACGTGCGGTGATGGTGCGGGTCAGCTCGCCGAGGGTGTCGTCGAGCGACTGCGCGCTGCCCTCGAAGCCGTAGGACTCGGGGTCCTTCCACGGGCGGGTGTCCCACTCCTGGACCACCTGACCGGGGCGGGAGGACATCAGCAGCACCCGCTGGCCCAGCCGCACGGCCTCGGCGACGTTGTGCGTGATGAACACGATCGTCCGGCCGGTGGTGCGCCAGACGCGCAGCAGCTCCTCGTGCAGCAGGTCCCGGGTGATGGCGTCGAGCGCGGAGAACGGCTCGTCCATGAGCAGGACCTCCCGGTCCTGGGCCAGGGCCCGGGCCAGGGCCACCCGCTGGCGCATCCCCCCGGAGAGCTCGTGCGGGCGCTTGTCCGCCGCGTGCGGCAGCCGGACCAGCTCGAGCAGCTCCCCGGCCTGGTCCCGCCGCCGGGCGGTGGGGACCCCGCGCAGCTCGAGAGCCAGCTCGACGTTGCGCCGCGCCGTGAGCCAGGGGAACAGCGCGGCGTCCTGGAACATCAGGGCCGCGCCCTCCGCGGGGACCGTCACGGAGCCCTCCGTCGGCTCCTCGAGGCCCGCGACGATGTTCAGCAGGGTGGACTTCCCGCAGCCGGAGGCGCCGAGCAGCGCGACGAACTGCCCGCGCTCCACGTCGAGGTCCACGTCCTGCAGGACGGGGCCGTCCTCGGGGGCGAAGCTCTTGCCGAGGCCGCGGAGCCGGATCGCGGTGGTGGTGCTCATGCGCCCCCCTCCGAGCCGGCGCGGACCCGGTCCAGGACCGTGGTGTCCACGAGCCCCTCGAGCGGGGCCTCCTCCGTGGTCCCCGCCGCCACGCCGTCGGCGAGCAGCTGCGGGTAGGTGTCCGCGAGGGGGTCGGTGGTCCACTCGACGGCCTCGAGCGCACCCGCGACCGTCGCCTCGGGCAGCGTCTCGGTCTGCGCGCTCTCCAGGCCCTCGTTCAGGGTGGAGGCCAGCAGCTCGGGCTCCGCCTCGTGCTCGTGCAGCCAGTCCACGGACCGCTGCAGACCGCGCACGAGCTCCTCGACGGTCTCCGGGTGGCGCTCGAGGTAGTCCTTGCGCACCACCAGGACGGTCGTGGGATAGCGCCCGTCCGCCCAGAGGTCCCGCTCGTCCACGAGGACCCGGGCGCCGTCCTGGACGGCACGGGTGGCCCAGGGCTGGGGCAGCCAGGCGCCGTCCACGCGGCCCTGCCGGAGCATCGAGATGGTCTGGCCGTTGGCCATGGGCGTGATCGCCACGGCGCGGTCCCCCTCGCCGTCGGCGTCGTACTCCTGCTCGGCGAGCCAGGTGCGCAGGGCCACGTCCTGGGTGCCGCCGAACTCGGGACTCGCCACGGTGCGCCCGGCCAGGTCCTCCGGGCCCGTGACGGCGGGGCGCACCACGAACTGCGCGCCGCCGGAGGCGGCGCCCGCGACCACGGCCAGCGAGCGGCCCTGGGAGCGGACGAAGGAGTTGATCGCCGGGTTGGGGCCCACGAACGCGGCGTCGATCGACCCGGCGTTCATGGCCTCCACCGCTGTGGGGCCGCTGTTGAAGACCTGCGCGGACAGCGCGGTGTCCCCCAGCTCCTGGGCGAAGTAGTCGTTCTCCAGTCCGACGAGGGCGGGGCCGTGCGTGAGGTTGCCGAAGTAGCCCAGCCGCAGCTCGGCGGCGTCCGAGGTCTCGACCGCGTCCGCCTCCCAGGCCGCGAGCGTCCCGTTGTCGCGCAGCGCGGTGGCGGCGACCGTCAGGGCGGCCAGGAGCGCCAGCGCGGTCAGCACCAGCGGCCATCCCCGGCGGCGGCGGCCCGAGGCGGCGCGCCCTCCGTCACCGGCGGTCACCGTGACGAGGGCGGGCGGCTGCTGCCCGCCCACCTCAGGCGTCCTGCACGAGCCCGGCGGCGAGCGTGTTGCCCGTGGCCGGGTCCACGACCAGGAAGGCGCCGGTGCGCCGCAGCCGGTCGTAGGGGTCGACGGGCAGCGGGGAGGCCAGCCGCAGCCGGACCCGCCCGATGTCGTTGAGCTCGAGGGTGCCGGCGTCCCGCAGCACCAGCTCCTCGAGGTCCAGCCGCCCCTCGAGCTCGACGACCATGGCCTGGACCGTGGCGGCGCCGTGCTTGACGAGCACGCGGGCGCGGGGCTGCAGGGGCCGCTCGCCGAGCCAGGCCACGGAGGCGACGAGGTCCCGGACGGGCTCCGGCAGCTCGTCGTCGGCGCTCGCGACGAGGTCGCCGCGGGCGATGTCGATGTCGTCGGCCAGCCGCAGCGTCACGGACAGCGGCGCCGCGGCCTCCGTGAGCTGCTCGCCGGGCAGGGGCGCTCCGGGGGCGGGCGCGGTGCCCGCCACGTCGATGCCGGTGACCGTGGTGCGCCGGCCCGCGGGCAGGACCACGACCTCGTCCCCGACCGCCACGGTGCCCGAGGCGATCTGGCCCGCGTAGCCGCGGTAGTCCCGCAGCCGCTCGGCGTCCGTGCCCGGGGCCGTGCCGCCCTGGGGGCGGATGACGTACTGGACGGGGAAGCGGAAGGGGCGGGCGGTGCCGCGGCCGGACTCGTCCACCGTGGGCAGCTCCTCGAGCACCCGCAGCAGCGGCCGCCCGGAGTACCAGGGGGTCCGCGCGGACGGCTCCACCACGTTGTCGCCCTCGAGGGCGGAGACGGGCACCACGTGCACGTCCTCGACCCCCAGCCGGGCGGCGATGCCCGTGGCGTCCGCCGCGACCCGGTCGAAGACCTCCTGGTCGTAGTCGACGAGGTCGATCTTGTTCACGGCGACCACCACGTGCGGCACGCGCAGCAGGGACACGACGGCCAGGTGCCGCCGGGTCTGCTCGACCACGCCGTGCCGGGCGTCCACGAGGAGCACGACGGCGTCGGCCGTCGAGGCCCCCGTGACCGTGTTCTTCGTGTACTGCACGTGGCCGGGGCAGTCCGCGAGGATGAAGGAGCGGCGGTCCGTGGCGAAGTAGCGGTAGGCCACGTCGATCGTGATCCCCTGCTCCCGCTCGGCGCGCAGGCCGTCGGTGAGCAGGGCGAGGTCGAGCCGGCCCGTGCCGCCGCCGAAGCCGCGCTCGGCGGAGGTCCGGCCCACGGCCTCGAGCTGGTCGGCGAGGATCGCCTTGGCGTCGTGCAGCAGCCGGCCCACCAGGGTGGACTTGCCGTCGTCGACGGAGCCGGCGGTCGCGAAGCGGAACAGCGAGCCGGGATCGATCGTGGGGACCTGCTCGGCCGCGGGGGCGTGCCCGGTCACGGTGCTGGGGGAAGTCATGTCTAGAAGTACCCGTCCTTCTTGCGGTCCTCCATGGCGGCCTCGGAGATCCTGTCGTCCGCGCGGGTGGCCCCGCGCTCGGTGAGCGTGGACACGGCGACCTCGGCCACCACGTCGGCCACGGTGCGCGCCCCGGAGAGCACGGCGCCGGTGCAGGACATGTCCCCCACGGTGCGGTAGCGCACGGTCTGCCGCTCCACGGCCTCGGCCCCGGCCGGCGCCGAGAACTCGCCCACGGCCATCCACATCCCGTCGCGGCGGAAGACGTCCCGCTCGTGGGCGTAGTAGATGGGCGGCAGCTCGATGTTCTCGCGCTCGATGTAGCGCCAGATGTCCAGCTCGGTCCAGTTGCTGATGGGGAACGCCCGCACGTGCTGGCCGGGGGTGTGCCGGCCGTTGTAGAGGTTCCACAGCTCGGGGCGCTGGTTGCGGGGGTCCCACTGGCCGAACTCGTCGCGCAGGGACAGGATCCGCTCCTTCGCGCGGGCCTTGTCCTCGTCGCGGCGGCCGCCGCCGAACACGGCGTCGAACCGGTGCTCCGCGATGGCGTCCAGCAGCGGGAGGGTCTGCAGCGGGTTGCGGGTGCCGTCGGCGCGCTCGAGCAGCCGGCCGTCGTCGAGGTAGTCCTGCACGCTCGCCACGACCAGCCGCAGGCCGAGCCGCTCCACGGTGCGGTCCCGGAACTCCAGCACCTCCGGGAAGTTGTGGCCCGTGTCCACGTGCAGCACGGGGAAGGGGATCCGGCCGGGCCAGAAGGCCTTGGCGGCCAGGTGCAGCATGACCACCGAGTCCTTGCCGCCGGAGAACAGCATGGCCGGGCGGTCGAACTCCGCCACGACCTCGCGCAGGATGTGGATGGACTCGGCCTCGAGCGCGTCGAGGCTGCTGTGCACGCCGGCCTCCGCGGGGGCCGGGGCGGTGGTGGGGGTGGTCACGTTCGCCTCCGTCGTGGTGGGTGCGCTCACAGGTGGATACCGCACTCGATCTTGTCCTGGCCGGCCCAGCGGCCCGCGCGCGGGTCCTCGCCCGGGGCGGTGGGCCGCGTGCAGGGGGCGCAGCCGATGGAGAGGTAGCCCTCCGCCATCAGCGGGTTCGTCGGCACGCCGTGGTCCTGCGACCACTCGACGAGGTCGTCGAGGCTCCAGCGCACCATGGGGTTGACCTTGACGAGCTTGTGGGTCTCGTCGAAGGTCACCATCGGGGCGTTGGTGCGGGTCCAGGACTCGTCCCGGCGCACGCCGGTGAACCACACCTCGTAGCCCTCCAGGGACTTCTTGAGCGGGGCCACCTTGCGGATCGCGCAGCACAGGCCGGGGTCGCGGGCGAAGAGGTCCTTGCCGTGCTTCTCGTCCTGCTCGGCCACGGTCAGCTCCGGGAGGGCGTCGACCACGGTGATGTCGAGCATGTGCGCCACGGCGTCCCGGGTGCCGATGGTCTCCGGGAAGTGGTAGCCGGTCTCGAGGAACAGCACGTCCACGCCGGGCAGCTGCTCGGCGACCAGGGCCGGGAGCACGGCGTCGGCCATCGAGCAGGCCACGGTGACGCTGCGCAGGTCGAAGTTCTCCGCGACCCAGCGGATGGCCTCCTCCGTGGAGGCCTCCCCCTCGGCCGGGACCCGGCCCTCGGCGTCCAGCTCGGCGTGCAGCGCGGCGGCGCCGGCCGCCGCCAGGTCGCGCAGCTGCTGCTCGTCCCGCAGCGCGGGGCGGGTGCCCGTGTCCGTGCCGGTCATGCCAGTTCACTCTCCTCGACCCGGTGGGTCCACTCGGCGAAGCTCTCGTCCTCGGTGCGCTGGGCCAGGAAGCGCCGGACCAGCCGCTCCACGTAGTCGGCGAGGTCGTCCTGGAAGACCTTCAGCCCGCGCACGGTCCGGCCCAGGCCGGCCTCCGCACGGTCGTCCGCGGCGAGCCCACCGCCCAGGTGGACCTGGTAGCCGGGCTTCTGCCCGCCGTCCTCGGTGGGCAGCAGCTGGCCCTTGAGCCCGATGTCCGCGGTCTGGATGCGGGCGCACGAGTTGGGGCAGCCGTTGACGTGCATCGAGATGGGGTGGGGTAGCTCCACGCCGTCGAGCCGCCGTTCGAGCTCGTCGATGGTGTCCGAGGCGGTCTGCTTGGTCTCGACGATCGCGAGCTTGCAGTACTCGATGCCGGTGCACGCCACGGTCGAGCGGCGGAACGCGGAGGGCCGCGCCTGCAGGTCCAGGGCGTCGAGGTCGGCGACGGCGTTCTCGACGTCGGCCTCCTCGATGTCGAGCAGCACGAGCTTCTGGTGCGGGGTGGTGCGCAGCCGGTCGGAGCCGTACTTCGCCATCACGTCGGCGAGGGCCAGTAGCTTCGCCCCGGAGACGCGGCCCACGCGCGGGGCCACGCCGATGTAGAACCGGCCGTCCTTCTGCCGGTGCACGCCGATGTGGTCGCCGGGGACGGCCGCCTTCTCCGGCGCGGGGCCGTCCGCGAGCGCGTAGCCGAGGTACTCGTCCTGGAGCACCTGCCGGAACTTCTCCGGGCCCCAGTCCTGGACCAGGAACTTCAGCCGGGCGCGGTTGCGCAGCCGCCGGTAGCCGTAGTCGCGGAAGATGCTCGTGACGCCCTTCCACACCTCGGGGGCCTGCTCCTCGGTCACGAACGCGCCGAGGCGCTTGCCGAGGAACGGCACCACGGACAGGGCGCCGCCGACCCACAGGTCGTAGCCGGGGCCGAGCTCGGGGTGGACCACGCCCACGAGGGCGCAGTCGTTGATTTCGTGCACCACGTCCAGGGACGGGTGGCCGGTGATCGCGGTCTTGTACTTGCGCGGCAGGTTGGAGAACTCCGGGGAGCCGATCCAGGTGGACTTGATCCGCTCGATCACCGGGGTGGGGTCGATGATCTCGTCCTCGGCGATCCCGGCGAGCGGGGAGCCCAGGATCACGCGCGGCACGTCCCCGCAGGCCTCGACGGTGTCCAGTCCCGCGTCCTCGAGCCGGCGCCAGATCTCGGGGACGTCCTCCACCCGGATCCAGTGGTACTGGATGTTCTGCCGGTCCGTGATGTCGGCCGAGTCCCGCGCGAAGTCCGCGGAGATCTGCCCGAGCACCCGCAGCTGCTCGCGGGTCAGGGCCCCGCCGTCGAGCCGGACGCGCATCATGAAGTACTCGTCCTCGATCTCGGCGTCGGACAGCGAGCCCGTCCGCCCGCCGTCGATGCCCGGCCGGCGCTGGGTGTAGAGGCCCCACCAGCGGAAGCGCCCGTGCAGGTCCTGGGGGTCGATCGAGGCGAAGCCGTGCTTCGAGTAGACCTCCTCGATCCGGGTGCGCACGTTGAGCCCGTCGTCGGCCTGCTTGAAGACCTCGTTGGGGTTCAGGGGGTCCCGGCCGTCGACCTTCCACTGCCCCTCGGCCTTCGGCTTCCGGGCAGCGCGGGGCGCGCGCGTCGTCTGTGTCATGCGCTCGATTGTTCGCGCGTCCCGCTGGACAGTCACGCCGGTCGTCACAAACCGCCACGAACCGTCGTGACGGGACACAGGGGTGGACACGGGGCCCGGCGTGTGCAAGGACACCGGGCCCGCGGCCCGGCGTCGTCCCGGCGGCGTCCCGTCCCGGCGGGGACGGGCCCCGGCGCGCCCGGACGCGGGGAGGTAGTGTCGTCCCGGTGGCACGCCGGTGCCGCCGTCAGCCCGGGAGCGTCCCCTGTGGAGTCGTGCTCCCTCCCGTCGAGTGCCTGAAGGACCGCCATGGCATCCTCCGCTTCCGTCTCCACCGAGACCCCCTCCGGTCCGCCGCGCAACGGCCTGGACCGCTTCTTCAAGATCAGCGAGCGCGGCTCCTCGGTGGCGAGCGAGGTCCGCGGCGGCGTGGCGACGTTCATCGCGATGAGCTACATCGTGGTCCTCAACCCGCTGATCCTCGGCTACGGCCCGGACGGCGCCGGCAACATCCTTGGCGGTGAGCGGGTCGCGGCCGTGACGGCGCTCGTCGCCGGGGTGCTGACCATCCTCATGGGCGTCGTGGCCCGCGCGCCCTTCGCGATCGCCACGGGCCTGGGCGTCAACGCGTTCCTCGCCGTGACGATCGTGACCACCCCGCAGCTCACGTGGCCCCAGGTGATGGGGCTGGTCGTGTGGGCGGGCCTGATCATGTTCGTCCTGGTGCTCACCGGCTTCCGCACCGCCGTGTTCAACGCCGTGCCGGCGTCCCTGAAGACCGCCATCGTGGTGGGGATCGGCCTGTTCATCGCCCTGATCGGCTTCGTGAACGCCGGCTTCGTGCGCCGCATCCCGGACGCCGCCGGCACCACCGTGCCCGTGCAGCTCGGCGACGGCGGGACGCTGCTGGGCTGGCCCATGCTCACGTTCGTGGTCGGCCTGCTCCTGACCGTGGCCCTCATCGTCCGCAACGTCCGCGGCGCGATCCTGATCGCCGTGGTCGCCACCACGATCCTCGCCCACGTGCTCGAGGCGGTCGTCCCGTCCGGCTCCTCCGTGGACGCCCCCACCGGGTGGTCGCTCGTCGTGCCCGCGGCCCCCACCTCCTTCGTGGCGCTGCCGGACCTCTCCCTCGTGGGCTCGGCCGCCCCGCTCGAGGCGTTCCGGAGCCTCGGGGCGCTCGCCGCGGCGCTGCTGATCTTCACGATCCTGCTCTCCATCTTCTTCGACGCGATGGGCACGATGGTCGGGCTCTCCCAGCAGGCCGGGCTCGTGGGCCGCAACGGGCAGATCCAGAACGTGGACAAGATCCTGCTGGTGGACGCCGCCGGCGCGATCGCCGGCGGCGCGGGCTCCGTGTCCTCCAACCAGATCTTCGTGGAGTCCTCCACCGGCATCGCCGACGGCGCCCGCACCGGCCTGGCCAACGTGGTCACCGGCGTGCTGTTCCTGCTCGCCATGTTCATCACCCCGCTGGTCAACGTGGTGCCGTTCGAGGCCGTGGCCCCGGCCATGGTCGTGGTGGGCTTCCTCATGGCCAAGCAGGTCGTGCGCATCGAGTGGGACGACTGGGGCCTGTCCGTGCCGTCCTTCCTGACGTTCGCCGTCATGCCGTTCACCTACTCGATCGCGGACGGCATCGGCGCGGGATTCGTCTCCTACGTCTTCATCCGCCTCGTGCAGGGCCGCGGCAAGGAGGTCCACCCGCTCATGTACGTGGTGGCGGCGGCCTTCGTGGTGTTCTTCGGCAAGGGCGTGGTCGAGGGCTGGATGGCGTGATCGACGACGACGCCCGCTGCCCCTGCGGCACCGGGGAGACCTACGGCGCGTGCTGCGGGCGCTTCCACGGCGGCCGCCCGGCGCCCACGGCCGAGCTGCTGATGCGCTCGCGGTTCAGCGCCTTCGCCGCCGGGGACGATGCCTATCTGCTGGCCACGTGGCACCCGGGCATGCGCCCGGCGTCCGTGGACCTGGACCCCGCGCTGCGCTGGACCCGGCTCGACGTCCACGGGGTGACGGGCGGCGGCCCCTTCGACGACGAGGGGTGGGTGGACTTCACCGCGCACCGGCGCGGCCCGGACGGGGCGCGGGGGGCCCAGCGGGAGAACTCCCGGTTCCGGCGCGAGGACGGCCGGTGGTACTACGTGGACGGCGTGCTCGCCTGAGCCCGCCGGCTCAGTCCTCCTCGAGGTCGGAGAGCACGCAGAACTCGTTGCCCTCCGGGTCGGCCAGCACCACCCAGGTCACCTCGGGCCCCTGGCCCACGTCCACGCGGCGGGCGCCGATGGACTCCAGGCGGGCGACCTCGGAGTCCCGGTCGGTGTCCACGGCGCGCAGGTCGAGGTGCAGCCGGTTCTTGACGGTCCGGGGCTCGGGGACGACCACGAAGTCGAGGTGCGGGCCGCTGCCCTCCGCGGGCACGATGCCCACGAACCCCTCGGCCTCCGCGTGGACGACGTAGCCCAGGGCGGCGCACCAGAAGCGGGCGAGGGTCTCGGGATCGCGGCAGTCGACGACGACGGCGGACAGGGTGCTGGTCATGCGCTCAGCCTAGGCCCGGCGCCGCCGCCCGGGAAGACGCCGCAGGACCCGGGGCGCATGCTTCAGGACCCGGGGCGCGTGCCGCAGGACCGGCCAGTAGGAGCCCGGGAGGACTCGCGCCACGAGGTCCGGCAGCACGGCGCTGGGCGCCACGAGCAGCCGGTTCCGGCGCCGCTCCACCGCCCCCAGGATGTCGGCGGCCGCACGCTCCGCCGGATAGCTGAGCAGCGCCGCGAAGTCCTCCCGGTCCTTCCGCGCACGCTCCTCCGACACCCCGGCCGGGGTGCGGGCGGTCTCGGCGATCCTGGTCCGGACCCCGCCCGGGTGCACCACGGTGACCCCCACCCGGCCCGCCAGCTCGTGGCGCAGGCCCTCGGAGAACCCGCGCAGGGCGTACTTGCTCGCGGAGTACGCCACCTGCCCGGGCGGGGCGATGAGGCCGAACAGGCTGGAGAGGTTGACCAGGTGGCTGCCGGGGGCGGCGAGCAGGGCGGGCAGCAGCTCGCGGGTGAGCACCACCGGCGCCCGGAAGTTGATGTCCATGAGCCAGTCGAACTCCTCGGCGGAGACCTGCTCGAAGGTCCCGCCCAGGCCCACCCCCGCGTTGTTGACCAGCAGGTCGATCCGCGGGTGCTCGGCCCGGATCCGCTCGGCCACGCCCGGCAGCGCGGACAGCTCGGCGAGGTCGGCCACGACCGTGCGCACCGGCAGGTCCGGGTGCCCCGCGCGGATCGCCCCGGCGACGGTCTCGAGTCCCGCGGCGTCCCGGTCGAGGAGCACCAGGTGGGTGCCGCGGGCGGCGAGGCCGTGGGCCAGCTGCTCGCCGATGCCGGAGGCGGCGCCGGTGAGCACCGCGGTGGCGCCGGCGAAGCGGAAGGGTGCGGACGGGGACACGGGCTGCTCCTGGGGTCGGGGTCGTGGATCGGGGCCTGCTGTCCAGTGTGCGGGCGGGCACCGGTCACCGCTTGACCCACCGCGACAGGAAGTTGACGCGCGGCGACACCGTCAGCCGACCGGGACGCCCCGGCGGCGGACGTCCCGCGGCGGGGCACCCCACCAGCGGCGGGCGCACCGGGTGAGCGCCGAGGACTCCGAGAGCCCCACGAGTCCGGCGATCTGGCCGAGGGGGACGTCGGTGGTGGTGAGCCAGCGCAGGGCCGCGCTGCGCCGGGTCTCGTCCAGGACGGCGCCGAAGGTGGTGCCCTCCTCGGCGAGCCGGCGCTGCAGGGTGCGGGGGTGCAGGTCCAGCACCCGGGCCACGGCCTCGATCTCCGGGGACGCGGTGCCGAGCAGCTGCACCAGCACGCCCCGGACCCGGGGCGCCCACGCGGAGCCGGGCCCGGGGAGCTGGGTGTCGAGGAAGGCGAGCGCCACCTGCCGGACCCCGGCGTCCCCGTGCAGCGGGCGGGCGAGCGTGCTGGTGGGGATCCGCAGGAGGACGTCGGGGCGGCCGGTGCGCACGGGTGCCCCGAAGAACTCCTCGTAGACCCGCAGCGGCGCCGCCGGCCGGTGGGCCAGCTCGACCGTGCGCAGCCCGTAGCGGCCCCCCACCAGGGAGCTCAGGGCCCGGTGCAGCAGGCCCAGGCCCAGGTCGGTGCCCTGCGGGCTGCCGCGCCCGGGGTCCCGGGCGGTCGCGGCGGAGCCGCCGTAGCGCACCGCCGTCACCCCGCGGGCCCCGTAGGGGTCCGGCACCAGCGCCAGCTCGAGGGACGGGGCGTGGACGAAGAGGTAGCGGGAGGTGCACTCGAGGGCGTCGCGCACCGTCTCCGAGTGGCGGGCGGCGAGCGCGAGCGGGCCGAGCACGCCCGGGTCCTGCCGGGCGGCGACCCGCAGCCCCAGGTCGGGGCAGTCCAGCTCCCGGGCGGCGGTCTCCAGCACCCGCGCGACGGCCCGCTCGGGGACCAGGAGGTCGTCGGTGTCCAGGGCCGACCGGGGCAGGCCGGCGGCGTCGGCCAGGGCCTCGGCGTTCCCGCCGAGCTCCGCGACCGCGGCGCGGAAGCCGCGCAGACCTGCGGACCGGATGACCGTCATGTCGCCCAGGGTCAAGCAATCGTCGCGCAGCGTCAAGTCCTGGCGGGCGCGCCGGGCGATCCTGGAAGCATGCGAGCACCTTCCACCGCCAGCGAGCCGCCCCGCGAGATCCCCGGCGGCACCGACCACCGGGACGTCGTCGTCGTCGGAGCCGGCCTGTCCGGCATCGGCGCGGCCTACCGCCTGCAGACCGAGCGCCCCGAGCTGTCCTACGCCGTGCTGGAGGCCCGGGACGACCTCGGCGGGACCTGGGACCTGTTCCGCTACCCGGGCGTGCGCTCCGACTCGGACATGTTCACGCTCGGCTACTCCTTCAAGCCGTGGCGGGACCCGCAGGCGCTCGCGGACGGCCCGTCGATCCTCGCGTACATCCACGAGACGGCGGAGGAGTTCGGCATCGACCGGCACCTCCGCCTCCGCACCCGGGTGGTCTCGGCCGACTGGTCCGGCGCCGAGCAGCGCTGGAGCCTGGGCCTCGAGGTGCGGGACGAGGACGGCGCCGTCCACCGGCGCAGCATGACGTGCTCGTTCCTGTACTCGTGCGCCGGCTACTACGACTACGACCGCGGCCACGACGCCGCGCTGCCCGGCCTGGAGGACTTCGGCGGCCGGGTGGTGCACCCGCAGTTCTGGCCCGAGGACCTGGACTGGACGGGCCGGCGCGTGCTGGTGGTCGGCAGCGGCGCCACCGCCGTGACCCTCGTGCCGGCCATGGCGCGGACCGCCGCGGGCGTGACCATGCTGCAGCGCTCCCCCACGTGGATCAGCGCCGTGCCCGGCCGGGACAGGCGGGCCGACGCGCTGCGTCGGCTCCTGCCCGCGGGGCTCGCCCACCGGGTCATCCGCGCCAAGAACATCCTGTTCAGCACGGCCGTGTACCAGTTCTGCCGCCGCCGCCCGGCCGCGGCCCGGGCGTTCTTCACGTCCCGGGCCGCGCGCATCCTCGGCTCCGAGGAGCTCGTGGCCGAGCACTTCACCCCGTCCTACGACCCCTGGGACCAGCGGTTGTGCGCCGTTCCGGACGCGGACCTGTTCAAGGCGCTGAAGCGGGGGCGGGCCGAGGTGGTCACCGGCGCGATCGACACGTTCGTGCCCGAGGGGGTCCGGCTGAGCGGGGGCCGGGTCCTCGAGGCCGACCTCGTGGTCACCGCCACGGGCCTGCGGCTGCTCCCCTTCGGCGGGATCGTCCTGACCGTGGACGGGACGCCGGTGGAGCTCGCCGAGCAGTTCGTGTGGAACGGGGCGATGCTGACCGGCGTGCCGAACTTCGCGCTGTGCATCGGCTACACCAACGCGTCCTGGACCCTGCGCGCGGACCTCACCCACCGGCTGGTGTGCAGGGTGCTGCGGCACCTGGAGCGCCACGACGCCGGGGCCGTGGTGCCGCGCGCCCCCCGGGGCATGGCCGAGCAGCCGCTGCTGGACCTCAGCTCCGGCTACGTCCGGCGCGCGATCGGCGCCTTCCCGCGCCAGGGCGACCGGCACCCGTGGCGGGTGCGGCAGAACTACCTGCTGGACTCCGCGACCACCCTGCGCACCCCGCTGTCCCGCACCCTCGACCTGATCCCCCGCACCGCGGCCCGCCGCGGCGCCCGCCCGCAGGAGGCCCACGCATGACCGACCGACACGCGCCCGTCCCCGCCGCAGACTCCCCCGCCGGCACCCCGGAGGCCACGACGACGACGGTGGAGGTCGCCGGCCGGCCCGTGCGCACCCGCCGCTCCGGGCCCGCGCAGGCGCCGCCGGTCGTGCTGCTGCACGGCATCGGCCGGAGCCTCGAGGACTGGTCGGCCGCCCACGACCTGCTGGCGCGGGACCACTGCGTGCTGAGCATGGACCTCCCCGGCTTCGGGCTCACCCCCGCCGGCGCGGACCGGCCGGGGCTCGGGACGTTCGCCCGCGCCGTGGTCGGCGTGCTCGACGCGCTCGGCGAGCAGCGGCCGGTGCACCTCATGGGCAACTCCCTGGGCGGCGCCGTGGCCATGACCGTGGCCGCCGAGCACCCAGGGCGGGTCGCGGGGCTGCTGCTCGCCAACAGCGCCGGGTTCGGCCGGGAGGCCAACGTCTCCCCCCTGCCCATGGTGTGGGCGGGGCTGTCCCGGCTGCCCGTGGTGGGCCGCCGGTTCCGGCCCCTGGCGCGGGCCGCCGCGGTGCGGTCGAACCAGAACTGCTTCTTCGACCCGGCCCTGGCCACCCCGGAGCTGCTGCGGCACGCGGCACGGGTGGGCGCCCAGCCGGACTTTCGGGCCACGTTCCTGGGCACCTACCGGAGCATCGGGCTGCCGGTGATCGGCGTCCTGCCCGGCTGGCGCAGGGCCCTGCTGGAGAAGGTGCGGGCAACGGGCCTGCCCGTGCTCGTGGTGTGGGGCGAGGCCGACGCCGTGCTGCCGGCCCACCACGCCGAGGCCGCGGCCGCCGCCCTGCCCGGCGCCCGGCTGCACGTCTTCCCGGACACCGGGCACATGCCGCAGATCGAGCGCACCCAGGAGCTGGTGGAGCTGGCCCGGGAGTTCGTGGCGTCGGTCGAGGCCTCGCGCGCCTCCCGCTGATCCCCGAGCCCACCGGAACGCCGCCGCGGGGTCGCCTCCGCGCCCAGCACACGCGGCGGGTCGCGTTCCGACGTTCAGCACACGCGGCGGGTCGCGTTCCGACGTTCAGCACACGCGGCGGGTCGCGTTCCGACGTTCAGCGCGGCATGTTCTCGCCAATGGCGACCCCTCGGCCACAAGGGAGCGACGAGCGGAGCCACGAGGGGCGTGACGAGGCGTGGGCAGCACCGCCCGAACGCCTGTGCACCTTCTCTGGGAAAGCGCTTTCTGATACCGTCCTGCTCAACGCCCTCCCGTGACCCCTGTCACACAACTACAGCACCTCCCCCGAGGGCGTCCCCCCGATGACGGAAGAGGAACCATGCGGAAACGCACTGCGCACCTGTCCATTCCCACCGCCGTGGCCGTGACGGCCGCCCTCCTCGCGGCGACTCCTGCGTCGGCCGCCCCCAGCCCCCTCGCCGCCCCCGAGGCCCAGACCTCCCGCACCGCGCTCGAGCGCCAGGTCCTGTCGGAGGACGACGGGTGGGCCTCCCTGGGCCCCGGCACGACCGGCGGCTCGGCCGCGGAGGCCGCCGACGTCTACGACGTCACGAACCGGACCGAGTTGCTGGCGGCGTTCGACGCCGCGGGCGAGCGCCCGAAGATCGTCCGCGTCCACGGCCGGATCGACGCCAACACCGCGCCGGACGGCTCTCCGCTGAGCTGCGACGACTACGCGGCGGGCACCGGCTACTCCCTGGAGCAGTACCTGGAGGCCTACGACCCGGCCACGTGGGGCCGTGACCGGGACCCGGCCGGGGCGCAGGAGGAGGCCCGCCGGGCCGCGGCCACGAACCAGGCACGGACGATCCGCTGGGACATCCCGAGCAACACCACAATCGTCGGCGCCGGCGCGGACAGCGAGATCCGTGGCGCGGCCCTGCGGATCAACGGGGCCGACAACGTGATCCTGCGCAACCTCACGTTCTCCGACTCCTCCGACTGCTTCCCCGCCTGGGACCCGGGCGACGGGAGCACCGGGGCCTGGAACAGCGAGTACGACCTGCTCCAGGTGATCAACGGCGCCACCCACGTCTGGATCGACCACTCCGAGTTCACCGACGCCCCGAACCTCGACAGCGAGCAGCCCTCCTACTTCGGCACCCCCTACCAGGTGCACGACGGCGCGGTCGACGTGACCAACGGATCCGACCTGGTCACCGTGTCCTACAACCGGTTCACCGAGCACGACAAGCTGATGCTCATCGGCTCCACCGACTCCACGAACCGGGGCGACCCGGGCAGGCTGCGGGTGACCGTCCACCACAACGTCTTCGAGGACGTCGGGCAGCGGGCGCCCCGGGTGCGCTACGGCCAGGTGGACGTCTACAACAACCACTACGTGGTGCCGGAGGACGGCTCCGTGCCATACGTGTACTCGCTGGGCGCGGGGATCGAGTCGCACCTCTACGCGGAGGCCAACGCCTTCACGCTCCCCGCCGGCACGGACGCCGCGGAGATCATCGGCCGGTACAAGGGCACGACCATCGCCACCGTGGACAACACCGTGAACGGCAAGAAGGTCGATGTGCGGGCCGCGTACAACGCCGCCGTCCCGGAGGCCGAGCGGCTGACCCACGACACCTCCTGGACGCCCGTGCTGCGCACGAAGGTCCACGCGCCCCAGGCCGTGCCAGCACTGCTCGCCCGCACCGCGGGCCCCGTCCTGAGCACCGGCGGCGACCGGTGAGGGCCCCCGGGGCGCCGAGCCGCCGCACCGTCCTGACCGCGCTCGCCCTGGCGGCCGGCTCCGCCGCGCTGACGGGCGCCACGGCCTCCCCAGCCCTCGCCACGACAGGGGCCACCGGCAACAGCGGCGGGACGCGGCGCACCCGGCCGGCGCTGGTCGTCGTCGGGGACTCGACGTCGTCCGCGTACCAGCACTCCGAGCGCCCGCGCGCCGGGTGGGGCCAGGCCCTGCCCCTGCTGCTGGGCCCCCAGGCCGGCGTGCTCGACCTCGCCTGGTCCGGGGCCTCGTCTAAGAGCTACGCGGACGCCGGGCTGCTGGACCGGGCACTGTCCCTGCTGCAGCCGGGCGACCACCTGCTGATCTCCTTCGGCCACAACGACGAGAAGGTCGAGGACCCGGCCCGCGGCACCCTGCCGGGCTCCACCTTCGAGGAGTACCTGCGCCGCTACCTCGACGGCGCCGCCGCGCGTGGGGCGCAGCCCGTGCTGGTCACCCCCGTGGAGCGCCGCCGCTTCGACGCCTTCGGGGCCGCGCGGGACACCCACGGCGCCTATCCGCAGGCGGTGCGCGAGCTCGCCGCGGCCACCGGCACGCCCCTCGTGGACCTGACCGCCTCGTCCAAGGACCTGTGGCAGCGCCTCGGCCCGGACGGGACCACGTCCCACTTCCTGCACCTGGCCCCGGGGCAGCACCCGCAGTACCCGCAGGGCTCCCAGGACAACACCCACTTCCAGGCCCTCGGCGCGCTGGCCGTGGCCCGTCTGGTCGCGCGCGAGCTGCGGTCGAAGCGGATCGTGCCGCCGGGCTGGTTCCCGGATCCCGACGCCGTGACGGACCCCCTGGCCCGGATGTTCTGGCCGAGCGAGCGCCCCGTGGACACCCCCGCGGTGCTCGACGTCGGCCCCGGCAGGCCGTTCCGGACCGTGCAGTCCGCCGTGGACGCGGCGGAGCCGGGCGGCGCCCGCCGGACGGTGATCCGGATCCAGCCCGGGGAGTACCGGGAGGTCCTGCTCGTGCCGTCGGGCAAGCCCCGGATCTCGTTCGTGGGGATGGGCGAGCGCCCCGAGGACGTGGTGCTGGTGCACGACAACGCCTCCGGCACCGTCAAGCCCGACGGCAGCGGACCGTTCGGCACGTTCGGCAGCGCGTCCGCCCGGGTCGACGGGGCGGACTTCGTGGCGCGCAACCTCACGTTCGCCAACGACTTCGACGAGGCCGCGCACCCCGAGATGAAGAACCGCCAGGCCGTGGCCCTGCACCTGACGGGCGACCGGGCGGTCCTGTCCGGGGTGCGCTTCCTCGGCAACCAGGACACCCTGCTGGTCAACTCGCCGGCGAGCGGTGTGGCCTCGAGGTCCTGGTTCGACCGGTGCTGGGTCGAGGGCGACGTCGACTTCGTCTTCGGCCGCGGCACGGCCGTCTTCGGGGACTGCGAGATCCGGTCCCTCGACCGCGGCTCCGCCGGCAACAACGGCTACGTCACGGCCGGCAGCCAGGACCTCGGCATCGCGCACGGCTACCTCTTCGACCGGTGCCGCTTCACGTCCGGGGCAGCCGCGGGCACGGTGCACCTGGGCCGGCCGTGGCACCCGAGCGGGGATCCGCGGGCCGTCGCGCAGGTCCTGGTCCGCGACTCGTGGCTCGGCGCCCACGTCGCGGCGAGCCCGTGGACGGACATGAGCGGCTTCTCGTGGCGCGAGGCGCGCTTCGCGGAGCACCGCAACCGGGGCCCGGGGGCGCAGGTCACCCCGGACCGCCCGCAGCTGCCGGCCGCGGAGGAGACCCGGTTCACGGTCCGCACCTACCTCGAGGGCGACGACGGGTGGGCGCCGCAGCTGGCGGGCACGGCGGCCGACAGCACGGCGCTGCTCGCGCTGCAGGACTGACCCAGGATGCGCGCGGCACCGGTGCGAGCGGCTCGCACCGGTGCCGCGCCGGGCGCGTGCCGCAGCCGCGGATCAGCGCTCGGGGACGGCGGCGTGCCGGTCGGCCGCCCAGGATCCGAGCAGCCGGAGCCGCTCGGCCGAGGGCGAGCCCGGTTCGGCGGTGTAGATCATCAGCACCTGCCCGGGCTCGGCGGTGACGGCCAGCTCCTCGTAGGCCAGCGTCAGCTCCCCCACCACCGGGTGGCGGAAGCGCTTGGTGCCGGTGCCGTGGGTGCGCACGTCGTGGGCGGCCCACAGGGTGCGGAAGGTCTCGCTGCGGGTGGACAGCTCCCCGACGAGGTCCTGCATCGCCCGGTCATGCGGGTCGCGGCCGGCCTCGGCGCGCATGATCGCCACGCACATGCTCGCGAACACCTCCCAGTCCGGGTAGAACTCCCGGGAGGCCGGATCCAGGAACTGGAACCGGGCCAGGTTGGGGGTGCGTCCGCCGTCCCCGAGCAGCGGGGCGTAGAAGGCGCGCCCCAGGGCGTTGGTGGCCAGCAGGTCCTGGTGCTGGTTCCGCACGAACGCCACCCCGCCGGTGATCGCCTCCAGCGCCCACTGGAGACCCGGCCGGGAGCTCGCCTGCCGCGACGCCCGGCGGCGCGGGCGCCGTGCCGCGGACACGCCGTCGGCCGCCCGCGCCAGGTCGAGCAGGTGCGCCCGCTCGGTCTCGTCCAGGCGCAGGGCGGCGGCGACCGCCTCCAGCACCGAGGCCGAGGCCCCGGCGACCGCCCCGCGCTCGAGCTTGGCGTAGTACTCCACGCTCACCCCGGCCAGGGCCGCCACCTCGGAGCGGCGCAGCCCCGGCACCCGGCGGTTGCCCCCGGCCGGCAGACCGGCCTGGGCCGGGGTGAGCTTGGCCCGGCGCGAGACGAGGAAGTCGCGGACCTCGGTGCGGTTGTCCATCCCGCCAGGATAGGGCGCGGCCGGACGGTGGAGCGTGGGGACCTCAGGGACGCAGCTGTGCGGCGGCGGCCTCGCGGTGGCCCGGTTCCCCGGACGCCAGGGCGAAGAGGGCGTAGTTGAGGGGTCCTGCGGCCACGAGGGCCTCGCAGCGGTCGGCGAGGCGGGGTTCGTGGCGGCCGGTGAGCTCCTCGTAGGCGCGGACGGTCGCCGCGAAGGACTCGGGCGGGGCGATGAGGTGCTGGTACATGAGGTCCAGGGCCGGGTCGCCGACGCCGGCCGTCGTCCAGTCCAGGACGGACAGGATGCGGCTGCTGTCGTCGAGCAGCAGGTGGGCGGGATAGAGCTCGCCGTGCGTGAGGACGGTGCGGCGCGGCCACAGCCCGTCGTCGTCGAGCCAGGCCCGCCACCGGGCCGCGAGCTCCGCGGCGACGTCGAACTCCCCGAGCACCCGCTCGAGGTCGGCCGCCCACCGCCGGCGCACCTGCTCGGGGGTCTCGGCGGAGACCCCCGCCGCCGCGGCGGCGGCGGGGTCGAGGCGGTGGAGGGACGCGACGACCTCCGCCAGGGACCGGGCGTGCTCCGGGGAGGCGGTGTCGTAGTGCCAGACCGGCTGCCCCGCGGCGTCGAGGGTGAGACCGGGCCGGCCGGGCAGCAGCGGATAGGCGACGAGCTCCGGCCCCGCGATCCGCCAGTCCGGCACGGCGACCGGGAGCCGCGGGCGCACGAAGTCCAGGATCCGCAGCTCGTCGGCCACCTTCGCCGCGACGTCGGGGCGGCGCGGGATCCGCAGCACCCACTGCTCGCCGGTCCCGGAGGCGGCGGCGAACGCCACCCGGTAGTCCAGACCCGCCTCCTCGAACCGGACGGTCCCCGGTTCCAGGTCCAGGCCGTGCCGCCGGGCGAGGCCGCGCACGTCCTGCTCGGTCGCGGGCTCAGGCGCCATCGCGCGCCCCCTCGGCGACCGGGTCGTGGCGCGGCGGGGTGCCGCCCACGAAGGAGCGCACCCACGCCTCGTCCTTGTACTGGGCGGGCACCGCGCCGCCGAGCAGCTCCCGGCCGAGCGCGGCCGCCCCGGGCGAGCCCTCCAGCGGCAGCGGGGCGGAGGAGGCGGCCAGCACGATGTTGCCGTAGCGGCGGCCCTTGAGCATCGCCGGGTCCGCCACGGCGGCGACGTGCTCGAACACCTCGGACAGCGCGGCGAGCTCGGCGCGCGCCCCGGCGAGGTCCCGGGTGTCGCCGCAGTTGAGCACGTACAGCCCGCCGGGGGCCAGGACGCGCCGCACGTGCCGGGCGAACTCCACCGTGGTGAGCGGCTCGGGGGTCACGGCCCCGGCGAAGACGTCGCGGACCACGACGTCCCGGGTGGCCGGGCTCAGCGACTCCGTGACGGCGCGGGCCTCCCCCACCCGGATCCGCAGCAGGGGGGCGCGCGGGAGGTCGAACCACTCCCGGACCAGCTCGGCGAGCCGCCCGTCGAGCTCGACGACGACCTGCCGCGCGGCCGGGTGCGCGTGGGCGAGGTAGCGGGCGAGCGAGCAGGCGCCGCCGCCGAGGTGCAGCACCCGCAGCCGCTCCGGATCCGGGTGGGCGGCGAGGTGGGCGTCCACGACCGCGGCGATCCAGCGCATGTACTCGAAGTCCAGCCGCTCGGGGTGCTCCGGGTCCACGTGGGAGGAGGGGACGCCGTTGACGTGCAGCACCCAGGAGCCGGGGGCGTAGGCGTCCGGGACGAGCTCGGCGGTGCCGGTCGAGATCTCGTAGCTCCCGGCCGCGGGGCCGGTGGGCCCGGCGGGCGCCGGCGCCGTGCGCGAGCGGCGGGACGCCCGGCTCACGCGGTCCCCGTCCGCAGCATGCGGTGCATGCGCTGCCCGGTCCAGGGCCCGCCGGCGGGGAAGGACTCGGCCAGGGCCCGGAAGCCGTGCCTGGCGTAGAAGCGCTCCGCGCGGGCGTTGCCGTCCATGATCCACAGGTACGCGTCCGCGGAGCCGATCGCGGCCTCCTGCAGGGCAGCGCCGAGGCCCGTGCCGTGGGCGGCCCGCAGCACGTAGAGCTGGAACAGCTGCAGCGGGACGAGCGGGGCGGGCACCCCGGCCCGCCCCTCCCACGCGGCGGGGGCCGGGCCGGCGGAGACCAGCCCCAGGGCGGCCCCGTCGTCGTCGACCGCGAGGAGGGTGCGCACGTGCGGGTCCGCGAGGAGGGCGAGGTCGTAGCCGGCGGTGCGCTCGGCCGCGGCCTGCTGCCGGTCGGCGAAGGCGTCCCCGAAGAGCGGACGGTAGGTCTCGTCGAGGCAGCGCAGGTGCAGGGCGGACCAGGCCCCGGCGTCGGACGGTCCTGCGGTCCGCAGGCGGACCGCCGCGGGGGCAGCGCTCAGGACTCTATGGCCTGCCGCTGGATCGCGGCCTCGAGGCGTTCGACCTTGCCCTGCAGCTCACCGGTGTGGCCGGGGCGGATGTCGGCCTTGAGCACGAGCGAGACCCGGGGCCCGTAGCGGCCCACGGCCTCGGTGGCGCGCTTGACGACGTCCATGACCTCGTCCCACTCGCCCTCGATCGTGGTGAACATGGCGTCGGTCTCGTGCGGCAGTCCGGACTCGCGGACCACGCGGACGGCGGCGGCGACGGCGTCGTGGACGGAACCGCTCGGGTTCTCGCCGCCGGACGGGGAGACGGAGAAGGCAACCAGCATGCCCCCATCCTCCCACCCGGCGGCGTCCGGGTGAACCCCGGGGACGACGCCGGCCCCGCCGCCACGCGAACGGCGTGGCGGCGGGGCCGGCGGATCAGTCCGCGGGGCCGACCCGGCGGATCACTGGACGGATCACTGGGCGGTGAGCTGCTCCAGCACGGCGTCCTTGGAGGGATCCTTGGCACCCTGGTTCCAGGGCATCTTCGAGAGCACGTTGGCCATGGCGCAGGTGTTGGACAGCGCGGAGTACGCGAGCCCGCCGCCGACGCCCGCGGCGACGGCGCGCAGCTTCGGGGAGACCAGCTGCCCGCCCACCACGCTCGCCAGCACGAGCGAGCCGGCGACCATGCGGACCTGACGGTCCATGGCCCAGGTCGAGGCGCCGCGGACGACCGCGCCGCCGGCCTTCTCGAAGTCGTCGACGGTGCCGTCGACGACGTAGGTGTTCTCGGTGCCGGCCGAGGAGAGGATGTCCTGAGCGCGGGTGGCCCGGGCGCCGGAGCGGCAGATCAGGGCGACCTTGCCGCCGAGGGCCGCGGCGATGTCCTGCGCGTGGTCGGCCACGAGGTCGACGGGGACGTTGTAGGCGCCGTCGATGTGCTCGGCGGCGAACTCGGCGGCGGAGCGCACGTCGAGGACGGCGACCTCCTCTCCGGACTCGATCCAGGACTTCAGCTCGGCGGGGGCGACTTTCGAGGTCATGCGGCAGTTCCTTCCGGGTGACGGTGGGTGTGACTCCATGATGCACTATACCCCCCTGGGTATGCAAGATCCCCCAGGGGGTATAGAATCGTCGGAGCAACCACCACACCCAGGAGCGCCCCGTGCAACTCGACCCCCAGGACCTCACCCCCACCATCAACCGGCTCAAGCGGGCCCAGGGCCAGCTCGGCGCCGTCATCCGCATGCTCGAGGAGAGCCGCGAGTGCAAGGACGTGGTGACGCAGCTCTCCGCGGTCTCCCGCGCCCTCGACAAGGCCGGCTTCTCCATCATCGCCACGGGCCTGGACCAGTGCCTGCGCTCGGAGGACCCGAGCCTGGACAAGGCCGAGCTGGAGAAGATGTTCCTCTCCCTCGCCTGAGCGGCCCCACACCCGGTCCTCCGGCGGGTGGGCCCTAGACTGGGCACGGACCCAGCCCGACCGTCGGAGGACCCCGCCACCATGACCCAAGGCATCTACGTCAGCGCCATGACGCCGCAGTCCGGCAAGTCGCTCGTGGCCCTCGGCCTGGCCGACTCGCTGTTCCGCAAGACGGACCGCCTGGGCTACTTCCGGCCCGTCCACCTCGGGGAGACCCCGGCGGAGGACCCGATGGTGCAGCTGATGAAGCGCAACTTCGACCTCCCGGACGAGCGCTGCCGCGGCGGCATCTCCCTGGCGCGCACCCGGGAGCTGCTCGCCGCGGGGGACCACGACGAGCTCGACGCGATGGCCGTGACCGTCTACGGCGAGATGGCCCGGCACTGCGACGTGATCGTGGTGGACGGCACCGACCTCCTGGCGCACAACGCGGCCACCGCCGAGTTCGACATGAACGCCCGGATGGCCAACAACCTGGGCGCCTCCGTGCTGGCCGTGATCGGCGCCGACGAGTCCGAGAGCCCCGAGGACGTGCTCAACGCGGTCGAGGTCACCCGGGCCGAGCTGAACCAGGTGCGGTGCGACATCTTCGCGGTCATCGTCAACCGCGCCCGCCCCGACTGGGTGGAGCAGATCGAGCACAACGCCGCCCGCGGCGTGCGGGGCCTGCCCGTGTACGTCATCGCCGAGAACGAGGCGGTGGCCGCGCCGACCGTCGCGGAGCTGCGGGACCGGCACGGGTTCGGGGACGGCCCGTCCGCGGTCTCCCTGGACCGGGACGTCAAGGGCGTGAAGATCGCCGCGATGACCGTGGGCCACTACCTCGAGCAGCTCGCCGACGGCGACTTCGTCATCACGCCGGGGGACCGCTCCGACATCGTCGTCGCGTCCCTGGCCTCCGCCCTCTCCCCCGCCCTGCCCGTCCCCTCCGGGATGCTGCTCACGGGCGGCTTCGAGACCGAGGGGCGGATCCGGGAGCTCACCGCCGCGGCGCCGTTCCCCGTGCTGACCACCGGGCTGGACACCTACCGGGCCGCCCGGGAGGTGTCCCGGACCCGGGGCACCCTCTCCGGGGCGCACCCGCGCAAGGTCGCGGCCGCGCTCGGCGAGTGGGCCCGGCGGGTGGACGGCGAGGAGCTCGTGAGCCGGCTCGACCTGCCGCGCCCGGCCAAGCGCACGCCCCTGCGCTTCCTGCACGAGCTCGTCGAGACGGCCCGGGCGGACCGGAAGAACATCGTGCTGCCCGAGGGCGAGGACCCCCGCATCCTGCGGGCCGCCGAGATGATCCACCGCCGCAACTTCTGCGACCTCACGGTCCTGGGCGACCCCGGGCGGATCGCCCAGCTGTGCCAGACGGAGGGCATCAACCTCGACTTCGCCGAGGACGGGCTGACCCTCGTGGACTTCGAGCACGACGACGCGCTGCGCGAGAAGTACGCCGGGGAGTACGTGCGGCTGCGCGCCCACAAGGGCGTGCAGCCGGAGACGGCACTGGAGCGGATGCTCGACGGCTCCTACTTCGGCACCATGATGGTGCAGATGGGGGACGTGGACGGCATGGTCTCCGGCGCCGCGCACACCACCGCCAACACGATCCGCCCCGCCCTGGAGTTCGTGAAGACCTCCGAGGGCGTGAGGATCGTCTCCTCCGTGTTCTTCATGCTCCTCGAGGACCGCGTCCTGGTCTACGGCGACTGCGCCGTGAACCCCAACCCGGACGCCCAGCAGCTCGCGGACATCGCGCTCGCCTCCGCCCGCACCGCCCGCCAGTTCGGGGTGGAGCCCAGGGTGGCGATGCTGTCCTACTCGACCGGCGGGTCCGGCTCCGGCGAGGACGTGGACAAGGTCCGGACGGCCACCGAGATCGTGCGCGGCGCGGACCCGGGGCTCGAGGTGGAGGGCCCCATCCAGTACGACGCCGCGGTGGACGCCTCGATCGCGGCCTCCAAGCTGCCCGGTTCCGCCGTGGCCGGCCGGGCGACCGTGTTCGTCTTCCCGGACCTCAACACCGGCAACAACACCTACAAGGCCGTCCAGCAGTCGGCCGGCGCCGTGGCCGTGGGCCCGGTGCTGCAGGGGCTGCGCAAGCCCGTCAACGACCTCTCGCGCGGGTGCACCGTGGACGACATCGTCAACACGGTCGCGATCACCGCGATCCAGGCGCAGGGCATGTGACCCACCGGCCCACCGCTCGCACCGTCCCCGTCCCCATGCCCGTCGCCACAGCCCCAGGGAGTCCTCCATGCTCGTGCTCGTCGTCAACTGCGGCTCGTCCTCGCTCAAGTACCAGGTCCGGGAGCTCGAGGCCGGTGCGGACGGCGGGACGGTGCTGGCCTCCGGGCTGATCGAGAACATCGGCAGCTCGCGGATCGCGGACCACACGCAGGCGCTCGAGCTGCTCGCGGAGCGGCTCGAGACCGAGCTGGAGGGGCGCACGATCGACGCCGCGGGCCACCGCGTGGTCCACGGCGGCGAGCGCTTCTCCGCGCCGGTGCTCGCGACCAACGAGATCATCCGCGACATCGAGCGGCTGGTCCCGCTGGCTCCCCTGCACAACCCCGCCGCCGTCCTGGGCCTGCGGGCCGTCCAGAAGACGTGGCCGCACCTGCCGCAGATCTGCGTGTTCGACACCGCGTTCCACCGCACCATGCCCGAGCACGTGTGGCGCTACGCCGTGCCGGAGGAGTTCTACGAGCGGTGGGGGATCCGCCGCTACGGGTTCCACGGCACGTCCCACGACTGGGTGACAGGTCAGGCGGCGCAGTTCCTGGGCGTCCCGCGCGAACGGTTCAGCTGCGTGGTGGCGCACCTGGGCAACGGCGCGTCGGTGACGGCGGTCAAGGACGGCGCCTCCTACGACACGTCGATGGGCTACACCCCCCTGGCGGGCCTGGTGATGGGCACCCGCACCGGGGACCTGGACCCGTCCGTGGTCACGGCCGTCCTGCGCCGGGACCCCGGGATGACCCCCGAGCGGCTCGACGCCGTGCTCAACAAGGAGTCCGGTCTGCGGGCGATCGCCGGCGACCACGACATGCGCGCCGTCCAGGAGGCCGCCGACCGCGGCGACGAGCGCGCCGAGCTGGCCCTGGAGATGGCCGCCCACCGCCTGGCGAAGTACGTGGGCGGCTACCACGTGGCCGTGGACGGCGCGCAGGCGCTGGTCTTCACGGCCGGGATCGGGGAGAACGCCTCGGCCTTCCGCGCCCGCGTCTGCGGGCGGCTGGGCGCCCTCGGGGTCGTGCTCGACGACGACGCCAACGCCGCCCGCTCGCGGGAGGTCCGCCGGATCTCCGCGCCGGGATCCGCACTGGAGGTCCTCGTGGTGCCCACCGACGAGGAGCAGGCGATCGCGGCGGCGACCGCGGCGCTCGTTGCGGCCGGGACCTCCCCCGCCTGAGCGGATCCGGGCGTCACGCTCCGCCGCACCGGGGCCACGTCGCCGCCAGGTGTTCGCGAATGCGATTCCAGCGGATAGGTTCGGTGCTGGGCCCTGCGCAGGGCCCTCCCCGTGTCAGGCCCGTGCGTCAGGAGGCACCGACGATGTCCCAGCAGCCCCACCAGCCCCGGGGCCACGGCGGCCCGCCGCCGCCCGGCGCTCCTCCCTACGCGAGGGCCCGCCCGCCCCGGCCCCCGGTGACGGCCGATCTGCGGCTGCTGCTCCGGCTCACCGTGGCGTCCTTCGTGGTCGCGGTCCTCGGCAGCGCGGTGGGGTACCTGGCGGCGCCCGAGCAGTACACCGGCCTGCCCGCAGGGGCGTTCGGGACAGTCGTCCTCGCCATCTCGCTCCTGTTCGGCCTCGGGTTCACCGCCGGGCTCTACGCCCTGGTGTACTTCCCGCTGCGCGAGCAGCGGCAGTGGGCGTGGATCCTCGGCATCGTCTTCGCGTCCATGGCGCTCCTGACCACCGTGGCCAACGCCGTGCTGCTGCTCGTGGTCCCGGCGGGCACGTCGATCGGGCTCGTGACGGGCGCGCTCAAGGCCGTCGTGGACGTGGCCTGGCTCGTGGTGGCCGCCCGGCCGGGCGTGCGGGCGGCACTGCGCTGAGCTCGCGGACCGGGACGCCGCAGCCCCGTCCTCAGGCCAGACGGCGGGCCAGCCGGTCCATGACGGCGGCCAGCCGGTCGGCGTCGTCGCCCTCGAGCGCACGGAGGAACAGCTCCTCGACGTCGCGGGCGTGGGCGGGCCGCAGGCGCCGGAAGGCGCGCAGCCCCTCCTCCGTGAGCTCGGCCTCGAGGCCTCGCGCGTCCTCGGCGCAGCGCCGGCGCCGCACCCAGCCGCGCTTCTCCAGCACGCCGATCTGGTAGCTGAGCCGGCTCGGGGAGAAGACCAGCCGCTGGGCCAGCTCCCCCATCCGCAGCCGGTGGTCCTCGGCGTTGCGCAGCAGCAGGAGCACCTGGTAGTCCATGAGCGAGCAGCCGTGCTCCTTGAGCCGCGCCTCGATCTCCGTGGTCAGCCGGGCGGTGGTCTCGAAGAACAGCTGCCACACGTCCCACGGGCGGGCCGCGGGCTCCGGCGCGGCCGCCGGGCGGCCGGTCACCGGCCGGCCCGGGCGAGCAGGTCCGCGAAGTCGGGGACCCCTTCGAACCCGCCGCCCCGCTCGGACCCGGCTGCGCCCGCCGGGACCTCGCCGGCCGCCTGCGCTCCCGGCGCGATCGAGCGCGCCAGCTGCGCGCTGGCCCGCCGGATGCGCGACTCGAGCGATCCGCCGGCCCAGTCCTCGGTGGCGGCGTAGACCCCCAGGGACAGCACCAGCGCCTTGAGGTGGGTGAACAGGGGGCGCATGGCGGTGTCGAGCATCAGGGAGTGGCGTGCCGTGCCCCCGGTCGCGGCCACCAGCACGGGCACGTCCTCCAGCGCGGCGTCGTCGACGAGGTCGAAGAAGGACTTGAACAGCCCCGAGTAGGAGGCCTTGTACGTCGGGGTGGCCGCGATCAGGGCGTCCGCCCCGGCGACCGTGTCCAGGGCGGTCCGCAGCTCCGGACCGGGGAAGCCGGTGAGCAGGTGGTCGGCGACGGCGTGGGCCAGCGGGCGCAGGTCCACGCGCTCGATCCGCACCGGCGTCCCGGCCAGTCCGTCCCGGGCGGCCTCGGCGAGCCGGTCGGCCAGCAGCGAGGTGGAGGACGCGTCGGACATCCCCGCCGACACCACGGCCACGGTGAGCGGGCGCGCCGCGGCGGGGTCCGGCGTCGTCGTCGTGGTGATGTTCCGGGAGCTCATCGGTGGGCCTTCTCCGTGGTCCGCCCCGTGGTCGGCTCCGCGGCCTGCGCGGCGCGGGCCCGCCCGGCGGGCGAGTCCTCGGCGCCGCCGGGCACCGGGTCCTGGCCGGCGCGGTGGCGTTCCAGCAGCGAGGCGTGGGTCGGGGCCTCCGGCACGTGGGCGGGCCTGAGCGCGGCGAACTCCTTGCGCAGCACCGGCACGACCTCCTCGCCCAGCAGGTCGAGCTGCTCCAGGACGGTCTTGAGCGGCAGGCCGGCGTGGTCCATCAGGAACAGCTGGCGCTGGTAGTCGCCCGCGTAGTCGCGGAACCCGAGGGTCTTCTCGATGACCTGCTGCGGGGAGCCCACGGTCAGCGGCGTCTGCGTGGTGAAGTCCTCCAGGGACGGCCCGTGCCCGTAGACGGGGGCGTTGTCGAAGTAGGGGCGGAACTCCCGCACGGCGTCCTGGGAGTTCCGGCGCATGAACACCTGGCCGCCGAGGCCCACGATGGCCTGGTCGGCCGAGCCGTGGCCGTAGTGCTCGAAGCGCGTCCGGTAGAACTCCACCATCCGCCGGGTGTGCTCGGCGGGCCAGAAGATGTTGTTGTGGAAGAACCCGTCGCCGTAGTAGGCGGCCTGCTCCGGGATCTCGGGGGAGCGGATCGAGCCGTGCCACACGAAGGGGGCCACGCCGTCGAGCGGGCGCGGGGTCGAGGTGAAACCCTGCAGGGCGCCGCGGAACCGGCCCTGCCAGTTGACCACGTCCTCCCGCCACAGCCGGTGGAGCAGGCTGTAGTGCTCGATCGCCAGCGGGATGCCCTGGCGGATGTCCTGGCCGAACCACGGATAGACCGGGCCGGTGTTGCCCCGCCCCATGGTGAGGTCCACGCGGCCGTCGGTCAGGTGCTGCAGGTAGGCGTAGTCCTCCGCGATGCGCACCGGGTCGGTGGTGGTGATCAGGGTGGTGGCCGTGGACAGCTGCAGCCGCTCGGTCTGCGCCGCGATGCTCGCCAGCAGGACGGGCGGGTTCCCCGGCGCCACGAACGGCGGGTTGTGGTGCTGGCCCGTGGCGAAGACGTCCAGGCCCACCTCCTCCGCCTTCTTCGCGATCTCGACGGTGGCCCTGATCCGCTCGTGCTCGGTGGGGGTGCGTCCCGTGGTGGGGTCCTCGGTGACGTCCCCGATGGTGAAGATGCCGAACTGCATGTGGTCCTCCTGCTCCGCGGCGGCGTCCGGCCGGACGGCCCGCCCTGTTCTTTCAAATTTGAACTACTACCGTCAAGCGGCGCCCGTCCCGGATTATTCCCGCCCCGGTCCGCCTAGGGTGGACGCATGCCCCTCCCCCACTTCCGTCCCACCGGCGCCGGCACCGCGGACCCGGGCGCCGTCGTCGCCGGCGAGCACTACCGCATCAGCGTGCTGAGCCCCGGGCTGCTGCGCCTGGAGTACAGTCCCGCCGGCCGCTTCGAGGACCGTCCGTCCGCGTTCGCCGTCGACCGCCGGTTCCCGGTGCCGGACTTCCGGGTGCGGCGCACGGCGGCCGGGCTGGAGCTGAGCACGGAGCGGATCCACCTCAGCTACGACGAGCGGGCCTTCAGCCCGACGGGACTGTCCGCGCAGATCCGCGGCGGCGTGACCAGCTACCACAGCGTGTGGCGCTACGGCGTGCCCGCCCCCACCCTGGGCGGGACCGCGCGCACCCTGGACGAGGCCGACGGCCCGATCCCGCTCGAGCCGGGCATCACGTCCCGCGAGGGCTTCGGGGTGATCGACGACTCCGCCTCGGTGCTGCTCACGGACGACGGCTGGTACGCGCCGCGCGCGCCCGAGGAGGGCGCCGTGGACCTCTACCTCTTCGGCTGGGGCCACGACCACCGGCAGGCGCTGCGCGACCTCTACGCCCTGTCCGGGCCGCAGCCCGTCCTGCCGCGCTGGGCGCTCGGCAACTGGTGGAGCCGGTACCACGCCTACGACGAGGCCGAGTACCGGGAGCTGGTCGCCGAGTTCGACCGGCGCCGCCTGCCGTTCTCCGTGCTGGTGGTGGACATGGACTGGCACCTCACGGACGAGCACGTGGAGCGCCGGCACGGCTCGGGCTGGACGGGCTACACCTGGAACCGGGAGCTGTTCCCGGACCCGCGGGGCTTCCTCGCGTGGGCGCACGAGCACGGCTACCGGGTCACGCTCAACCTGCACCCGGCCGACGGGGTGCGCTCCTTCGAGGACGCGCACCCCGCGATGCTCGAGGCCCTGGGGCGCGAGCCGGGCTCGGAAGAGCCCGTGGCCTTCGACGTCACCGACCGGGACTTCGTGGCCGCGTACTTCGAGGTCCTGCACCGCGGCCTGGAGGCCGACGGCGTGGACTTCTGGTGGGTCGACTGGCAGTCCGGGCCGCACTCGCGGCTGCCCGGGGTGGACCCCCTGTGGGTGCTCAACCACTACCACTTCCTGGACTCGGGCGCGGACGGGTCCCGCCCGCTGACGCTCTCCCGCTACGCCGGGCCCGGCAGCCACCGCTACCCGGTCGGCTTCTCCGGCGACACCGTCATCTCCTGGGCCTCGCTGGCGTTCCAGCCGTACTTCACGGCGACGGCGGCGAACATCGGCTTCGGCTGGTGGAGCCACGACATCGGCGGGCACGTCTTCGGCGCCCGCGACGACGAGCTGGCCACCCGCTGGCTGCAGTTCGGGGTGTTCTCCCCGATCCTGCGCCTGCACTCGGGCGACAACGACTTCATCGCCAAGGAGCCGTGGCGCTACCGCTCCCCCTACGCGGAGGCCATGGAGCGCGGCCTCCGGCTGCGGCACCGGCTGGTCCCCTACCTGCACACCGCCAACCGGGCCGCCGCCGTGGAGGGCGTCCCCCTGGTCCGGCCCCTGTACCACGAGCACCCGGAGGCGGAGCAGGCCTACCGGTACGGCCACCAGTACCTGTTCGGGCCCGAGCTGATGGTCGCCCCGGTCACCTCCCCCGCGGACCCCGTGGTCACCCGCGCGGCCGTGCCGGTGTGGTTGCCGGAGGGATCCTGGACGGACCTGTTCACGGGCACCGTCTACGACGGCGGGCGGGAGCTCGTGCTGCACCGGGGTCTCGACGACGTGCCCGTCCTGGCCCGCGCCGGCGCGATCGTGCCCCTCGCGGGGTCCGACGACGACGCCGCGCCGGGCCCCGGCAATCCCGGTGAGCTGGAGGTCCTGGTGGTCGCCGGCGCCTCGCACCGCACCGTCCTGGACGAGGACGACGACAGCGGCGACGGCCTCGACCCGGCCCGCTGGGCGCGCACCCCGCTCGCCCTCGACGCCGCCGCCGGGGAGTTCACGATCGGCCCGGCACACGGCCACCTCGGCTGCCTGCCGGCGGCGCGCACCTGGACCCTCACCTTCATCGGCCTCGAGGAGCCGGCGGAGCCGACCGTGACCGTGGACGGGAGGACCGTCCCGGCCCGCACCGACCGGCGGGGGAACGGCGTGCGCGGGCACCGCACCTCGGTCACCGTCGAGGGGGTCGCCCCCGGGGCGCAGATCGTGGTGCGGTCGGCGGGACTGGGTGCCGTGGCCGCACAGGATCCCGCGGACCGCGTCTTCGACCTGCTCAACGACGCCCAGATCGGCTACGAGGTCAAGCGGCGGGTGCACGAGGCCGTGCGGCGCGATCCCGTGGGGGCGCTCGGGCAGGCACCCGCCCTGGGCGTGGAGGGGCCGCTGCTCAGCGCGCTCACGGAGCTGGTGCTGGCGACGCGGACCTGACCCCTGGTCGCCGGAGGTCGACCCGTCGTGGCGTGCCCCGCGCCCCCGGCCGCCGCCCGCGGCGGAGAGCTCACCCGGGGCAGGGGCCGTCCTCGTCCAGGCCGAGCTCGACGACCAGGATGGGCAGCCTCAGCCGTTCCGCGGTGAAGGACACCACGCGGGCGTGCGGGATGCCCTTCTCCCGGACGAAGCGGCAGGCGACCAGTCCGTGGTCACGGTTCTGGCCGATCATGAGCACCCAGTTCCGGCCCGCGGCGTCCAGCGCGTGCGCCTGGCGCTCCAGGTCCCTCCCGGCCGGGTCCTTCTCGGTGCTGCGCCGGGCGAAACGGGCCGCGTAGGCCCTCATGTCCTCCTCGGTGCGCAGCACCCCGGCGGCGACCCGCCGCGCGTCCTGGACCCTCAGCACGGGCGCGATCTGCTCCTCGCGGATCGCGCCGGCACGGTCCCCGGCCTCCTCCTCGGCGGACCGGCGGGCGGCGTGGATGATGCGCTCGATCCGGCGCAGGCGGGCGTCGTCCTGGTGCAGCCGGCGGTAGTCGGCGATCAGCGCCTCGAGCTCGGCGTCCAGGTGGTTCTGCTCGGGCTCCTCGGGCTCGCGGCCGTCGTGCGCCGGTCGTGATGGGGACAAGCCGGCCTCCTGGGCGCTGGACGGTGACGTTCCCACGTCAACGGTGACGGCCGCAGCGCCTATTCCGCCGGACCCGGGGGCGGTGCCGGGACCGCCGACGCGAGCGGGGTTGGCATCATGGGTGCATGAGTGAGATCAACGACCCCGCCCCGCGTTCCGTCGAGCTGACCCGCACCGCCACCGGCCACTACACCGCCCGCAACGCCGAGGGGGCCGAGATCGCCTTCGGCCGCGGTGAGGGTCTGCTGTCCCCCGTGGAGCTCCTGCTGGCCGCCATCGCCGGGTGCTCGGCCATCGACGTGGACGTCGCGACCTCCCGCAGCTCGGAGCCCTCGGAGTTCCGCGTCGAGGCGACCGGACGGAAGATCCTCGAGGAGAACGGGGCGAACCGCCTGGAGGACCTGCACCTCTCCTTCCACCTCGCGTTCCCCGACGACGCCGCCGGCCGCAAGGCCGCCGGCATGGTCCAACGCCTCGTCACCCTGTCCCACGACAAGTACTGCACGGTCTCGCGGACGGTGGAGCACGGCACCGCCGTCGGCCACGACGTCAGCGTCGACATCGACGGTGCCGCGGGCGAGCCCCTGTAGCCGACCGCACGGGGTTCTGCACGGTCGGCCCCGGGCGGGGCAGGAGGACCGAGCCCCTGGTGTTCACCGGGCGGTCATGTGCCCGCCGTCCGGGCGGGTCAGGATGAGCACGCCTACACTGCGCTCAAGAGACCCTGACCGGAGAGGAACGGCCGATGCCCGACGGAAAACGGCAGTGGATGCCCGCCGACCAGTGGGCCGTGCGGGAGAACCTGCGGGAGTTCATCGACCACCTCACGCAGATGGGCTACACCGTGCCCCACGGGCACGAGGAGGACCCGGACCTCATCGACCCGGGGGGCTCGGCCGTGGAGACCTGGCGGGAGGACCACCCCTACGACGAGCTGATGAGCCGGGAGGAGTACGAGCTGGAGAAGTACAAGCTCCAGATCGAGCTGCTGAAGTTCCAGTACTGGGGCCAGGACCACGACCTCCAGCACGTCATCGTGTTCGAGGGCCGGGACGCCGCCGGCAAGGGCGGGACGATCAAGCGGTTCACCGAGTACCTCAACCCGCGCGCCGCCCGGGTCGTGGCCCTGACCAAGCCCTCGGACCGCGAGGCCGGGCAGTGGTACTTCCAACGCTACATCCGCCACCTGCCCACCGCCGGGGAGATGGTGCTCTTCGACCGCTCCTGGTACAACCGCGCGGTGGTGGAACCCGTGATGGGCTTCTGCACCCCGCAGGACTACGCGTGGTTCATGGACCAGGCCCCGGTGTTCGAGAAGATGCTCGTGGACTCCGGCATCCACCTCACCAAGCTCTGGTTCTCCGTGACCCAGCAGGAGCAGCGGACCCGGTTCGCGATCCGCCAGATCGACCCCGTGCGCCGGTGGAAGCTGTCCCCGCAGGACCTCGCCTCCCTGGACCGGTGGGAGGACTACACCGAGGCCAAGGAGGAGATGTTCCTGCGCACGGACACCGACCACGCTCCCTGGACCACGGTGAAGTCCAACGACAAGAAGCGGGCGAGGATCAACGCGCTGCGCTTCTTCCTGGACCAGTTCGACTACGAGGACAAGGACCCGTCCGTGGTCCACCCGGCCGATCCGCTGATCGTGCGCCGCGGCCGCGACGCCGTCGGCGACTGAGCCCCGCGGCGTGGAGACGTGGCCGGCGCTGGTCGCCGGGATCGGCTCGGGCCTCGTCGGCGGGTTCTACCTGGCGTTCTCCCTGGTGGTGATGCCGGCGCTGCGGCGCCTCCCCGGCGGCGCGGCGGCCTCGGCGATGATCGCCGTCAACCGGGCCGCGGTGCGGGCGCCGTTCCTGGTCCTGTTCTTCGGCACCGCCCTGGCCTGTCTCGTCGTGGTCGGCACGAGCCTCTCCGCACCCGGCGGGCCGCTGCGCGTGCTGGGTGCGCTGGCCTCCCTGGCGGGCTGGGTCCTGACCGTGGCGGTCAACGTCCCGCTCAACGCCCGGCTGGCCCGCACCGATCGCCGGACCGTGGTGTGGTCCGCCTACGCGCGGCCGTGGACGCGGGCCAACCACCTCCGAGCGGGACTGTCCGTGCTCGGCGCCGTCGCCCTGCTGCTCCCCCTCCCCTGATCCGGGTCCGGGCGACCGCGTCCCCCGCGCCGCCGCCCGGCCCGGGCGGTCAGCCGGTGTTGCGCAGGCCGGCGGCCACCCCGTTGATGGTGATGAGCAGGGCCCGCTGCAGGCCCTCGTCGACCTCCCGGCCCTCGGCGTCCTGCTCCCGGATCCGGCGGAGCAGCTCCACCTGCAGGTAGGAGATGGGGTCGAGGTACTGGTCCCGCACCTCGAGCGTCTGCTTCAGGGTGGGGTTGCCGTCCAGCAGCTCCGCCTGCCCGGTGAGCCGGGCGAGCTCGTCGAGGGTGAGCTCGTACTCGCGGCGGATCACCTCGAACACGTGCTGGAGCCGCTCGGGCACCAGGGCCCGGACGTAGTGGGCGGCGATCTCCAGGTCGGTCTTCGCCACGGTCATCTCCACGTTGGAGATCACGGAGCGGAAGAAGTGCCAGCGCTCCAGCATGGTGCGCAGGTCCCCCTCCATCCCCGCCTCGCGGGCGGCGCGCAGGCCCGAGCCCACCCCGAACCAGCCGGGCACGATCTGGCGGGACTGCGTCCAGCCGAAGACCCACGGGATGGCCCGCAGCCCGGACAGACCCTTGTCCGACGACGGGCGCTTGGCCGGGCGGGAGCCGATGTTCAGCGCGCCCAGCTGCTCCACCGGGGTGGCGGACAGGAAGTACTCCGGCAGGTCGGGGTCCTCGACCAGGCCCGTGTAGGAGGCGAAGGCGGCGTCGCTGACCACGTCCATGACCTCGCCCCACCGGTCCAGCTCCTCCTCGGTGGAGCGCGGGTCCTGGTGCAGCGCCGTGGCGCGCAGCACGGCGGCCAGGGACAGCTCGAGGTTCTCCCGGGCCAGGGCGGGGAGGGAGAACTTGTCGCTGATCACCTCGCCCTGCTCGGTGAACTTGATCTCGCCGGCGAGGACGCCGCTGGGCTGGGCGAGGATCGCGTCGTGGGTGGGGCCGCCGCCGCGGCCCACGGAGCCGCCGCGGCCGTGGAAGAGCCGCAGCCGCACGCCGTGCCGGGCGGCGACGTCGCGGAGCCGGCGCTCGGTCCGGTGGATCTCCCACCGGCTGGTCATCACCCCGGACTCCTTGTTGGAGTCGGAGTAGCCGAGCATGACCTCCTGGATGTTCCCGCGCGCCGCGACCACCCGCCGGTAGGCCGGGTCGGAGAGCAGCTCGTCGATGACCTCCGCGGAGCGGCGCAGCTCCCCGACGGTCTCCAGCAGCGGTGCGAAGCCGAGGGTGGCGCGGTCCTGCTCGCCGGTGAGGTCCACCAGCCCGGCCTCGCGGGCCAGGATCACGGGGGCCAGGATGTCGTCCGCGTCGCGGGTCATGGACACGATGTAGGTCTCGACGATCTCCTCGCCGTAGGTCTCCTGGGCCCGGGCGATCTCCCGGAAGACCGCGAACGTCCGGTCCGCGTCGCCGTCGAGGTGCACGGCGCCCGTGGACAGCCCCGGCGGGGCGAGCGGGCGGCGGCCGGCGAGCTCCCCGGCGAGCACCGCGGCGCGCGCGCCCCGGTCCATGTCCGCGTACGGCTGGTCCAGCTCGCCCAGCCGGTCGAGCAGCTGCCCCACGGCCTCGTGGTGGGCGTCGGCGTGCTCGCGGACGTCCAGGGTGGCCAGGCCCAGGCCGAAGCCGGCGATGGTGCGGGTCGCCGCGGCGAGCGAGCCGTCGGCGGCGAGCGCGCCCGCGTGGTGCCGCAGCGAGCGGGCCACCACGTCGAGGTCGGCCACGAGCTCGGCGGTGGTCCGGTAGTCCCGGCCCGGCTCGTGGACGGTCTCCTCCGCGAACCGGCGGCGGGTGTTGATCAGCTTGGCCTTGATGCAGGTGAGCTTGAGCCGGTACGGCTCCTGCGCGTTGAGCTCCAGGACCCGCGGGTCCAGGCCGGGCAGGTGGGCCACGTCCCGCTCCACGGACTCGCGCAGCTCGGGGTCGACCTCGACGATGGCGGTGGAGGGGGACAGCCGGGAGACCAGCACGTCCAGGAAGCTCAGGGCGATGTCCACGGCGGCCTGCCCCTGCAGCTGGAGGACCCGGCGGGTCATCTCGGGGGTGACGTTGGGGTTGCCGTCCCGGTCCCCGCCGATCCAGGACCCGAAGCGCAGCGGCGGGGGGCCGGCCGGCAGGTGCACGTCGTGCTGCGAGAGCTGGTCCTCGAGGTCCGCGAGCAGCACGGGCATGGTCTCGGTGAGGACCTCCCGCAGGTAGTACAGGGCGTTGCGGGCCTCGTCGAGCGGGGTGGGGCGGTTCTGGCGCAGTTCGTCGGTCTGCCAAAGGAGCTCGATCAGCTCGGCGAGGCGCCGGTCCTGGCTGCGGCGCGCGGCGGAGCCCTCGGCGGTCTCGCGGGCCAGGATGTCGGAGAGGTGCCGGATCTTGGTCAGCACGGAGCGCCGGGAGGCCTCGGTGGGGTGCGCGGTGAACACCGGCCGGACGTCCAGGCTGCCCACCGCCTCCCGCAGGGCGTCGGGACCGGCCTCGGCGGCGACGTCGGCGACCGCCGCGGCGAGCCACCCCTCGTCCTCGGGGCGGCGGCCGAGCACGCGCACGCGGTGCACCTGCTCGGCGGCGTTGGCCAGGTGGAAGTAGTGGGCGAAGGCCCGCACCAGGTCCGTCGCCCGGTCCAGGGGCAGGGAGCCGAGCAGGTCGCGGACCTGGCCCGCGGCGTCGTCGGCCCCGGAGGCCTTGGCGTCCTTCGCGTCCTTGGTGAGCCGGCGGACCTGCTCGACCAGCTCCAGCAGCTCCTCGCCGCGCTGACGGGCCAGGGTCTCCCCCAGCAGGGTCGTGATGCGGCGGACGTCCGCACGCAGCGGGGCGTCGATCACCTCGGCGCGGTGGCGGTCGGGGGCGGCGGTCCGGTCGTGCTGAGTCGTCATGTCGCGGCTGCTCCTGGCTGGTCGGTCGTCACGGGTGCGCGCACGACCGACGAGCGGTCGCGCCGTCGGTGCCTACCGTGCCAGCCTACCCCGGGTGATCCACGTCGCACGGGCCGCCCCGGGGAGGCCCCGCGTGGACCCTCTCCTGGAAACCCGTGCCGGCCGGGGCAGGGAGCGGTAGGTTCGGCGGTGAGCACACCTCGCGCGCGCCAGGAGGCACAGGCCATGAGCCAGCACCCGCACGGTCCCGGCGGCCCGCACCGTCCGGGCGGCGGGCCGCCCCCGCGGCTCCCCGGCGGACCGGGTCCCGGCACGGTCCCGCCCGGGCCGCCGATGACGGCCCGGCTGCGCCTGCTGCTGCGGCTCACCCTGCTCTCGTTCGCGGTCAACGTGGCGGACACGTTCGTGCAGGCTGTCGCGGGCCCCAGCGCCCAGCTCCCCGGCATGGAGGACCTGGTGCGGGTGCCGGGGCTCCCCGGCGCCGGGCTGTCCGCCGCGCTGGCGCTCCTCGGCGTGGTGCTGACGACGGCCCTCTACGCGCTGGTCTGGTTCCCGCTGCGCGAGCAGCTGCAGTGGGGCTGGATCCTCGGCATCGTCTTCTGCTCCCTGGCCGTGCTCGGCGACCTCTTCGACCTGGCGGTGTTCCTCCTGGGCGGGCACCTGCTGCCCGGGCTCAGCACCACCGTCCTGGTCGCGGTCAACGTCGTGTGGCTCGTCGTGGCCGGCCACCCCGGGGTGCGGGCGGCGCTGCGCTGACCCGGATGAGGAGCGGCCCGGGCGGGACGCGGCCCGGGGGCGGTCAGGCGCCGGCGGTGACCGGCGGGGCGGCCGACCAGGGGAAGACGATCCAGTCGTCGGTGGCCTTCCACAGGTAGTCGGGCCGGATCACGGAGCGGGGCTTGCCGTAGATGACGGCGGAGCGCGCCTCCGCGCCCAGGCCGCGCAGCAGCTCCAGCACCAGGGCGAGGGTCCGCCCGGAGTCCGCCACGTCGTCGACGACGAGCAGCTTCCGGCCCGCGATGGACTCGGTGTCCAGCATCGGGGCGAGCAGCACGGGGTCCGGCAGGGTCTGGTGGACGTCGGTGTAGAACTCCACGTTGATCGCGTCCGAGAGCTTGACCCCCATCGCGTAGGACAGCGCACCGGCCGGGAGCAGACCGCCGCGGGCCACCGCGATGATGATGTCCGGCAGGAAACCGCTGTCCACGACGCTCTGGGCGAGCTCCTGGGTCGCTTCGCCGAAGCGTTCCCACGTGAGGATCTCCTTGCCCTCGAGCTCGAGGGCGTCCGCGTGATAGGCCATGCGCCTCAGGCTACCGGAGCCCCGGAGCGGGTGGAGCCGCGCGCCCGAAGGTAGTAAGTTCACTGATCGGATCGTTGTCCACCGGAGCCCCCCCGCGGGGCTCCCCCCGCACCGGAGAGGACGCCATGCCCCAGCACCCGGCGCAGGGCCGCACCGCCCTGCTCGTCATCGACATGCAGAACTCGTACTTCGACTTCCCCGAGCTCGAGGAGCAGCGGGAGCCCGTGACGGAGAAGGTCAACGAGCTGATCCGGGCGGCCCGCGACGGCGGCTGCCCGATCGTGCTGATCCGCACCCAGCACGAGCGGGACGGCTCCACGTGGACCGTCAACATGCACGACGACGGGCAGGGCTTCGCGTTCCCCGGCACGGAGCAGTCCGAGTACGTGGCCGGTCTCGACACCGAGGGCGGGACGGGGCTGGTCAAGACCCGGGACAGCGCGTTCTTCGACACGGACCTCGCGGCCCGGCTGCGCAACCTGGGCGCCACCCACCTGATGCTCTGCGGGATCTCCACGCACAGCTGCGTGGCCCAGACCGCGATCGACGCGTTCGCCCACGACTTCCGGGCCGCGGTGGCCCGGGACGCCGTGGCCTCCGAGAACTCGGAGCTCTCCCGCGCGCTGCTGGCCTTCCTCGAGGACGAGATGCGCCAGGACATCCTGCACCAGGACGAGGCCGTGGCCCGGCTGCGGAGCTGAGCGCACTCCCTCCTCCGGGCCCGTCATGACGTCGTGCGTCGGGCCCTCCCCCCTCCCGCTCCGTGGCGGCCCCGGCCCGGGCCCGGTGCCACAGGGTTTTCTCAAGTGCGCTTTTGCATATTCGCGCTATCAGCACCGCCGCTACTTGAGGAGACATCATGAGCACCTCCACCGGGCCCCGCGAACTGCTGCGGGACCCGCCACAGCACCCCCGCGGCCGCCGCACGGTCGCCGCCGCCGCCGCGCTCCTGCTCGGCGCCACCGGCATCAGCGCCTCGACCGCCGCCACCGAGGTCGTCCAGCGCAACCCGGGCGGCCTGACCGCCGTGGGACCCGTGAACACCGAGCACGGGTTCCCGGCCTGGTACGAGGACAGCAGCAAGGTCCGCACGGAACTGTGCCTGGACGGCGACAACCCGCTGTGCGCCTTCCCGCCGGGGGACGTCCCCGATCCGCTGAAGCCCATCTCCTTCCCGGACAACTTCCCCGGCGAGGCCTTCTACATGCTCGCCGGCTCCGAGGTCCAGATCCCCGGCGGCGGGGACGCGGTCCTCACCCTCGCCCTGGAGGCCGCCTTCGCCAACGAGAACCCGATCCCCGGGGACCAGGTCGTCTTCTCCCGCCAGCGCATCGACGTGGACGACGCCGCGCCCAACACCACCCTGACGTTCACGCACCCCTACGGCACCGTGACGGTCGACACCGACGAGCGGGGCCGCGGGCGCCTGGTGGAGGACGTCTCCCCGGCCGTCGGCAACTTCCAGACACCGCTCAAGGGGGACATCGGCCCCTTCCTGCAGTGGGACAGCGGGGCCCCCGAGGGCTACCTGGGCAACCCCGACGTGGAGCACACCGTGACGGGCAGCCCGCTCGGCACGAACTTCTTCGAGGTCACGACCTCGGACGGCGGCACCGCCCGCAACGACCAGTTCTCCGTGATGGGCAAGATCTCCACCAATACGGGGGTGCAGGCCGACCGGGCCGTCGTCGGCGGAGGCCACCTCGACGTCTTCGCCACCAGCCGCGGGGACCAGCTCGAGGTGGTCGGCCAGGACGGCGTGTTCAGCACCACGCCCATGGAGAAGGACGAGGGCGACTCGGAGCGCGCCTACGCCCGCATCGCGTACACGGGCGCCGCTCCGGCGACCGTGACGGTCCGGAACCTCGGGGACAAGCCCGTCAGCAGCGCCGAGGTCGCCGTCACCGACGTCTCGGTCGCCACGGCCGCGACCTACGACGGCACCGCGCTGACCGTCGAGGCGACGTCATCCTCCGGGACCGCCCCGGAGGTCGCCGGCTTCGGGGCGCTCGCCGCCACCGGCACCGCGAACGTCTACAAGGGCTCGTTCCCCACGCTCGCTCCCCCGGTCGAGGCCACGGTCTCCACCTCCGGGACGAGCCGGACCACCGTGCCCGTGGTCGTCACGGGCGGGGAGGCCTCCCCGGTCGGCGAGGACCCGATCGATCCCGCCCCGGATCCCGGTCCCGTCACGGAGGGGACCACCCCGGACAACCCCGACGTCGTGCAGCCCGCGGCCACCGCGGCCGTCGCGGCCCTGCCCGGCTCGGTGGCCCGGGGGATGGCCACGGAGCTGGACGGCAGCGGGTCCACGAACGCGGCCTCCTACGAGTGGACGCAGGTCAGCGGGCCGCAGGTGACGTTCAGCAGCAAGACCGTGGCCAAGCCGAAGGTGGTGGTGCCGTTCTTCACCACGGTCTCCGCCACGGCGCCCGCGGCCGCGGACCAGGACCCGGTCCTCCAGCTGGTGGTCAAGAACGCCGCCGGGGTCGCGAGCGCCCCCGCGACGATCACCCTGAAGAGCGACGACGTGGTGACCGTCGCGGCGGCCTCGCGCCACCGGGTCGGCAAGGAGCTGCGGCTCACCGGCACGGCGCTCGTGCCCGGTGCACCGTCCCTGCTGAACCCGGCGACCTCGGTGAACATCTACAACACGACCTCGGGCACGCCGGTCAAGGTCGGCTCCGCCCCGGTGGACTCGCTCGGCAACTGGGAGTACCGGGCCAAGCCCGGCCCGGGCCAGCGCATCTCGAGCGTGCTCGTGCAGTCCACGCGCGGCGGAGAGGCGAGGGGGGTGGTGGGCACCGGATGAGCATCTGAGACAGCGCTCCCTCCAGCCGGCCCGTGCTCCGACCCCCTCGGCGCACGGGCCGGCCCCTGGGTGCGCTCCCGCCCGGACGGGGCCGGCCGCCCGCAGGGACCGGCAGCCGAGGGGTCAGGGGGCGCAGCAGGAGCAGCCGGGGCCGCACGGGCCGGCGCACCCGTCGCCGTCCTCGTCGTCACCGACGAGCACCGCCGCCGGGGTGCAGCAGGCGTCCCCCCGCCAGGCCTCCAGCCCCTCCTTCAC
Source organism: Kocuria sp. WN036 (assembly GCF_002287015.1). Taxonomy (NCBI): domain Bacteria; kingdom Bacillati; phylum Actinomycetota; class Actinomycetes; order Micrococcales; family Micrococcaceae; genus Kocuria; species Kocuria sp. WN036. The sequence continues at coordinate 173,671 of NZ_NSKF01000001.1, forward strand.
GGCGAACCCGGCGATGACCAGGGCGGCCAGCGGGTCGGCCCAGGACCAGCCCAAGGTGCTGTTGAGCAGCAGTCCGACCAGCAGCACGGCCGAGAGGTAGCTGCAGATCAGGGTCTGCTTGGAGTCGGCCACCGCCGACGCGGAGCCCAGCTCCCGGCCGGTGCGCCGCTCGAACCAGGACAGCAGCGGCATGATCACCAGGCTCACGGCGGCCAGTCCGATGCCGACCGGGGAGTGCTCGGGCTCGGCGGCCCCGAGCAGGCTGCGCAGCGCATCGACGGTGACGAAGGCGGCCAGGCCGAAGAAGGAGAACGCGATCACCCGCAGGGCCACCTTCTCCCGGCGGTGCGGGTCGGGAGCGGCGAACTGCCAGGCGACCGCCGCCGCCGAGAGGACCTCGACGACGGAGTCCAGCCCGAAGCCGATCAGCGCGGCGGAGGAGGCGATGGTGCCGGCGGTCAGGGCGACCACGGCCTCGAGGACGTTGTAGGTGATGGTGCCGGCCACGATCAGGCGCACCCGCCGGTGCAGGACCGCCCGGCGTGCCGAGGTGAGGGGGCCCGGTCCCAGAGTGCGGGAGCTCATGCGCAGGTGCATCCGGCCGGGGAGCAGCAGGTGGGGTCCACGGTCACCACCAGCTCCAGCAGGTCCCCCAGCGCCGGGCCGAGGCGGGGATCGGCCAGCCGGTACCAGGTGCTGCGCCCCTCGGCGGAGGCCGTCACCAGCCCGCATCCGCGCAGGCAGGCGAGCTGGTTGGACATCACCTGCTTGGACACGCCCAGGGCCCGCGCCAGCTCCGAGGGACGGCCCGGGGCGTCGCGCAGGGCCAGCAGGATCTGGAGGCGCGTCTCGTCGGAGAGGGCGGCACCCAGCCGGGACAGCGCCGAGGTGTGGGTGGGGGCGACGGAGGACATGCCCTCACGGTACACGCATCCGTGTACTCACGGCAGGCGGGTCAGGCGCTCCCGGGGTGCTCGTCCTCGGGGGGCTCCCCCTCGGGGTGCTCCTCCTCCGGCAGCTCGACCTCCGGGTCCTCTGCCTCCAGGTCCTCGGCCTCGGAGCCGGCGGGCATGTTCTCGAGGGCACCCGCCATCTCGAGGAAGTCGCCGCACTCGAACGGTGTCCTCGCAGGTGCCCACCCGGTGGGGGCGTTGAGGAACGAGGAGCGGTCCAGGGAGAGGATGCCGAGGACGACCTCCGCGATGATCCTCCCGCCGACGGGGCCCAGCGTCCTGCCGCCGAGCAGCTCCGCCTCCTTCAGGATGTAGTACCAGAGCGGTGCCCGGCCCTTCCAGCCGGGGTCCGTGAGCCCGAGCCTGTCATTGGGGATCGGTGCCACACCCATGGCCTTGGCGACGTCCTGGCCGGCCGGCAGGCCGAGCCGCTTGCCCCGCACCAGGTTCCGGTGGGCCAGGGAGAGGATGGCGCCGTCGACGTGCTGCACCACGGTCGGCGGGAGCTCGTTGAGCGGGAGCGCCAGCTTGGTGTCGATCAGCCGCGTCATGTTGCGGTCGTCCGGCTCGCTCATCCCGGGGACGTCGAAGAAGTAGTTCCAGTCGGCCCGTGCGATGGTCGGCAGCGGGCGGGACCCGCGGAGGTCGTTCGCGGGGTGCCCGAAGAAGGGAATGGTGACCGCGTCGTGCATCTCGTACTCGGCGCGGATCATGCTGTGGCCGAAGCGGTAGGCGGCCACCGAGTACTCGATGGGCATCATGGGCCGGGTGGGATTGCCGGGTTTGTAGAACTTGCAGTCCACCCCGGTCGGTCCGCCCCTGCGCGGCTTGAGCATGCCGGCCACCAGACCCCTGCCCACCATGCGGGGCAGGAAGTCGTGCACGATCAGCCACTGGAAGTGCCACCGGGTCATCTGCTGCGCCTGCTGGAACGTCATGCCCTCGTCCACGAACCTGTTGTGCAGCTGCAGGAAGGTGAGGTGGAACTGGGCGACGATCAGGTTCTCGTCGTTGCGCTGGTCCCCGATGATCGCGGTGCCGTCCGCGTTGCGCGGCAGGTCCGGGAAACCGTCGTGGTTCCGCCCGATGCGCATCCGGCGCCGATCAGCCGGGTCGTAGAGCTGGGGGTCGGCGGCCGGCCCCCTGCCGTAGACGGAGCCCAGCTCGAAGAAGGGGGTGTCGAAGTTGGTGAGTCCCTTCGGGTCCAGGTCCTGCTGTGGCATGGGCGTCTTGTCGAGCGTCATGTCGTGGTCGATGAACTGCCCCAGATAGGCGTAGCCGGCAGGAATGTCCGGGTTGTCGAACCCGTCGTTGCTCAGCGAGACGTCGGCCAGCGGCGGGGTGCGGTCGACCATCTGCTGCGCGAGGTCCGCCAGCAGGTCGTCGCTCGGGGCGAAGGCCGGGAGCTTCTTGAACATGACCCCGAAGCGTCCCTCCTTGGTCCGCCCCGCGGTGACCGCGATGTCGGAGCCCCGCGGCGCCCCCGTACCGTGGCCCGACCGGGTCGCGCTCAGCACGCGAGCCGCAGCGGGAGCCGTGGGCGCGGGGACTTTGGGTGTGGGCGCCTTGGGCGCGGCATGGGCCTGCCCCGTGACCGGCAGCGCGGCCAGGCCGGCCATCACGCCGGTGAGGACGCCTCTGCGCGAGACGCCCTCCGCCGCCGTCTCCTCCGGCACGCGGATCCTCTTCGTGGTTTTCATCGGATGCCCTTCTCCCCCAGTTGGTGCATGTGCAAACAGACAACGGTGCGGGTCTTGGAAATACCTTGCGGATGCCCCGTTCATGACATGGAGGAGCGGGCCCGGGACGAGGGGAGTGGCGAGTCCCGGGCCCGCTGGTGCGGTTGCCGTCGAGCGGCGGCAGGCTCAGGGCCGGGGCAGCAGGACCGTGGCTTCCAGGTCCTCTGCGGGAACGGTGCCGAAGTGCCGGGAGTCGACCGACACGCCCCGGTTGTCGCCCATGACGAAGACGTGTCCGTCGGGGACGGTGACCGGGCCGAAGTAGGTGCCGTCGATCCGGCTGTGGTCGACGAACGGCTCGTCGACCGTCCTGCCGTCGACGACGAGGAGGGAGTCCTCGATCGCCACGGTCTGTCCGCCGGTGGCCACCACCCGCTTCACGGTCATGCTGCCGTCGTCGGGGTGGGGGAAGACGACCGCGGTGCCCGCGGACACCGCGGCGGGATCGGGATCGAGCTTCAGCAGCAGCGCCACGCTCTTCTGCCCCATGGTGGGCTCCATGCTGTCCGAGGCGACGACCACGGGTTCGATCAACCAGACCCGGATGGCCAGGACCAGGACCAGGCCCAGCAGCACCGCCCAGACCGCCCGCGGCCCGATGGGCCGGTGACGTGTCCGGTCCGGCTTCTGCCGGGTCGGGACGGGGGCGGGTCTCAGCTGCACCATGTCAGCTCATCCTCTCTTCTCGGGACAGCGGGGCCGCTGCGCCCGTGCGGCTGATACGACAGGTCCACGTCATCTGCCGGCACGCGGACCCTTGGTCTGCGTCTTCTTCCCGGACTTCTTGGTGGGCGTGGGCGACGGCGAAGGCGACATGGACGGCGACGGCGAGGCGGACGGCGACGGCGACGGCGAGACGGACGGCGACGGCGACGGCGAGACGGACGGCGCGGGCGAGGCCGACGGCGAGGGGGAAGGAGTGGTGCTGCTCGTTCCCGCCGGCACCGCCGGGTCCGCCGTCATCGGATCGTTGGGGTCCGGGTCCACGGACTCGCCGACCTGGTACTGCGCCATCATGTCGTGGTCCTCGTGGACGAGGTTGTGGCAGTGCACCATGTACCGGCCCTGGTGGGGTCCGAACTTCATGAGCAGCCGGACGGTCTCCCCCTCGCCCACGTAGACGGTGTCCTTCGGCCCCTTCTCGTAGGCGAACGGAGCCCGGCCGTTGCGTCCGATGATCTTGAAGTCGATGAGGTGGATGTGCATGGGGTGGAACCACCCGCCCGAGGAGTTCTCGAATTCCCAGATCTCCGTGGCCCCCAGCTCGACCTCCGCCATCACCTTGCGGTAGTTGCTGGCGATCACGTCCGCCCACGTCTCCCCGTCGATCGTCCAGGTGCTGTCGTCGCGCTTCACCCGGAAGTGTCGTCTCCTCGTCGACTGGCTCTCCTGCAGATCCATCACCTCGCTGCCGGCGAGAGCGGTGGGAATCCGGTTCCAGGTGGGGTCGGACGTGTCCACGGGCTCGTCCACGACGTCGAAGGCCATGATCTTGTTCGTGAAGTCGTAGTCGACGTTGTTGTCGTTGGACAGGTTCTGCAGTTCGATCCGCTGTCCCGTCCTGTACTTGCTGAAGTCGACCAGGAACTCGTAGCGCTCGGCGCCGGCGTGCCGGTACTCGCGAACAGGCTGGGCGGTGGGCATCAGCCCGCCGTCCGTGGCGACCATGACGAGCGGGTCCCCCGTGCTGAGCCTGGGCCGGAAGGACCGGGAGATGCAGCAGTTGAGGAAACGGAACCGGTAGACCCGCTTCTGCACCTTCATGACGGGCCAGGGCCTGCCGTTCACGAGAATGACGTCCCCCCACAGCCCCGACCGGCTGTTGTCGTCGTAGCCGAGGGCTCCGTTGGCGGCGAACATCGCGTCGGAGACGGTGAGTGCGACGTCGTACTTCCCCCGCGGCAGGAGCCGCTCCGAGTTGGCGTCGTGCATGTGGTACTGCCCCGCCAGCCCCGAATAGGCGTTGAGCGCGGTGTGGTGGACCCCGTGGTCGTGGTACCACAGGGTCCTGCCGCCTTGGAAGTTCGGGTACTTGTACGTCTTCTGGAACCCCGGGCGCGTGATGTCGCTGGCATAGCCGTCGTACTGGGGCAGCGACGCGGAACCGTGCAGGTGGGTGGACGTGTCCAGGCTGTGACCGTCCAGGGCGTGCTGGCGCGGCAGCTTGTTGACCACGGTCAGCTCGACCTTCGTGCCCTGGTAGACGTCGATCGTAGGGCCCGGGAAGATGCCGTTGTAGCCGAGAATGGGCGTCAGGAGACCCGCCTTCGGCAGGATCTGGGCCGAGGCGGCCTGCTCCGTGACCGTGTAGTACTTGATGGGCTTCCCGTCGACGGGATCGATCGTGGGCCGGCCGAGCGGGTCGTCAGCAGCGAGAACGGGCGCCTGGGCGAACTCGGTCCGGAACGGCCTCGGCATCAGGGAGTCGGCGAGCGCGCTCGCCGACTTGGCGTTGACCGCTGTCGTCGGCACACCCAGAGCCGCCCCTGCGACTCCCAGCCCGCCCAGCAGCAGGACGTTTCTTCTCGAGACGGCCATGATGTTGCTCCCCCTTGGATCGGGACCGTTGCGCTCCGCGCGGTCCCGCGTTCTGGTCATGACATGTGGTGGAACGACCTGCCCCCCGACCGGGTCGTTCCGTGCGGTCAGCGTCCTCTGCTGCCGCTGTGGTGTTCGGTACCCATCGAGAGGCGCACGTCGCCGGCTCCGGCGAGAGTCAGTTCGAGGGCTTTGTCGGGCACCTCGAAGACCAGCTCCGCCTGCACGGTCTCGTTCTGCGCGAGCGGAGCCTCGGACGGCGACGCCCAGACCACCTGCGACGTGCGGCCCCCGAGCCGTTCCACCACGTAGTCGTCGGCGTCGAAGTCCAGACCTTCGGACTCCATCGCGGTGAGCTCCAGCAGGACGATCACCAGGTGGGCGCCGCTCGGAACGTCTCCGCTGAGCTCCGCCGGCACGTCCCGTCCCTCCTGGGCGACGAACTGCGTGTACGGCATGACCCCGTTGAGACGCGCGAGCCCTCCGGGCACGGACCCGGAGGCTCCGAGCATGGTGCCCGGCTCCTTCTCCGCGGAGAGGGCACCGTGGGCCAGCACCAGGAGGACCGCCAGCAGGAACAGCGCCGGCGGCATCCAGCGGTGGCGTCCCCGCCGGGCCGGCGGGGTGTCGACGACGGCTGTTGAGTCCTGAGTGGTCATGACCCCACGGTCGGCACGGAACCTTGGAGAAACGTTGCGGTGCGGACCGATCACCTCCGCACGTCGTCAGCTCGGGGGACAGTCGCCCCGTGTTCATGACGTTCCATGTCGCAGACCGGTGCCGGTGAAGGCTGCGATCGGGCCCGTCCGGCCCCCGGGGCGGGCTGCTTCCAGGCGGTCGAGGCCCGGACTCCCGGGGGCCGGCGCCCTGTGCGCCGGTCGTTCCCTTTGGCACACCCCTCAGATGGGGGGTGCCCCACCCCCCATCCGGTGCTGTTGGCCGAGGGGGCCGCCCGCCACAGTGGAGGCACTTCGGGGGGAGTGATAACGATGGATGTTTCTACTGTCGACGTTCGAACCGCAGCCGGTGCCACGGGGGCCAGGCTGTCGGTGCAGGTCATCGGTCCGTTGGTGGTCCGGTGCGGGAGCCGGACCCTGACGTCCAAGGAGCTGGGGGGTCCCCGGCAGCGGCGGATCCTCGAGATCCTCCTCCTGCATCTGGGGACACGGGTGTCGAAGCAACGACTCGTCGATCTGCTGTGGGGGGACGACGCACCCGCGGCGGCTTCCGCGAACCTGGAGAGCTACGTCAGCGTTCTGCGCCGGCACCTCCAGCCCGGGCAGGGCAGGAACGGTCCGCTGAGGACCACGAACGGCGGCTACGTCATCGACGCCGCCCTGGTGGATCTGGACCTGCCCCGCTTCGAGCGACTGCTGGAGACTGCGATGCGCTCCTCCGCCCGCGAGGCGGATCTGCTGCTGCACCGAGCGCTGGGCATGGCCTCGGGCTCCCTGCTGGAGGACGAGCAGGACTGCGAGTGGATCGAGTCCCAGCGCAGCGCCTTCGCGGCTCGAGTGACCGAGGCCCGTGTGCTGCTGGCCGAGGCAGACCTCGAGCTGGGCCGCTGCGAGGAAGCCGTGGCCCAGGCACGGAAGGTGGTCGCGGCCGACCCGTTGAACGAACGAGCCTGGACCGTGCTCGTGCTCGGGCTCGAAGGGGCTGGGCGCTCGGTCGAGGGCCTGCAGGCCTACGAGCAGTGCCGGTGGACCCTGGACCAGGAGCTGGGATGCGCTCCGTCCGGGGTGCTGCAGTTGGCCTACACCCGCATGCTGCAGGCCACGGCCGCGACCGGCGACGAGCTGGGCCAGGCCCTGACGGCCCTGCTGGTGCTCCACAGCCGGGCCGGCGACCCCGACTGGGTCCCTGGCGCCCGCGTCCCGCTCGCCCGGCAGGAGGCGGTCTCGGTGCTCCAGGCCTTCCTGGGCCGCAGCCTGAGCACGGCCGCATAGGGGGTGGAGGCATGAGCTGGTGCAGCCGACGGCGTTCACGAACCGAATGTCCCCTTGTCAACCCCCAAACAGATGACACTCGCCCGCTTGGTGTCCATGATTTGCAATCGGCATACTACCCACACGTAGTACAGGGGTTGCCGGGGGGCTGGTCCAAGATGGACGCTGACATTGCGGAGGGGCGCGCGGCGCGCACCTCGATCCTGGTGGTGGACGACCACACCACGTTCGCGGAGCTGCTGACCGGCGCGCTGGGCCAGGAGCCGGACCTGTGCAGCGTCGGCGTGGCCGACGACGTCGAGTCGAGCGTCCGCCTGTGCGCGGCGCTGCGGCCCGATGTGGTGGTCATGGACTACCACCTCGCCGGCGGCAACGGGGTGACCGCCTCCGCCCGGATCCTCCGGGACCGGCCGGGGACACGGATCGTCATGCTCACCGGTGACCCCACCCAGCACGTGCTGGAGGCCGCCGCGAGCACCGGGATCTGCGCGTTCCTGCCGAAGGACGGCTCGCTCGCGACCCTGCTGGAGACCATCCGCAGCGCCCGCTGCGGCACGATGGCGGTCCACCCCTCACTGCTCGCGACCACGGATCCGGCCCGCCGGCCGGACCCCGGGGTGCCGGCGCTCACCCGGCGCGAGCTCCAGGTCCTGCGCCTGATGGCCGAGGGGCACAGCGTGGGCGCGAACGCACGACTGCTGAACATCACCCCGAACACCTGCCGCGGCTACGTGAAGACGATCCTCGTCAAGCTGGGGGCCCACTCCCAGCTGGAGGCGGTCGCCGTGGCCTCGAGGCTCGGCCTGCTGACGGTCCGGTCATGAGACGCCTGCTCTCGCACGTGGGCCGCGCCGACCCGGGGGCTGCGGTCGTCTTCGACGACTGGCCGCTGCCCCCGCCGGCCCCGCCGACCGACCGGTCCGAGGTGCGGGCCGCCGTTCGCAGGTTCCTGCTCACGGGACTCGTGGTGCTGCTCGTCGCCGCCGTGCCCACCACCTGGTGGATCCGGGCCGTCGCCGAGGAGCACGCCGTGCAGCACGTCCTGCGCGTCACCCAGCGGCTGGCCACCCACGCCGTGGCGCCCCTGATCACCGACGACCTGCTCGCGGGCGACGCGGCCGCCACGGCCCAGCTGGACGTGCGGATGCAGCCCTGGCTCGACGACGGGACCATCCACCGGATCAAGATCTGGGACGATGAGGGCACGATCGTCTACTCCGACGAGCACGAGCTCGTGGGGCAGAACTACGGCCCGCCCCCGTGGGACGAGGACCTCGTGGCCCGGGGCGAGGGGGTCGCCACCATCGAGCACCAGCAGGCGGCGGAGAACTCCCACGAGTCCGGCGCGGGGCAGCTGGTCGAGGTCTACGTGGGGTTCGTCCCCGCCGGCGGCGAGCAGCTGGTCCTCGAGGCGTACTACGACGACTCGATCGTGCGGGACGAGCAGCGCTCGGTGCTCATGGGCATGGCGCCGGCGCTGCTGCTGACGCTGGCGCTGTTCCAGCTGGCGCAGCTCGCCCCGGCGGTGGGTCTGGCCCGCCGGATCCAGGACCACCGGACGGCCCGCGCACAGCTGCTCCAGCACGCCGTGGACGCCGCCGAGCTGGAGCGGGTGCGGGTCGCCCGGGACCTGCACGACGACGTGATCCAGGACCTGGCCGGCCTGTCCTACTCCCTGGAGGCCCAGGAGATGACGGCTGACGTCCCGGAGCAGCGCAGCGCGCTGGGCCGGTCCCGGACGATCCTGCAGGGCAGCCTCCGCACCCTGCGCGGGATCACCACCGCCCTGTACTCCCCGGACCTGCTCACCCTGGGACTGCCGAAGGCCCTGGCCCGGCTCGCGGACCCGCTGGCCCAGCGGGGGATCGACACGTCCGTGCAGATCGGTCCCGCGGTGTTCCTCACCCCGGAGCAGGAGGGCATGTTCCTGAAGGTGGCGCGGGAGGCGTTCGCGAACATCTCCAAGCACGCCCACGCGTCCACTGTGAGCCTGCGCCTCGGCGTGGAGCACGGCGCCACGGTGCTGACAATCAGCGACGACGGCACCGGCTTCGACGACTCCCGGGGCTCCCCCGAGGGCCATCTGGGCCTGCGGATCATGCGGGACATCGCCGACGCCGCGGGGGCCGCGCTCGAGGTCCGGTCGCAGCCGGGCGTCGGGACCACGGTGCTGGTCACCCTGCCCCACGACGCGGTCACGACGCGGCTCTGAGCGGCCCGCCCCGGCCAGCCGGGGCGGGGCTACGCGGCGGTGCCCGCGGGCAGGTCGGCGGTCATGTCCTCGACGTAGCGGCGCACCTCGGTGCCGAAGAGCTCGATGCTGCGCCGCATCCGGGCGTGGTCCAGGGTGCCCACCGCGTACTTGAGGTCGAAGCGCGAGGCGCCGAGCGCCGCCGAGGACCGGACGATCTTGCGGGCGACCGTCTCCGGGGAGCCCACGAAGTAGGCGCCCTCCGGCCCGCACATCGCGTCGAACTCCGCGCGGGTCAGCGGGCCCCAGCCGCGCTCCCTGCCGATCCGGGCGTGCGTGTACGCCTGGTGCGGGAAGAACTCCTCGCGGGCCTGCTCGTCGGTCTCCGCGACGTAGCCCGGGGAGTGGAAGGCCACCGGCTGCGGCTCCTTCTCGAAGTGCTCGAGGGCCTGGCGGTAGTAGTCGGCGAAGGGCGCGAAGGCCGAGGGGCTGCCGCCGATGATCGCGAAGATGACGGGCAGCCCGTAGTGGGCGGCGCGGACCACCGAGTTGGGCGAGCCGCCCACGGCGATCCACGTGCGCAGCGCGCCGGCCTCGGTCTTGGGGTAGACCTCCAAGCCCTGGATGGGCGCGCGCAGCCGGCCCTGCCAGTCGATCCGGCCCTCGGTGCGGAGCCGGTCGAACAGCTGCAGCTTCTCCTCGAACAGCGCCTCGTACTCGTCCAGCGGGTAGCCGAACAGCGGGAAGGACTCGGTGAAGGAGCCGCGGCCCAGGATGACGTCGGCGCGGCCGGAGGAGAGGGCGTCCACGGTGGCGAAGCGCTGGTAGACCCGCACCGGGTCGTCGGAGCTGAGCACGGTCACCGCGGAGCCCAGGCGGATCCGCTCCGTGACCGTGGCGATGCCGGCGAGCACCGTCTCGGGCGAGGAGACCGCGAAGTCCTCCCGGTGGTGCTCGCCGATGCCGAAGAAGTCCAGTCCCACCTGGTCGGCCAGCACCGCCTCGGCCACGACATTGCGGATCACCTGAGCCCCGCCGAGCATCCGCCCGTCCGGCCCGGGGTAGAGGTCGCCGAAGGTGTTCAGGCCGAGCTGGATGGTCATGCGGGGCTCCTCGTCGCAGATTTTGTGGATACATCCATAAAAGTCGTCGGCGGGCCGGCTTATTCCGGTGCCGCTGCGGCCGGGGTCCGGCTCAGCGGGTGAGCCACTCCCAGGCGGTGTGCTTCTCGGGGCCGGGGACGCCGCTGACGATCCACGCGATGTCGTCCGTGGAGAGCGGGAACGGGGGCTCCCCCTCCTGGTCGACGGGCTCCAGCTCGTCCACGTGCTCGAGGCTCCACAGCTCGGCGAACACCTGGGTGGGGCCGCGCCGGTCCACCAGCCGCTCGCGGACCTCCTCGGCGAGCTCGTCCAGGTGGTCCTGCAGGAACCCGGCGAGCTCCGCCGCGAACCCCTCCGCCCCCTCCTCCGCGGGGTCGATCTCCCACGTCTGCCGCACGACCGCTAGGACCTCGTCGTCGCCCAGGGGGGCGCCGTCCCGGCGGGGGTCGGGCGCCCCGGCCGGGACCGGCTCACCGGCGGCGACGGCCAGGAAGCGCTCCTGGAGGACGAACAGCGCGGCGACGGTCATCAGGTCGCGCACCCGCCGGCCGACGGCGTCGTCGTCGTCCGGCCCGGCGGCCGCGCCGTCGACACCCCCGCCGGCGAGGCCCTCCCAGGCGTGGCGCACCCAGGCGCGGACGCGGTCGGGCTCGCCCGAGCGGATCGAGGACGGGCGGATCGAGGACGGGCGGATCGAGGACGGGCGCCACCCGTCCGTGGCCGCCCGCCACCGGTCGTCCAGGGCGGGGTCCCCCGGCACGACGGGCTCGGAGGGGCCGGGGCGGTCGGCGGGCGGGTGGCTGAACACGGTGCGGCTCCTGGGTCGGACGGACGTGGCGCGGGACGCGCGGTCCGGACCCAGCCTAGGACGTGTCCCGACAAGCCCCGGGCCCCGTCCGGAGCGGACGGGGCCCGGGGCCTCGGTGACAGGTCAGCGGCCGGTCAGCAACAGCGCGGCGTCACGGCTCGGGGTGCACCACCATGGCGGAGCCGCCGTAGCCGCGCTCGGTCTCGGCCGCCGCCTCGAAGCGGCCGTCGCCGAGGATCCGGATGGCGGAGGCGTTGCCGATCCAGCGCACGTCCTCGAGCTCGTGCCCGAGGGCGATCAGTTCGTCGCCCGTGGGCGAGTCGAGGAGGCCCAGGTCGGCGCCCTCGGCCCCGTTGCGGGAGCTCAGCCGGGGCGCGGCCACGGCGTCGACGAGGTCGAGGTCCCGGTCGATGTGCCCGGTGAGGATCTGCGCCACCGTGGTGATGATCGTGGCGCCGCCGGGGGTGCCCACCGACATCCACGGCTCCCCGTCCCGGAGCACGATCGTGGGGCTCATCGACGAGCGGGGCCGCTTGCCCGGGCCGGGCAGGTTCGGGTCCGGCACGCCCTCGGTGACGGGCGCGAAGTTGAAGTCGGTCAGCTCGTTGTTGAGCAGGAACCCGTGGTCCGGGACCGTGATCCCGGAGCCGCCGGTCTGCTCGATGGTGAGGGTGTAGGAGACCACGTCGCCCCACCGGTCGGCCACGTTGAGGTGGGTGGTCGAGACGCCGCCGACCGGCTCGGGCTGACGGGCCCCGGGAGTCCCGCACGCGGCGTAGTCCCCGTCCGGCTCGCCGAAGGGGATCGGCCGCTCCTGGGCCTCAGCGGGGTCGAAGAGGCAGGCCCGCTCGTCGGCGAACTCCTGGCTCGTGAGCTCCTCGACGGGCACGCCCTGCACGTCCCCGATCCACCGGTTGCGGTCGGCGAAGGCGGTCGCCGTGGCCTCCGAGAAGCGGTGCAGGTACTGGGTCCCGGAGACTTCGCCGAGGGCCGTCCCGGTGCGCTCGTCGTAGGCCTCCAGGAGGTTCAGGGTCTCGGCCACCGTGATGCCGCCGGAGCTGGGCAGCCCCATGCCGTAGACCTCCAGGCCGCGGTACTCGGTGGAGACCGGGTCCTTGAGCAGGGCCTCGTAGGATCCCAGGTCCTCGAGGGTCATCTCCCCGGGGAGCACCTCCACGCCCTCGGCGGTGGCGGGCTCCCGGCTCGCGTCGACGACCGCCGCCCCGATCGACCCGTCGTAGAAGGCGCCGGTGCCCTCGTGCCGGATGGTGCGGTAGGTGCGGGCGAGGTCGGGGTTGCGGAACACGGTGCCGACCGCGGGCGCCTCGCCGTCGCGCAGGAACAGCTCCGCGGTCTCGGGGAACTTCCCGAAGCGCTCGGCGTTCTGGGCGGTCTGCTCCTGGAAGTTCTCGTCCACCACGAAGCCGCGGGCGGCGATCCGCTCCGCGGGCCGCAGCAACCGGTGCAGGTCCATCGTGCCGAACTCCTCGGCCGCGGTCTCCCACGTGGCCAGGGTGCCGGGCACGCCCACGGACTTCCCGGAGCTGACCACGGTGGCGAAGTCGAGGGGCTCGCCGCCCTCGTCCAGGAACTCGTCCTCCGTGAACGTGGCCGGGGCCGTCTCGCGCCCGTCGACCGTGCGGACCTCGCCGGTCTCCGCGCTGTAGTGCACGAAGAACCCGCCGCCGCCGATGCCCGCGGAGTACGGCTCGGTGACGCCCAGGGCCGCGGCCGCGGCCACGGCGGCGTCGGCGGCGTTGCCGCCCCGCTCGAGCACGTCGATGCCGACCTGGCTCGCGAGCGGGTCCACGGAGGAGACCGCGCCGCCGCCGCCGGTCATGACGGGGACCTTGGGCAGCTCGGCGGTGACCGGCGAGCCCCGGCCCCCGTGCTGCCGGTCGTCGTGCGCAACGGCCGCGGAGCCGCCGAGAACGGTGCCGGAGACGCCGAGCGCTCCGGCCAGACCCAGTGCGAGGTACCTCAGGGATGCGCGCATGGGCTCAGCCTCGCACCGGCGCCTCGTTCCCACCAGGGGCGACGCCTACATTTCGACCGGTGGCGCCGGGGTGCCCAGGCCCGGCGAGGACGCGATCACCCGGCGCACCACCGTCTCGGCGTCCGTCGAGGGGTTCCCGAAGCGGTGCATCGTCACGGACACGGCCTGCTCCGCGAGCAGCGGGAGCATCTCCACACGGGAGGCGCCGACCACCGGCCCGGTGAGCAGCGCGACCTCGGGCCGCTCGGCGAGCGCCTCGGCCAGGCCCGGCGCGGTGCCCACCACCCGGATCCGTCCGGCCCCGCTCGGATCGGACCAGTCGGCGGCGACGCGGGCGAAGGCCTCGTCACCGCAGGGGTCCAGCACCGAGCGGAAGAGCTCCTGCACCTGCGCGGGGACCTCCCCCGCGGGGACGAGGACCACGCGGGCGCCGGAGCGCACGGCGGCCAGCCCCACCCGGATCACGTCCGTGAGCGGGGCGTCCTCGGCCGCACGCACGACGACGTCGCGCGGGCGGTAGCGGAACAGGTTGGCCTCGGACTGCAGGCCGGTGGGGTCGTGGGCGCGGCCGAACTCCCGGTCCCACCACGCCTGGTCCTGCTCGGCGCAGGCGGTCAGCCAGGCGGCGTCCGGCTCGGGCACGAGGGGGCGGAGCTCCGCGAGGTGGCGGGCGACGGACGCGGAGAGCTCGGTGCCGGCCTGCTCGGCCGGGACCTCCCCGAAAGGGGCCTTCTGCCACGAGCCGAGCTGGACCAGGTAGTTCGGTCCGCCGGCCTTGGCGCCCAGGCCCACCGAGGACCGCTTCCAGCCGCCGAAGGGCTGGCGCTGGACGATCGCCCCGGTGATGCCGCGGTTGACGTAGAGGTTGCCCGCCGCGACGAGCTCCACCCACGTGCTGACCTCGTCGGGGTCCAGGGAGTGCAGCCCGGCGGTCAGCCCGTACTCGACCGCGTTCTGCAGCTCGATCGCCTCCTGCAGGTCCGCGGCCTCCATCAGCCCCAGGACGGGGCCGAAGCACTCGGTGCGGTGGAAGAAGGAGCCGGGGGCCACCCCCGTCCTGATCCCGGGCCGCCACAGCCGTCCGGTGTCGTCGAGCTGCCGCGGCTCGAGCAGCCACTGCTCCCCCGGGTCGAGGCGGGTCAGGGCGCGGTGCAGCTTCTCGCCGGGCTCGGCGATCACCGGGCCCACCGAGGCCTGCAGGTTCTGCGGCCAGTCCACGACCATCGAGGACGCGGCGTCCAGCAGCTGCCGGCGGAACCGCTCGGACCGCGCCACGCTGCCCACGAGGATCCCGAGGGAGGCCGCCGAGCACTTCTGCCCGGCGTGGCCGAACGCGCTGGTCACGAGGTCCCACACGGCCCGGTCCCGGTCCGCGCTGGGCGTGATGACCAGGGCGTTCTTGCCCGAGGTCTCCGCTGTCATCGGCCGCCCCGCCCGCCAGGACTGGAAGAGCCGTGCCGTCTCGTAGGCGCCGGTGAGGACGATGCGGTCCACCCCGGGGTGGGAGACGAGGGCCTGCCCCACCTCCCCCTCCACGGAGTCGACGAGCTGGAGCACGTCCCGCGGCACGCCGGCCTCCCACAGCGCCTCGACCACGGCGGCCGAGCAGCGCCGTGCCTCCGGGGCGGGCTTGTGCAGCACGGCGGCGCCGGCGGCCAGGGCCGCGACCGTGGAGCCGGTGGGGATCGCCAGCGGGAAGTTCCACGGCGGGGTGACCAGCACGAGCCGGTCCGGGACGAACCGGGCGCCGTCCACGGTCTCGAGCTCGAGGGCGCGGCGGGCGTACCAGCGGCAGAAGTCGATCGCCTCCGAGACCTCCGGGTCCGACTGGCCCAGGGTCTTGCCCGCCTCCGCGCCGGCCACCGCCAGCAGGTGCCCGCGGCGGGCGGCCAGGACGTCGGCCGCCCGGTTGAGGATCTCCGCCCGCTCGCGGGCGCCGCGGCCGTGCCATCCCTCGGCGGCGTCCCGTCCCGTGCGCACGAGCCGCTCGACGTCCTGCGCGCCGACGGGGTCGGGCACGGCCAGGGCCTCGTACCAGGAGCGGTCCTGGATCCGGGCCGCGATCCCGTCCGCCCACGCCTGGTTCGCGGGGACCGAGACGTCGGTGTCCGGCTCGTTGCGGAAGGGCTCCTCCAGCGGCAGGTGCGCGGACCCGGCGCCGGGCGCGGTGCGGTCCTGGGCGCGGGCGGGGGCCGGGGCGGTGTCCTGCCGCGGGTCCAGCGCCTCGAGGGCGGCCCGGAAGCGCTGCTCCTCCCGCGCGAAGACCTCGTTGTCCGGGGCCAGCTCGAAGATCCCGGACATGAAGTTCTCGTGCGAGGCGTTCTCCTCGAGCCGGCGCACGAGGTAGGACACGGCCACGTCGAACTCGGCCGGGCGCACGGCGGGCACGTAGAGCAGCAGCTGCCCGACGTCGGCGCTCACGGCCCTCGCCTGCTCGACCGCCATGCCCTGGAGCATCTCGAACTCGATCCGCTCCGTCACGCCGCGGCGCTCGGCGAGCAGGTGGGCGAAGGCGATGTCGAACAGGTTGTGCCCAGCGACCCCCAGCCGCAGCCCCGTCATCCGGCCGGGCACGAACAGCCAGTCGAGGACCCGCTTGTAGTTGGTGTCGGTCTCCTGCTTGCTGCTCCACGTGGCCAGGGGCCAGCCGTGGAGCTCGGCGTCCACGCGCTCCATGGGGAGGTTCGCGCCCTTCACGAGCCGCACCTTGATCCCCGCGCCCCCGGCCTCGACCCGCGCGGCGGACCACACCGAGAGCCGCCGCACCACCGCGAGCGCGTCCGGCAGGTAGGCCTGGACCACGATCCCCGCCTCGAGACCCCGCAGCTCCGGGTGCTCCAGGAGACGGGTGAACACCTCGGTGGTCAGGTGCAGGTCGGAGTAGACCTCCATGTCGAGGTTGATGAACTTGCTCCCGGCCGGGGCCTGGGCGGCGGCCCGGTAGACGGGCAGCAGCCGCTCGACGACCTTCGCCACGGTCCCCTCGAAGCCCCAGTGGGACAGCTGCGGGACCACGGAGGAGACCTTGACGGACACGTAGTCGACGTCGTCCCGGTCCAGCAGCGCCGCGGCGTCGGCGAGGTGCTTGTCCGCCTCCTCCACGCCGAGGACCTCCTCGCCCAGCAGGTTGATGTTGAGCCGGTGGCCCTGGGCCGTCAGCTTCTTCACGGCCTGCCCGAACGGCCGGGGACGGGCATCGACGATCATGTGGCCCACGAGCTGGCGGAGCCGGGTGCGGGCGGCGGGGACGACCACCTGCGGCGCCGAGGCCGAGAGCGCGGCCCCGAGCCGGATCTGGGCGCGGTCCGCCGCGGACATGGTGCGGGGCACGATCTCGGCGAGCGCGTGCAGGGCCCGCCCGGCGGCCCGCACGTCCTCGGTGCGCACCACCCGGTCCACGAAGCCGACGGTGAACTCGAGCCCGTGCGGGTCCTGGAGGACGGTGGCGAGCCGGTCGGCGGCGCCGTCGCGGTGCCGGCGGCCCTCGGCGGCGCGCACGAGCCACTCGCGGACCAGGGCGACGGCCTCGTCGGCCAGGGCGCGGGAGTCGGGGACGGACGGGGCGTCGGCGGTCATGGCGGCACTCTCCTGGAGGCTGCGCCCGGCAGCGGTGCCGAGGCACTCCCCCGGCCGCCGGCCGCGCCCACCGGGCGTCACGGTGGCCGGTGAGTCCACGCTACGGCCGGAGCGGCCGGGGCGGAAGAGCCCTATCCGCCCGCCTGCCGCAGGATGTCCGTGGCGAGCCGGCCCAGGACGGCCTTGTGCGGGGCGAGCATGGCGTACCAGTAGGCCCGGCCGGCCGAACCCGCGGGGCGGAACACCGTGGTCTGGCGGTAGACGAGAGTGCCGTCGGGTCCCGGTTCCAGGCAGATGTCCAGCCAGGCGTCCCCCGGCATCCGCACGACGGACCGCAGCCGCAGCCGCCGCGGCGGCTCGAGGGCCTCGACCGTCCACCAGTCCAGGCGCTCCCCGGCCGCCAGGCGGTCCGGGTGCTCGCGGTGGCGCAGCCGCCCGGGCGGGAGATTCAGCCGGTTGGCCGTGGCGCGGGCGGCCCAGAGGCGGTCGGTGCTGTACCAGCCGCGCTCGCCGCCGATGCCCTCGACGACCGCCCAGACCGCGTCCCGGTCCGCCGTGGTGGTGCGCTCCACGGTGTCGACGTAGAAACCCCGCGTCTGTGCCATGCCCCTATCCAAGCACGCGCTCCGGGCCCGGACGAGAGGCCGGGCCCGCGGGTCTCAGGCCGGGCGGATCCCGAACCGTGCGAGGTGCTCCAGCAGTCCGTCGGTGGTCTCGAGCCCCGGCAGCTCCTCCGGGGCCACCCAGCGCACGGCGTCGGCGTCGTCGCCGGGGCGCAGCACACCGCCGAGGTAGGTCGCGGCGACGTCGTGCACCTCGTACACGAGATCCGGTCCCCCGGGGACGTGCACCACCCCCAGCTCGCGCTCCGCGCGGACCCGGGCGCCGGTCTCCTCGAAGGCCTCCCGGACGGCGGCCTCGGCCACGGTCTCGCCCGGCTCCAGCTTCCCGCCCGGCACGCTCCAGCGCCCGCGCTGGGGCTCCCGGCCCCGGCGGACCAGCAGCAGCCGGCCGTCCTCCCCGACGACCACCGCCGCGGCGGCCCGGACGATGCGCATGCCCCGAGCCTACCGACGGCCCGGGCCGGGCGGCCCCGGGCGGGGCCCGGACCGGACTGCCCCGGGCCCGGTGCGGGTCCGGACTGCCCCGGCGGGGGCGCGAGTAGAGTGCGAGTGCCGCCCGGCACACCGCCGATCCACCGGAAGGGCCACCCGTGACCGACTCCGTCCTGTCCCGCCTGCACGACCCCGCCCGGAAGGGCTTCGCCAGCGACAACCACGCGGGCGTCCACCCCGAGGTGCTCCAGGCCCTGGCGACCGCCAACGGCGGGCACGTGGGGGCCTACGGCGCGGACCCCTACACCGAGGCGCTGCAGGACGTGGTCCGCCGGCACTTCGGCGAGCAGGCGGAGTGCTATCCCCTGTTCAACGGCACGGGGGCGAACGTCGTGGCGCTCGCGGCGATGACCGACCGCTGGGACGCCGCGATCTGCACCGCCACGGCCCACGCGCACGTGGACGAGTGCGGCGCCCCCGAGAAGGTCGCGGGCGTGAAGATGCTGGCGGTGCCCACCCCGGACGGGAAGCTCACCCCGGAGCTGATCGACCGGGAGGCGCACGGCTTCGGCTTCGAGCACCACGCCCAGCCCCGCGTCGTCACCGTCACCCAGTCCACCGAGCTCGGCACGGTCTACACGCCCGAGGAGCTGCGGGCGGTCTGCGAGCACGCGCACGGCCTGGGCCTGACGGTCCACCTGGACGGCGCCCGCCTCGCCAACGCCGCCGCGGCCCTGGACGTCCCGCTGCGGGCGCTGACCACCGACGCGGGCGTGGACGTGGTCTCGTGGGGCGGGACCAAGAACGGTCTGATGGGCGCGGAGGCCGTCGTGGTGCTCACCCCGGACGCCGTGCGCCAGCCCCGGTTCGTGCGCAAGCTCTCGACCCAGCTGGCCTCGAAGATGCGCTTCGTGTCCGCGCAGCTGCTGGCCCTGCACACGGGGGACCTGTGGCTCGAGGCGGCCCGCCGCGCCAATGCGATGGCCGGGCGGCTGGCGGCCGGGATCGCGGAGGTCCCCGGCGCCCGGGTGACGCAGACCCCCCAGGCCAATGCGGTCTTCGCGGTGCTCCCGGCCGGGAGCACCGCCCGGCTGCAGGAGCGCTGGCCGTTCTACGTGTGGGACCCGGCCGTCGGCGAGGTCCGCCTGATGTGCTCGTGGGACACCACCGAGGAGGACGTGGACGGGTTCGTGGCGGCGCTGCGGGAGGACCTGGTCGCCGCCGCCCGCTGACCGGGCGCCGCTCGCGCGACCGCGGGGTGCCGCCGCCCGGGCTCCTGGGAAACGGCGCAGGTCCCGCGGCACGGGCCCGGCGCGTCAGGCGATCCCGGTGATGATGTCGTCCACGACCCGCTCCGCCCACCGGTCGACCCGCTCGGGACTCTGCCCGCGCAGGGGGCCGTGGACCACGAGCTCCGCGAAGCCGTGCACGGCGCTCCAGCAGGCCCACTCCGCGCCGTCCCGCCGCTCGCGCGAGAGCACGCCTGCCTCGACCATGCCGTCCAGCTCCTCCACCAGCAGCGCGAACGGCGGCGGCAGGCGGTCGTGGGGGTCGTGGAGCACGTCGCCCGGCCCGCCGCCCGGTCCGAAGAAGGCCGTCGCGAACCACCCCGGCTCGGCCACGGCGAAGGCGATGTAGCCGAGCCCCACCCCGCGGAGCCGGAGCCGCGCCCGGTCCTGCGGATCGAGGTCCCCCGCCACGGGCATCCGCGCCCGCATCCGCTCGGCCATCCGGTCCTGGATCTCGTGCGCGACCGCCGCCAGGAGGGCCTGCCGGTCGGCGAAGTGCCGGTACGCGGCGTTCGGCGAGACGCCCGCCTGACGGGTGACGTCACGCAGCCCCAGGGCCGCCGCACCGCGGGCCCGCGTCGCGGCGAGGCCGGCGTCGACCAGGGCTCTGCGGAGATCACCGTGGTGGTAGGAATCCCGTGTGCGCGGCACCCTTGACCTCTCTTTCCATCGATGTGTACGGTGTACACACTCTACTGGTCCACGGTGCCGTGGGACGACGGCGCACCCTCTGGGCACGGACGGAGGAGTCACGGCATGCGGACCCTGGTCATCACCGAGAACGTCACTCTCGACGGCGCGATCGAGATGCTCGACGCGCGGTCGTTCGGGTCCGGGGTCACCTACGCCGCGTACCGACCCGCCCGCGGCCGGACACAGGAGGACATGCCATGAACCACCCAGGACGGCCCCGTGTCGTCGACCAGGAGACCTGGCAGCGGGAGCTCGACGCGCTGCGCGTCCGGGAGAAGGCCGCCACCCGGGAGCTGGACGCGATCGCGGCGCAGCGCCGCCGACTGCCCATGGTGGAGCTGCCGGACTACACGCTGGAGGGCGAGGACGGGCCGGTCCGTCTCGTCGACGTCTTCGCCGGGAGGCGGCAGCTCATCACCTACCACCACATGTGGTTCCCCGGCGAGACCTGGCAGTGCGGAGGGTGCACGAGCTTCACCTCGCAGTTCACCCGCCTGGACTTCCTCGACCGCTACGACGCCCGGTTCGTGGTCGTCACCCAGGGCCCGATCGACGAGGCGCTCGCCTACCGCCGTCGCGTCGGCAACCGCATGACCTGGTACTCCACCGCCGGCAGCCCGTTCGGCGCCGACGTCGGGGCTCCTCCGGGCGGAGAGTTCGCCCTGAACGTGTTCTTCCGGGACGGGGACACCGTCCACCGCACCTGGCACAGCAGCGGCCGCGGTGTCGAACAGATCAGCCACACCTTCCCGCTCATCGACCTGCTGCCCTGGGGGCGCCAGGAGGAGTGGCAGGACTCCCCCGAAGGCTGGCCGCAGTCGCCCACCTTCAACGGATGGCTCGGCTCCGAGGAGGTCGCCGCCCTCTACGGCGAGGAACCCGTGAACCGCCCTGCCGCCCCCGCCGACTGACCACGGGGAGGCCCGGCCGACCACGTCACGGCGGGGTCACACCGGGGTGACGTAGGCCCCGGCGATCCCCCCGTCCACCAGGAACGTGGCGGCGTTGACGAACGAGGCGTCGTCGCTGGCCAGGAACGCGACCGCCGCGGCGATCTCCTCCGGCTCCGCGAACCGCCCGGCCGGCACGTGCACGAGCCGGCGCTGGGCCTGCTCGGGGTCCGCGGCGAACAGCTCCTGCAGCAGCGGCGTGTTGACCGGGCCCGGGCACAGCGCGTTGACCCGGATCCCCTCCCGGGCGAACTGCACGCCCAGCTCGCGGCTCATCGAGAGCACGCCGCCCTTCGAGGCGCTGTAGGAGATCTGCGAGGTGGCCGCGCCCATGACGGCCACGAAGGACGCGGTGTTGATGATCGAGCCCCTCCCCTGCTCGCGCATGTACGGGATGGCGTGCTTGCAGCAGTGGAAGACGCTGGTGAGGTTGACCTCCTGCACCCTGCGCCACGCGTCGATCCCGGTGTCCAGGATGGAGCCGTCGTCGGTCGGGTTGATCCCGGCGTTGTTGAAGGCGACGTCCACCGACCCGTAGGCCTCGTAGGTTGCCGCGTAGAGCGCGATCACGTCGGCCTCGTCCGCCACGTCGGTGCGCACGAACAGCCCCCCGACCTCCTCGGCGGCCGCCTCCCCGGCCGCGGGGTTCAGGTCCGCGACGACGACGTGCGCGCCCTCGGCGGCGAGGCGGCGGGCCGCGGCGAGACCGATGCCGCTGGCCCCTCCCGTGATGACGGCGCTGCGGCCGACCAGACGGCGGGCGTTGACCTCCATGGGTCCTCCTTCGGTGGTGGGGGTTCGGTGGTGGGGGTTCGGTGGTGGGGGTTACCCGGGACGGGTGGTGGAACGGCGGCGTCAGTCGGTGGCCAGGAACACGTTCTTGGTCTCGGTGAACGCCTGCGGGGCGTCCGGGCCGAGCTCCCGGCCGAAGCCGGACTGCTTGAAGCCGCCGAAGGGCGTCCAGTAGCGCACCGAGGCGTGCGAGTTGACGGAGAGGTTCCCGGCGTCGACGGCGCGGGACACCCGCAGCGCGCGGCCGACGTCCCGGGTCCAGATCGACCCGGAGAGCCCGTACTCGGTGTCGTTGGCGATCCGGACGGCGTCCGCCTCGTCCTCGAACGGCACCACGGCGAGCACGGGGCCGAAGATCTCCTCCCGGAACACCCGGGAGTCCGGGGACGGGGTGAGCACGGTCGGCGGGAACCACCAGCCGGGGCCCTCGGGGGCGGTCCCGCGGAAGGCGACCCGGGCGTCGTCGTCGGCGAGGAAGCCGGCCACGGAGTCACGGTGCGCGGCGGAGACCAGCGGGCCCATCCGCGTGCCCTCGTCCCACGGGTCCCCGCAGGCGAAGTCCCGCACGGCTGGCTCCAGCAGCTCCAGGAATCTCTCCAGCACGGAGCGCTGGACCAGCACGCGGGAGCGGGCGCAGCAGTCCTGGCCCGCGTTGTCGAGGGCGCCGGCGGGGGCGGACGCGGCGGCCTGCTCCAGGTCGGCGTCCGCGAAGACGATGTTGGAGTTCTTCCCGCCCAGCTCGAGGGTCAGGCGCTTGACCTGCTCCGCGCAGCCGGCCATGATCCGCCGGCCCACCTCGGTGGAGCCGGTGAACACGACCTTGCGGACGGCGGGGTGGGTCACGAAGCGCTCCCCCACCACCGAGCCCCTGCCCGGCAGCACGGTGAGCACGCCCTCGGGCAGACCCGCCTCCAGCGCCAGCTCCCCGAGCCGGATCGCGGTCAGCGGGGTGAGCTCGGCCGGCTTGAGCACCACCGTGTTGCCGGCGGCGAGCGCCGGGGCGAAGCCCCACGCGGCGATCGGCATGGGGAAGTTCCAGGGCACGATCACGCCCACCACGCCCAGGGGCTCGTGGAAGGTGAGGTTGACCCCGCCCTGGACGGGGATCTGCCGCCCCGAGAGCCGCTCGGGCGCCCCGGAGTAGTAGGTCAGCACGTCCCGGACGTTGCCCGCCTCCCAGCGGGCGTTGCCGATGGTGTGGCCCGCGTTGCGGACCTCCAGGGCCGCGAGGTGCTCGAGGTCGGCGTCCACCGCGTCGGCGAAGCGGCGCAGCAGCCGGGCGCGGTCGGCGGGGGCGACGGTCCGCCAGGTCTCGAAGGCCCGCCGGGCCCGTTCGATCGCCGCGTCCGTCTGCTCCAGGGAGGTCAGCTCGACGGTGCCGACGACCTCCTCCGTGGCGGGGTCGATGATCTGCGTGATGGTCATGGGATGCGGGTGTCCTCTCGCTGTGGAGCGTGCTCTGCCCGGCCGGTCCCCCCGGGGCTGTCGTGCCGGGCGCTGTACTGCCGGGCGCGGTCCTGCGCGTAGCCGTGGGCCACGCGGACGAACCCCTCGAAGAGCCGGGAGTCCTTCCGGTTCTCCTCGGGGTGGAACTGGACGCCGAGCGTCCAGCCGCCCTCGGTGGTCTCCACGGCCTCGACCGTCCCGTCCTCGGCGCGGGCGGTCACCACCAGGCCCTCGGCCACCGTCTCCAGGGCCTGGTGGTGGTAGCACGGGGACCACGCCGTCTCGCCCAGCAGCTCGCGGCAGCGGCTGCCCGGCTCGGTGGCGAACTCGACCTCGCCGTACCGGCCCGGTCCGGGCTGGTAGCGCGCGGCGTTCGCGTTGACGTCCGGCAGGTGCTGGATCAGCGTGCCGCCGAGCGCCACGTTGAGGATCTGGGCGCCGCGGCAGATCGCGAACAGGGGCACCCCGCGCTCCAGGGCCGCCCGGGTCAGGGCGAGGTCGTGCTCGTCGCGGGAGGGCTGGGACGAGGTCAGCTCGTGCCGGTCGGCGCCGTAGAACCGCGGGTCCACGTCCACGCCGCCGATGACGACCAGCCCGTCCACGAGCTCGAGCACCCCCGGGTCCGTGCCCACCGGGGGCAGCAGCAGGGGCGTGCCCTCGGCCGCCGCGACGGCCTCCACGTAGGCGCCCGGGACGATCGCCGCCACGGAGCTCCAGACCCCCCAGGAGCCCTCCTGGTAGTAGGTGGTCAGCCCGATCCGCGGCCGGTACCCGGGCCTGCCCGGCTCAGAGGCGCTCGAAGCCACGGCGCAGCTCCCAGTCGGTGACGGCGGCCTCGAAGGCCGCCAGCTCCACGTCGGCGTAGTGCACGTAGTGCTCGACGACGTCCTCGCCGAACAGCTCCCGTGCGAGCTCCGAGCCGTCCAGCAGGTCCCGGGCCTCGCGCATGGTGGAGGGCACCACGGGGGCGTCGGACTCGTAGGCGTTGCCCTCGGTCATCGGCTCCAGCTCGAGCTCCTGCTCCACGCCGTGCAGCCCGGAGGCGAGCATCGCGGCCAGCGCCAGGTACGGGTTCACGTCCCCGCCGGGGAGGCGGTTCTCCATCCGGGCGGACTGCCCGCTGCCCACGAGGCGCACGGCGCAGGACCGGTTGTCCACGCCCCAGGCCACCGAGGTGGGGGCGAAGCTGCCCTCGACGAAGCGCTTGTACGAGTTGATGGTGGGGGCGTAGAACAGGGTGAACTCGCGCATGGTCCGCAGCACCCCGGCGATGAAGTGCTCGTAGGTGCGGGACCGGGCGTTCCGCTCGCGGTCCCAGAAGACCAGTTCGCCGTCCGGTCCGCGCAGGGACATGTGGATGTGGCAGGAGCTGCCCTCGCGCTCGTTGGGCTTGGCCATGAAGGTGATGGACTTCCCCTGCTGGTGGGCGATCTGCTTCGAGGCCAGCTTGTAGACCACGTGGTTGTCCGCGGTGACCATGCCCTCGTCGTAGCGGAACGCGATCTCGTGCTGGCCCAGGTTGCACTCGCCCTTCGCGGACTCCACGGTCAGCCCGGCCGCGTACATGGCGTTGCGGATCTCCCGCAGCAGCGGCTCGACCCGCTGGGAGCCCAGCACGGAGTAGTCCACGTTGTACTGGTTGGCCGGGACCAGGTTGCGGTAGCCGGCGTCCCAGGCGTCCTCGTAGCTCGTGTTGTAGACGCAGAACTCCAGCTCGGTGCCGGTGACCATGGTGAAGCCCATGTCCCGGGCGCGGTCGAGCTGGCGGCGCAGCATGGACCGCGGGGACATCGGGATGGGCTGCCCGCCGTGGCCGGTGAGGTCGCACTGGATGAGGACCTGGCCGGGGTTGTGCGGCATCAGCCGGATCGTGTCGAGATCACAAGCGAACTCCATGTCCCCGTACCCGGAGGACCAGCTGCTGATCGAGTACCCGCCCACGGTGTTCATCTCCGTGTCCACGGCCAGCAGGTAGTTGCAGCCCTCGGCGCCCTCGTCGAGCACCGAGTCGAGGAAGAACTGCGCGTGGTTGAGCTTGCCCTGGAGCCGGCCCTGCATGTCGGTGAAGGCCAGGACCACGGTGTCCACGAGCCCGTCGGCCACGTGCTGCCGCAGCTGCTCGACGGTGAGCATCCGGTCGTTGCGCGGGTGCTGAGGAGTCTGGGTCATGGGTCCGGTCCTTCGTCGCTGGAATCGCTGGGAACGCTGGGGTGCTGGGGTCGCTGGGCGGGGAGTCGGGCGGGACGGGGTCAGTGCAGGTCCGCCTCGGCGGTGCGGATCTGCGCGAACTCCTCCTCGGGGGCGTGGCCCACGAGGCGGTGGCGGCTGTAGAACCAGTAGTAGGCGAGGAAGACGACGAACACGAGCGCGGTGATGGACGCGGCGAGCACGTCGACCAGGAACGTGGCGACCACGGCCACGAGCGCCAGCACCAGGGCGATGCCGGTGGTGACCACGCCGCCCGGGGTGCGGTAGCCGCGCGGGAGGTCCGGCTCGCGCAGCCGCAGCACGATGTGGGAGAGGTTCAGCAGCACGTAGGAGACGGTGGCGCCGAAGACCGCGATGTTGATGAGCAGTCCGCCGTCGCCCGTCACGGCCGCGAGCACGAAGCCCACGGTGCCGGGCACGATGAGGGCGACCCACGGGGTCCGGCGCTTGCCGGTCAGCGAGAGGAACCGGGGCAGGTACCCCGCCCGGGAGAGCGCGAACAGCTGCCGGGAGTAGGCGAACATGATGGAGAAGAAGCTCGCGACCAGCCCGGCCAGGCCCGCGTAGTTGACGATGTTCGCCATCGCGCTGTCCGCCCCGGCGACCGTGCGGATGGCCTCCGGCAGCGGGTTGTCCGAGGTGCTCATCGCCTCCGACCCGGCCGCCCCGGGCACCAGGACCAGCATGAGCGCACCCGAGACCAGCAGGAAGGCCATGGCCACGATGATCCCGCGCGGCATGTCCCGGCGGGGGTCGGCGGTCTCCTCGGCGGCCAGCGGCACGCCCTCGATCGCCAGGAAGAACCAGATCCCGTAGACCAGGGCCGCCATCGCCCCCGCGTAGCCCATGGGCAGGAACGCGCTCGCCCCCGCGGCGTCGTTCGGGACGATGTCGAAGAGGTTGGCGGCGTCGAAGTGCGGCACGAGCGCGACGACGGTCACCCCCAGCGCGAGGACCGCGACCACGGTGATCCCGAACATCAGCTTGAGCGCCTCGCCCACCCCGTACATGTGGATGCCCATGAACACCAGGTAGGTCACGAGGTACACGGGCCAGGAGTTGGTGATCCCGAACAGGCCCAGCGCCTCGATGTAGCCGCCGATGAACGTGGCGATCGCCGCCGGGGCCACGGCGTACTCGATGAGCACGGCCATCCCGGTGGCGAAGCCGCCGAGGGGGCCGAGCGCCCGGCGGGCGAAGCCGTACCCGGCGCCGGCCGTGGGGAGGGTCGAGGAGAGCTCGGCGAGGCCGAAGACCATGCAGGTGTACATGAGGCCCATGAGCACGAAGGCGATGAGCAGCCCACCCCACCCGCCCTCGGAGAGCCCGATGTTCCAGCCGGAGAAGTCCCCGGAGATGACGTAGGCGATGCCCAGGCCCGCGAGCAGAACCCACCCGGCGGCGCCGGAGCGGAGCTGGCGGTGCTGGAAGTACTCGTCGGTGCGGGTGGGCTGTGCTGGGGATTCGGGCATGGGACGATCCCTCCGGGATTCCACAAAGGTCTGAAAACAGACGTTTGGCGCGAGTGGTCACAGTCTGTGGGCTGCCCCGTGCCCCGTCAAGACCCCGCGGGGCGCGGCCGGGCGGCCGCCGGGCCGGGCACGGACCGCGTCGCGGTGGAGCCGGCCCCCCGGATGCCGCAGAATGGTGGGCATGAACCAGACCACGTCCTCAACCACTGACCGCCCCGGCCCCGCCCGCTCCTGGGCCCTCATCGCCATCACGGCGGGCTTCCTCGTCTCCGCCGCCCTGATCATCGCGGTGGGCGTGGTCGCCATGGACCTCACCCACTAGGGCCTCGGCCGGCCGTCCCGGCCGGAGGCAGCGGCGCGCCGTCCGGACCGGGCGGCGCGCCGCTGCTGCTCGTGGCCCCGCCCGGAGCGGTGGGCGGGGCCCCGCCGGAGGCGGTCCCCGGGGACCGTGACACCATGGGCGCACGTCGCACCGCAGGGAGGAGCGCCACCGTGAGCGATCCCGTCCAGCACCCCCGCATCCGGCCCGTGCGCCAGGGCAACGCCTTCGAGGAGGCCGTGGAGCGGATCCTCGACTCGATCCGGCTCGGCCTGTTCCGCCGGGGCGAGCGGCTCCCGCCCGAGCGGGAGACCGCGGCGATGCTCGGCATCTCCCGCGCCACGCTCCGGGAGGCCCTGCACGAGCTCCAGGTCGCCGGGGTCCTGGAGGTGGTCCGGGGCCGGTACGGCGGGACCTTCGTGACCGGTCGCACCGCCCTGCCGGACGAGGCCCTCCCCCCGGTGGACCCCGCGGACGTCGAGGACGTGCTCGTGTTCCGCGCCGTGGTCGAGCCCGCCGCGGCGGAGCTGGCCGCGGCGGCGTCCCTCAGCGCGGCCGCCCGGGAGCACCTGCTCGCGTGCCTGCGGCAGGTCGAGGAGAGCGCCCCGGAGGACTACCGCCCCGCCGACGCACGCTTCCACATCGCGGTGGCCGAGCTGGGCGGCTGTCCCAGCCTGGTCCGCGCCGTCGCGGAGGTGCGCTCGCGGGCCAGCGACCTGCTGGACCGGATCCCCGTGCTTCCGGTCAACCTCGAGCACTCCGACCGTCAGCACCGCGAGCTCACCGACGCCGTCCTGGCCGGCGACGCCCCCGCCGCCCGGGCCGCCTCCCTCGCCCACCTGGAGGGCACGGCCGCGCTGCTGCGCGGTTTCCTCGGCCACGCCGGGCAGTCCGACGACGACGCCCCCGGGGACGACCGCGGCCCGGTGTGACCCGCCGCCGCGAGAAGAACGGGCCGGGCTGCGGGGCCGGTGCTTATACTCGTCCGCAGTGACACGGGGTGCCGGCGCCGCACGACGAGCCGGCTGAGATGACACCCGTCGAACCTGATCCAGTTAGGACTGGCGAAGGGATGTCCTGCCGGGACCGGCCGTGGCCGGCCCGCGTCTCCTCGCCCTGACCCCGGGGAGACCCATGCAGATCGCAGAACAGATCGTCCTCGTCACCGGCGGAGCACGAGGGCTGGGCCGCAGCGTCGTCGAGGCCTTCGCCGCCCAGGGCGCGAGGGTCGTGGTCAACTACCGCGCGTCCCGGACGGCCGCGGAGGAGCTCGTCGACCGGTACGGCCACGAGCGGGCGGTGGCGCTGGCTGCCGACGTCACCGACGCGCAGCAGGTCGCAGACATGCTCCGCGCGGCCCGGGAGCACTTCGGCTCCCCCGTCACCACCGTGGTCAACAACGCGCTGGCGGACTTCTCCTTCAACGGCGACGCCCGCTCCTCCGCGGAGGACATCCGCTGGGAGGAGTTCCACGCCCAGTTCGCCGGCAGCGTCCGCGGGGCGCTCAACACCGTGCAGCAGGCCCTGCCCGGCATGCGGGAACGGGGTTTCGGCCGGGTCGTCAACGTCGGCACCAACCTGTTCCAGAACCCCGTGGTCCCGTACCACGACTACACGGCGGCGAAGGCCGCGCTGCTGTCCCTGACCCGCACCCTCGCCAAGGACCTCGGCGCGCACGACGTCACGGTCAACATGGTCTCCGGAGGTCTGCTGCGCACCACCGACGCGAGCGCCGCCACCCCGGACGAGGTCTTCGACCACATCGCCTCCGCCACGCCCCTGGGCCGGGTCACCACCCCGGCCGAGTTCGCCGACGCCCTGCTGTTCTTCGCCTCGCCGTGGGCGCGCTCGGTCACCGGGCAGAACCTGGTGGTCGACGGCGGGCTGGTCCTCGACTGATGGGGGCCGCCGTGACCGCGCCGCGACAGCTGCACCTCAACGCCTTCCTCTTCGGCGCGGGCCACCACCAGGCGGCCTGGCGGCACCCGGACTCCCCGCTGGAGCGGCTCGGGGACATCGCCCACTGGGAGCGCCTCGCCCGCACCGCCGAGCGCGGCCTCCTCGACGCCGTGTTCTTCGCCGACGGGCACAGCGCCGGTGACGTGGCGGACGGACCCCGGTGGTTCCTCGAACCGCTCACGGCCCTGTCCGCGATGGCGCGGGCCACGGAGCGGATAGGGCTGGTCAGCACGGTCTCGACGACCTTCTGGACGCCGTTCCACGCCGCCCGCCTGCTGGCCTCGCTCGACCACATCAGCCGCGGGCGGGCCGGCTGGAACGTGGTCACCTCCATGTTCGACGCCGAGGCGCGCAACCACGGTCTCCCGGGAATGCCACCGCACGCCCAGCGCTACGCGCGGGCGGCAGAGTTCATCGACGTGACCCGTCGGCTGTGGGACTCGTGGTCCGACGACGCCCTGATCGGCGACCGGCAGGGCCTGCATGCCGATCCCGAGCGGGTGCGCCGGATCGACCACGCCGGCGAGCACTTCCGCGTGGACGGCCCGCTGACCGTGCCGCGCCCGCCCCAGGGGCGTCCGGTCCTGTTCCAGGCGGGCGCCTCCGGGCCGGGCCGGGAGCTGGCCGCCCGGCACGCCGAAGGGGTCTACGCCGTGGCCTACGACCTCGAGAGCGCGCGGGAGTACCGCGCCGATCTGAGGCGGCGCGTCGCCGCGGCCGGACGGGACCCGGAGGGCGTGGCCGTCATGCCGGGCCTGGTCGCCTACGTGGGCTCCACCGAGGAGGAGGCCCGGGCCAAGCAGGCGGAGGTGGACGCCCTGCTGCCCTCGGAGCAGTCCCTGGCCCAGCTGTCCGCGTTCGTCCAGCAGGACTGCAGCGCCTGGGAGCTGGACGCCCCGGTCCCGGAGCTGCCGCCGCTCGAGGGCTTCACCGGGCCGCAGGGCCGGTACGCCACGATCCTGCGGATCGTGGCGGTCGAGCGGCCCACGGTGCGGCAGCTACTGGGCCGGCTGGCCGCCGGGGGCGGGCACTGCACGGTGGTCGGCACCCCGGAGGCCGTCGCGGACCGGATGGAGCGCTGGTTCCGCTCGGGCGCGGCCGACGGCTTCAACCTCATGCCGCCCCGGCTGCCGGACTCCCTCGACGACTTCGTGGACCACGTGGTCCCCGTCCTCCAGCGCCGCGGACTCTTCCGCACCCGGTACACCTCGTCCACGCTGCGCGGGCACCTGGGGCTGCCGCGACCCGGCGGCGCTCAGTGACGTGCTGCGGCGTCTGTTGCGGCGGACGACCCCGGCACCCCGGGACGGTCGGTCAGCACGTCACGGACCGGTCGGCGCAGGCTGTAGGGGAGCTTCGGACCGCGACCCGCCTGTGTCCTGTCCGGCCGGTCAGACGAACAGCGCGGTCACCCGCGTGAGGGTCATCGTCACTCCGTAGGCGAGCGGGACCCCGACGAGGACCCAGCCCAGTGCCAGTCGTGCACGGCTCATGTCATGCCTCCTTCGGGGAGAGCTCGGTGTCGGACGTGCGCGGGGACTCGGTGCCGGCCTCCCCGGAGGCCTCGGCGCCGGACGCCGCGGTCCGGCGCTCGGGCTCGTGGTACTTGGCGTCCACGGGCTTGACCAGGAGGTTGGCGACGAAGCCGACGACCAGCAGGCCGACCATGGTCAGCAGCGCCGGCTGGTACGCCTGCGCTGTGAGCTCCCCGGGGGTGCCCTGGGCGTCGAGGAACGCGTTGACGATGAGGGGCCCGGCGATGCCCGCGGCGGCCCACGCCGTGAGCAGGCGGCCGTGGATGGCCCCCACCTGGAAGGTCCCGAAGAGGTCCCGCAGATAGGCCGGCACCGTGGCGAAGCCGCCGCCGTAGAACGAGATGATGACGAAGGCCAGCAGCACGAACAGCAGCGTGGAGGTTGAGCCAAACAGCGCCAGCACGGTGTAGAGGACCGCCCCGACACCGAGGTAGACCATGTAGATGCGCTTGCGGCCCAGCACGTCCGAGGTGGTGGACCACACGAAGCGCCCGCCCATGTTGCCGATGGACAGCAGGCCCACGAAACCGCCGGCCACGGCGGCCGTCACGAGGGAGGCGCCGTCCGCCTGGCGGAAGAAGTCCTGGATCATGGGGGCTGCCTGCTCGAGGATGCCGATGCCGGCCGTCACGTTGCAGAACAGCACGATCCACACCAGCCAGAACTGCCGGGTGCGGATGGCGTTGCGGGCCGAGACGTGGTTCTTGGTGACGAGGGCCTTCGACTCGACCTTCGAGGGCTCGAACCCCTCGGGCTTCCAGTCCTCCGCCGGAACCTTGATCGTGAACGCGCCGAAGAGCATGTAGGCGAGATAGACGACCGCGAGGGTCAGGAACAGCTTGCCGACGGCGTTCCCGCTCGCCACCCAGCCCTCGGTGCCGGAGTTCGGGTCGTAGAAGTTGAGCAGGGCCGCGGAGAGGGGGCTGGCGATCAGCGCGCCGCCGCCGAAGCCCATGATCGCCATGCCCGTGGCGAGCCCGGGGCGGTCGGGGAACCACTTGATCAGCGTGGAGACGGGCGAGATGTAGCCGATGCCCAGGCCGATGCCGCCGATGACCCCGTAGCCCAGGTAGACGAGCCAGAGCTGCTCGGTGAAGATGCCGAGCGCGCCGACCAGGAACCCGCCGGACCACAGCAGCGCCGCAGTGAACATGGCCCTGCGCGGCCCGCCGGTGTCCACCCACGTCCCGAAGACGGCGGCGGACAGGCCCAGCATGACGATGGCGATGGAGAAGATGATGCCGATCTGGGTCAGGCTCGCGTCGAAGTGCGCCACCAGCGCGTTCTTGTACACGCTGGTGGCGTAGGCCTGACCGATGCACAGGTGCACCGCGAGGGCGGCCGGCGGTATGAGCCAGCGGTTGAATCCCGGTGGTGCCACCGAGTGCTGCCGATCAAGCCATCCCATGCCCCGACTCCTCATCTGGTGCGGACACTGCGCGAAGGGCGCGTCCGGGACGGAATTCGCACGTCCCGGACGCGCCCAAGGGTGAAGCATGTCACACGGACGGGAGAACTGGAAAGCAACCTGCCGACCGGCCGCGCCGGAGCGGGCCGGAGCGGGCCGGAGCGGGCCGCTCATCCTCCGCGCAGGGCCCGCCACGCACGCCGCCAGAAGGCGAGGAAGCCCTTCTCCGCCACGACCTGCTCGAGCCGTTCGATCTGCCGGGTCTGGGCGCGGACCACTTCCAGGAGCTCGTGCGCGAGCTCCTCGGCGGCGTCCAGCCTCCGGTGCAGGGCGCCGGCCTCCTCCGCCGCGGCCCGCCGCAGGTAGAGCGGCAGGCCGATCCCGTTCTCCGCGCTCCACTGCCTGAGATGGCGCTCGCGCACCGCCGCCTCGCCCCGCGCCAAGGCGCGCCCGTCGGTCCGGTCCCGCCGGGCGGTCGGGCGCGCGGGGAGCAGGCCCACGGTGAACGTCTCCAGGAAGCGGAGCACGAACTCCCAGCGCTCCGCGGCGCCGATGGTCTCGTCGTAGTCGCCCAGCACCCCGTGCACCGCGCGCCGGTACAGGAACGGCGCGTCGACCGCGGTGCGGTCGCCGTCCAGCACGTCGGTGAGGGTGAGGGCCTCCCGGTCCGTCGGCACGAGATTCCGTCCCGGCCGACCGGCCGGTACGTCTCGGCCGGTCCCGGGCGGATTCTCGGTTGGCACCACGACCCCGTCGTCGGTCACGAGGGGATCCTCGAGGTGCGCCACGGCGCGCTGCAGGAGCTCGGGCGACCAGGGCTCCGAGCCGTCGTGCAGGACGACGAGTTCAGACTCCCCTGCCCGCAGCCCACGGTTGGCGGCCGCCGCGGCACCGAGGGCCCTGCGGTGGTGGAGGACCGTCGCGCGCCCCGCGAGCTCGTCCCGGCGCGGCGCCAGGACCGCGTCCACCTCGGCGGGGTTCCCGCCGTCGTCCACGAGGACCAGTCGCCAGTCGGTGAACGTCTGCGCCAGGAGGTCGTCGACGGCCCGGCCCAGGCGCGCCGGGGCGCCGTGGTGCCGCAGCAGGACCGCGACGGTGGGCCGTTCGGGCGGCACCGCGGGAACGGTGTACCGGCGGCGGAGGGCACGCACCACCGGGGCACCGACCCCGCGCGGCGCCGCCACCGTTCCCACCGCGGGCCGGGCCTCCTGCCCGCGGAGCGCCCCGGCCACGTCGTCCCACCACCGGGCCGCCGCTTCCCGGACCGCCGGCTCGGCGTCCGCCAGCGCGGCGCGCACCGCCCCCCGGTGCTCCACGGCCTCCGCCGCCCACTGCTGGACGGCCGCGCGGGTGTCCCACGCCACGTCGCCGGGGGTGAGCAGCGCCGCCAGGGGAACGACGGCACCTTCCAGCCCCCAGCGGCTCAGCACGCCGTTCATGTCGTCCGTGGAATATTTGTCCGGGCCCACCGGGAGGACGACGGCCCGCGCCGCGAGGCCGAGGGCCGCACCGCGGGAGCAGGTGGTCAGGACCCAGTCCGCCCGGAGCGCCTCCGTGCCGGCCTCTCCCGGAGCCGCACGCACCCGGTGGACGTCGTCCGGCAGCAGCGCGGCCACGTCCGCCGCGAACTCCTCGTCGGCCGGGGCGCCGCCGCATGCCAGGAGCGTGACCGCTGCGCCCGTCCGGTGCACCAGGGCGTCCAGCAGGGCGGCGAGCACCGGGGCGAGCCGCTCCGCCGGGCAGGGACCGGCCGGCCGCCGCACTGCGGCGAGGATCCGCGGCGGCCCCGCCGGCGCCCCCGGCTCCTCCGCCGACCCGCCCAGCTCGTCCTGCCGCTCGGCCCGTCCGTCCGGATCCTCCGACTCCGCGGCCGGCCCCTCCCACTCCTCCTGCTCCCGCCCGGCCGGGGCGCCCCGCTCTCCTGGGCGACGTGTCGGCCCGTCCTGCTCGAGCGGTCGCGCCGGGGCGGCGGGAGGCGGGAGAAGGAGCGCGTCCTCCCAGCCGACGCGCAGGCCGGGGTGCTCGGGGCACAGCCGGCGGGCCACCGCCAGGGACGTCTCGTCCCGCAGCCCCACGAGGGAGGCGACCGGGAGGAGCCGGCGCACGGCCTCCTCCGGGACGGCATCGGGGTCGAGGGCCAGGCCGGTGACGACGACCGGCCGGCCCGCCGCCGCAGCGGCCCTCGCCCGGTCGAGCCAGAGGAGCAGCCCGGTGTCGCCCACGGGAGCATCCGCCCCGAGGCCGGCCAGCAGGAGCGCCTCCGCCTCGGACCGCGGTGCGGGATCGCCGCCTGCGGGCCCGTGCTCCCGGAGACCCTCCTCCCCCGCGGTCGAGAGCACCGGGTCCGCCCCCGGATCGAGGAGCCGGGGGGCGAGGCCGCGCAGGGAGAGCTCCTCGAGGAGTCCGTGGAGCTCGCGAGCCGCTCCCGGCCGGAGTCCCTGCCCGCCCGATCCCGGGAGAACGTCGATGTGCATGACGGTACGGACCTTTCCTCGACCGGTGCGGGCTCCCCCATTCTTCCAGTCGCACCGCTTCCACCAGCCCTGGCCCCGGCCACGCGCGAGCAGGAAGAGACATCTCACCGCCGGCCCCCGGCACGGCCCGTCGGGCGGCGTGCGGTGTGCGAAGTTGCAGGTCCGCACGGAATCGCCTTGCCCGCGCGCGGGCGGGTCCGCCACTGTGGAGGAACACACTGCACCATCTCCGCCGGCGGCGACCGCCCGGAGGACCCCCTGCCCCGACGGCCCCCGCCACACTGCCCTATATTCCACAAAGGACATATGGGCGTTCGGCGCCGGTCCCGCCGCAGGACACGGCCCTCCCGCTGCCGGAGCGGACCGGCGATCCCCGGCCGCGGAGATCCCGCCCACCTCACAGCGGGAGACGTCGAGGAGTCCCACCATGTTGAACGCCGCCGTGATCAGCCCCCAGCCCATGACGCGCATCGCGATGCAGCGCGAGGCCGTCGAGCACCCCGAGCACGGCGTGCGCGTGAGCGCGGTGGCGGGCAGCGTCCCGGAGTTCCTGGCCGAGAACCCGGCCGAGGAGATGGTGGTCCTGCTGAGCCTGAACACCCTGGACGGCCGCAACCTCGTGCAGAACGTCACGGACCTCACCGCACAGGAGCACACCGTGGTGGTGCTGGTGCCCCCGGACGACCTCGCCCGGGTCCGGTCCGCCTTCACGTGCGGGGCGGCCGGCGCCGTGGGGAAGTGGGAGCCCATCCGGACCGTCTTCCGCACCATGCGGCTCTCCCGGCAGCTGGGCCACTTCGTGAGCGACGTGCTCCAGTCGGCTCTGGCCGAGCTGCCAAGCAAAGCTCCCGCGAAGCTCTCCGCCCGGGAGCGCCAGGTGCTCGCGCTCTACGTGGACGGACTCCAGGAGCAGGAGGTGGCCGCGCTGCTGGAGATCGCCGAGTCCACGGTGGAGGAGCACCTCAAGCGGATCCGCCGCAAGTACGCAGCGGTGGAGCGGCCGGCCCGCACCAAGCTCGAGCTCTACAAGCGGGCCATCGAGGACGGGATCATTCCCCCGGTGCTGCCGCTCGCCTGAGCACGGGATCGGACGTTCCCCGCGTCCACGGGCCGCCCCGTCCGGCCCACGCCCGGCCGAACGGTGCCCGGACGGGTGAGCCCGGACCGTCGTGCCCGGACCGTCGTGCCCGGACCGTTGTGCGCGGACCGTTGTGCCGGGCCGGGGACGCTCCTACTCTGGAGACAGCGCCACTGTGCGCCGTTCCGCATCCCCCCGCACCGGAACTCCAGCCCCGGCGGGGCCGAGCGCCCGGACCGCTCCGAGTCCGCCCGTGACCCTTCCGGCATCGCCGACGACGGTCCGCGCACCGCCGTCGAGCACGAGCACCAGCCCGGGGGCGCGCGCCCCGCCCACAGGAAGCCAGCCCCATGAATGCCGTGGACCGCGGGGAGCACGACCAGGAGATCGCCCGAGAGCTCGAGAAGCTGCGCACCCATCTCACAGGGACGCTGGTCGAGCCCGACGACCCGCTCTACGACGAGGCGAGACGGGTCTGGAACGGCATGGTCGACGTGCGGCCCCGCGCTGTCGTGCAGGCCGGCGCGGTGTCCGACATCGACCCGGTGCTGGCCGCCGCGCAGCACACGGACCTGCCGCTGGCGGTCCGCGGCGGCGGGCACAACGTGGCCGGCCACGGCACCGTGGAGGGCGGGCTCGTCCTGGACCTCGGCGCGCTGCGGCGGGTCGAGGTGGACCCGGAGACCCGGCGCGTGACCGTGGAGCCGGGCGCCACCCTGGCCGACGTCGACCGCGCGACCGTCCCGCACGGTCTCGCGGTGCCCCTCGGCGTGGTGAGCGCCACCGGGGTCGCGGGCCTGACCGTGGGCGGCGGCGTCGGCTGGCTGACGCGCAGCAACGGCCTGAGCCTCGACAACCTCGTGGACGCCGAGGTGATCACCGGGACGCGGGAGCACCTGCACGCCAACGCGGAGCACAACCCGGACCTGTTCTGGGGCATCCGCGGCGGCGGGGGGAACTTCGGCGTCGTGACCTCCTTCACGTTCCGGGCCAGGGAGCTGCCCGCGTCCGTGCTGGGCGGGAACCTGATCTACGGGCGCGAGCACTGGCGCACGGCCCTGCAGGCCTTCGCCCGCTGGACCGACGACCTGCCGGACGAGATGAACGGCATCGTCTCGATCCTCCGGTTCCCGCCGAGTTTCGGGATGGGCGACGAGCCCTGGCTGATCATCGGCTTCGCCTGGATGTCGCCCGATCACGCCGAGGGCCTGCGCCTGGTCGACCGGCTGCGGGCCGACGCCCCGCCGGACGAGGAGGAGGTCGGCCCGGTGCAGTGGACCGAGTGGCAGTCGGCCATGGACGAGCTCTTCCCCAAGGGGGCCCGCGGCTACTGGAAGAACGCCTCGTTCTCCCGTCTCGACGACGAGGTGGTCGACGCCCTGCTCGGCGCGGCCTCGGAGATCACCTGGTTCGGCACGGGCATCGACATCCACCACATGGAGGGGTTCTTCGGGCGGGTGCCCGCCGGCGCCACCGCCTTCCCCAACCGGTCCGCGCGGTACTGGCTCAACGTCTACGGCTACTGGCCGGACGCCGCCGACGACGCCCGCCTCACCGCGTTCGCCCGGAAGGCCCACGCCGCCGTGGAACCGTTCGCCGACGCGGGCCTCTACGTGAACTTCCTCGGTGCCGAGCACGGCCCCGTCACGCCCGAGACCGCGCGGCAGGCCTACGGGGAGCGGACGCACCGGCGTCTCGTCGAGTTGAAGAACCGCTACGACCCGGGCAACCTGTTCCGGCTCAACCACAACATCCTGCCGAGCGTCGCCTGACGTGAGGCGTCAGGGCGCGCCGAGCAGCCGGAGCACGGCCGCCGCGACCGCCCCCAGCACCACCACCAGCAGGAACGGGGCCCGCAGCATCAGGGCCGTTCCCGCCACGAGCAGCGCGCCCAGCCGGGCGTCCAGCACCAGCTCCTGGCCGGAGCCGAACGCGTTCATGACCACGAGCGCGGCGAGCAGGCCCACGGTGACGGTGCCGGCCATGCGCCCGACGCGCGGGTCGTCCAGCACCCGGTCCGGCACGAGGTAGCCGACGAGCTTCAGGGCGTAGGCGAGCGCGCACGCCCCGAGCACCCAGAACCACATGCTCACGCCTCCGCCCCCTCGGCGCCGGGGCCGGACGCCGCGCCGGACGGGGCCGGCCCGGGCCCGCGGGAGCGGCCCAGGAACGCGGCGACCACGGCGGCCACGAGGATCGGCAGGCCCGCCGGCAGCACGGGGATCGTCAGGGCCGTGACGAGGCCGCAGACCACCGCGACCGCCACGGGCTCCCGGGCGCTCAGCCGCGGCCACAGCAGGCCCAGGAACGCGGCCACCGCGGCGCCGTCCAGGCCCCACCGCGCGGGATCGCCGAGGGCGTTGCCCAGCAGGGCGCCCAGCACGGTGAACAGGTTCCAGAGCACGAACACGCCCAGGCCCGCGGTCCAGAAGCCCCGCCGCTCCTCGACGGGGTGCACCTGGGAGGACGCGGCCGCGTTGGACTCGTCGATGGTCACGTGCGCGGCGAGGAGCCGGCGCCAGCCCCGCGGGCGGACGAGGGCGTTCATGCTCATCCCGTAGACGGCGTTGCGGATC
Organism: Kocuria sp. WN036; assembly: GCF_002287015.1. Lineage (NCBI taxonomy): Bacteria > Bacillati > Actinomycetota > Actinomycetes > Micrococcales > Micrococcaceae > Kocuria > Kocuria sp. WN036. The sequence goes on from NZ_NSKF01000001.1 coordinate 211,778, forward strand.
CCGAGCAGCGTGGCGGCGCCCAGCGCCGAGGCCCCGGCCCCTCCGCCCGAGACCACGCCGATGAAGGCGAACTGGGAGCCGCCCGTGAACATGAGCGCGGACAGGGCGACGGTCTGCCAGAAGGTCAGTCCCGCCGCCACGGACAGGGCGCCGAAGGAGATGCCGTACAGCCCGGTGGCCACGGACACGGACAGCCCGATCCGGACCGCCGGCGAGGACCGCCAGTCGACCGGAGCCGCGTGGCTCACGAGGCGCCTCCGGCGACGGCGGACGACCCGCCCGTGCCGGCCCCGGCCGCATCCGGGGTCTCGGCCGGGCTCTCCTGCGGCGCCGCCGGGGCGCGGCGCCCCTGGGCGGCGTCGAGGGCGTCCAGGGCCTGGACGAGGGCGAGGTGGGTGAAGGTCTGCGGGAAGTTGCCGGTCATCCGCCGCTGCTCGGGCGACCACTCGGTGGAGAGCAGCCCGAGGTCGTTGGCGCGGGACAGCACGGAGTCCACGAGCTTCCGGGCGCTGTCCGTGCGGCCCGAGCGCGCGTACTGGGCGGCGAGCCACAGGGACGCGCCGAGGTGCGGGTTGTCCTGGCCCGGGAAGCCGTCCACCCCGATGACACCGGCGTACGCGTCGGGGTCATCGGGGTCCACCGGGCCCAGGACGTTGCGGTAGCGGTGGATGAGCCCGCTGGGGTGCCGCAGCTCCTCCTCGATCCGCCGCACGGTGCCGAGCATCCGCTCGTCGTCGTAGGCCACGAACCCCACCTGCGGCAGCTGGAGCAGGGAGGCGTCCACGGTCTTCGCCCCGTAGTACTGCACGAAGGAGCCGACCTCGGGGTCGTAGCCGCTGGTCCAGATCTCCTCCGCGAGGGCGTCCCGCAGCTGCTCCCACAGCTGCGCGTCGCCGGGCAGGCCGTGCACGCGCACGGCGTCCACGCCGCACTGGAGCGCCGCCCACATCAGCACGCGCGAGTGCGTGTAGTACTGCCGTTCGCCGCGCATCTCCCAGAGGCCCTGGTCCGTGACCTCGTAGTTCTCCACGACCGAGCGCAGCATCGCCTGCTGCAGGGGCCAGGAGAGGTGGTCCTCCACGGCGCCGCGCCGGCGGAGCTTCTCGAACACCACCATGACGTGCCCCACGGCGTCCGACTGGTGCTGGCCCGCGGCGCCGTTGCCCTCGCGGACCGGCCGGGAGCGCTCGTAGCCGGGCAGGTCGAGCTGGTGCTCGCGCCCGCGGCGCTCCCCCGCGACCCCGTAGATGTTCTGCAGGTCGTGCGGGTCGCCCGCCACGGCGCGCAGGAGCCAGTTGCGCAGCTGGGCGGCCTCGCGGTCGTGGTCGTGGTCGAGCATGACCTCGAGGGCCATCGCGGCGTCCCGCAGCCAGGCGAAGCGGTGGTCCCAGTTGCGCTCCCCGCCCACCACGTCCGGCAGGGACGTGGTGGGGGCGGCCACGAGCCCGCCCGTCTCCTGGTGCATCAGCGCCCGCACCACGAGCAGCGAGCGCCGGACCACGTCCGAGCGCCGGGCCACGGCGTGGCCGCGGACCGGGACGATGTGCACGGGCTCGTCCTCCCCGACGGCCGGCGGGGAGTACAGCCCGGACCAGTCCTGCCACAGCTCCACGGTCCGGGTGAGCTGCTCGTTGACGTCGACCGGCGCCGGGGGCGTGCGGTGGGACGGGAAGTGCGTGAGGACGAAGTCCCGTGCCTGGCCGGCGGAGACGGTGAAGGTCCCGCGGTGGCGGCGCTCGTCGTCGTCGTCCGTGGACTCGGGGAGGGGCTCACCGCGCAGGACGAGGGCGTCCGGGCCGGCCATGGCCACGAGCATGGGGGGCGCGGGGTCGCCGCCGCCGGGGTCCTCCTCCCCCTCGAAGCGGCTGACCCAGGGGACCACGGCGCCGTAGCCGAAGCGCACCCGCAGCTCGTGGTACATCTCGACCTCGCCGGTGAGGCCCTCGACGCGGCGGACCACGTCCGTGCGGGAGGTCAGCGGGAGGAAGTCGGTCACGCGCACGGACCCCGAGTCGGTGACCCACACGGTCTGCAGCACGAACGTGTTCTCCACGTAGAACCGCTCGGCGACCTGGGCGCCGCTGTCCTCCTCGTCGAGGACCTCGCCGTCGGCCCCCTCCGCGACCGTGCAGGCGGGGGCGAGCAGCCACCGCCCGTGGTCGGGCTCCCCGAGCAGGGCGCCGAAGACCGAGGGGGAGTCGAACCGGGGCGCGCACAGCCAGTCGATGGACCCGGTGCGGGAGACGAGCGGACCCGTGCGCATGTTCGAGAGCAGGGCGTAGTCCTCGATCAGTGAAGCCATGCCTCAAGATTGGCACATCGCCGGGCCGCGGCGGACCGGCCGCTTGAGCTATACCCCCAAGGGGTATACAGTGGTTGCAGGACGACCGAGGAGGACCCATGACCCAGACCCCGCCGCACGGGTACACCCAGGACAAGGACGCGTACCTCAAGCGCCTGCGGCGCATCGAGGGCCAGGTCCGGGGCATCCACCGGATGGTCGAGGAGGACAAGTACTGCATCGACGTCCTCACCCAGATCTCCGCGATCCAGTCAGCCCTCAAGGCCGTGAGCCTGGGCCTGCTGGACGAGCACCTGAGCCACTGCGTCGTGGGCGCCGTCGAGGCCGCCCAGGAGTCCGGGGACGTCACGAGTGTCGACGACAAGCTCCAGGAGGCGTCCGCGGCCATCGCGCGCCTGCTCAAGAGCTGACCCACCCCGCTGAACCACCCCACCGAAACCCCGAGGAGCCCATCGTGCAGACCACCGTCAACGTTTCCGGAATGACCTGCGGCCACTGCGTCAGGTCCGTCACCGAGGAGCTCACCGAGCTGGAGGGCGTCGAGTCCGTCGACGTCGACCTCGTGGCCGGCGGGGTCTCCCCCGTGGTCGTGACGTCCACCCGCGAGCTGTCGGCGGCCGAGATCGAGGAGGCCGTCGAGGAAGCGGGGTACACCGTTGCCTGAGACCCGCACGCCCGTCCCCACCGAGGTCGCCGGGCATCTGCGCACCCTCGAGCTCGAGATCACGGGCATGACGTGCTCCTCGTGCGTCAGCCGGGTCGAGAAGAAGCTGGGCCGGCTCGACGGCGTCGACGCCTCCGTCAACCTCGCCCTCGAGACCGCCACCGTCCACGTCCCCGCGGGCGTGAGCGACGAGCAGGTCGTCGAGACGGTCGAGAAGGCCGGGTACGGGGCCGTCCTCAAGAACGCGCCCGGGGGCGACGACGCAGGCGGCCCGGACGGCTCCGACGCCATGGCCCGGGTCGCCGGGCGCGAGGCGTCCTCGCTGCGCTCGCCCGAGTCCCTGCGCCGGCGCCTCCTCGTGGCGGCCGCGCTCTCCCTCCCGGTGTTCGTGATCTCGATGCTGCCCGGCTTCCAGTTCCCGCACTGGGGCTGGGTGGTCGCGGCCCTGAGCCTGCCGGTCGTGACGTGGGCGGCGTGGCCGTTCCACCGCTCGGCGGCGGTCAACGCCCGGCACCTGACCTCCACCATGGACACCCTCGTGTCCCTGGGCGTGTCCGCCGCGTACCTGTTCTCGCTGTGGAACCTGCTGCGCGAGCCCGGCATGACGGCCGGCGCGATGCTCGGCCACGCGATGGACATGAGCGGGCACCAGCTCTACTTCGAGACCGGCGCCCTGGTCACCGCGTTCCTGCTGCTGGGCCGCTACCTGGAGGCCCGGGCGAAGGCCCGCTCCGGCGAGGCGCTGCGCGCGCTGCTGGAGCTCGGCGCGAAGGACGCGGTGGTCCTGCGGGACGGCGTGGAGACGAGCGTGCCCGCGGAGCAGCTGCGCCCGGGGGACCTGGTCGTCGTGCGCCCCGGCGAGAAGATCGCCGCCGACGGCGTGGTCGTGGACGGCCGCTCGGCCGTGGACACGTCCCTGCTCACCGGCGAGTCCCTCCCGGTGGAGGTGGAGGTCGGCGACACCGTCACCGGCGCCACGATCAACACCAACGGCCGGCTGCTGGTCGAGGCGACCCGCGTGGGCGCCGACACCACCCTGGCCCAGATGGGCCGGATGGTGTCCCGGGCGCAGGCGAGCAAGGCCCCCGTGGCACGGCTGGCCGACCGGATCTCCGGGGTCTTCGTCCCGGTCGTCCTGGTGATCGCCCTCGCCACGCTGGCCGGCTGGCTCCTGCTGACCGGGGACGTGAACGCGTCCTTCGTGGCCGCGGTCTCCGTGCTCGTGATCGCCTGCCCCTGCGCCCTCGGCCTGGCCACCCCCACGGCCCTGCTCACGGGCACGGGGCGCGGCGCGCAGCTGGGCATCCTGATCAAGGGCGCCGAGGTGCTCGAGGACACCCGCACCGTGGACACCGTGGTGCTGGACAAGACGGGCACCGTCACGAGCGGGCAGCTCTCCGTGGCGGCAGTGACGCCCGTGTCCGGGTACTCCCGGGACCAGGTGCTGGACCTCGCGGCCACCGTGGAGCAGCACTCCGAGCACCCCATCGCGCGGGCGGTGGCCGCGGCCACCCCGCACCGGTTCCCGGTCTCCGGGTTCGTCTCGGCCCCCGGCGGCGGCGTCCGCGCGCACGTGGCGGACGGGATGCACTCCCGCTCGGTGGTGGTCGGGCGCACCACGTGGCTGTCCGAGAACGGCGTGCGCCTGGACGGCGCCCAGCTCGACGCGCTGCGCCGCGCCCAGGAGGGCGGGTTTACCACGATCCTCGTGGCCGTCGACGGGGCCCTCGTCGGCTTCGTCGACCTGCGCGACACCGTCAAGGACGACGCCCGCGAGGCGGTCGCCCGGCTCAAGGAGCTGGGCCTGCGGCCCATGCTGCTGACCGGCGACAACGAGCCCGTGGCCCGGGCCGTCGCCGCGGAGGCGGGCATCGCCGCCGAGGACGTCGTGGCCGACGTCAGCCCGGAGGGCAAGGTCGCGGTGGTCCGCGACCTCCAGGACGACGGCCGCGTGGTCGCCATGGTGGGCGACGGGGTCAACGACGCCGCGGCCCTGGCGCAGGCCGACCTCGGGATCGCGATGGGCGCCGGCACGGACGCGGCGATCGAGGCCGCGGACATCACGGTGGTGCGCAGCGACGTCGGGTCGGTGCCCACGGCCATCGCCCTGTCCCGCCGGACCCTGTCGATCATCAAGTCGAACCTGTTCTGGGCCTTCGCCTACAACACGGTGGCCATCCCCGTGGCCGCCGCGGGGCTGCTCAACCCCGTGATCGCGGGTGCCGCCATGGCCTTCAGCTCCGTGTTCGTGGTGCTGAACTCGCTGCGGCTGCGGAGCTTCGGCCGCTGAGCCCGCCGGACGCGACGACGCCCCGGGAAGGACCATCGGCCCTTCCCGGGGCGTCGTGCGTTGTGTCAGGCGCTGGTCCGGGGTCAGACGGAGCCCGGGTCGACCGGGCTCTCCTCGTTCTCCTCGAGCTCGGGCACCTCGGACTTGTGGTCCTCCTGGGCCACGTCCGTGGGGTCCTCGTCGGCGCCGTCCTCCTGCTGGTCGGCCATCCGCTGCTGGACCTTGCGCTCGAACTCCTCGTCGCCCTCGGTGGGCGGTTCCGGCTGCTGGCTCATGCTGGTTCCCGTCGTCCGGTCTCGAGCAGGGCGCGGGTTCGGGCCCTGCTGCTCAGGTGCCGTCCCAATCTACCCAGCGCCCGGCCGGACGCGACAGGGCTGTCCACCGGAGCGGGTCCCTCCCGGGAGCGGGCGCGGAGCGCGCAGGGCCCCGGAACGAGCGGGACCCCCGGGCGCGCGGGGTCCGGCTCGTTCGGGGGCCTCAGGCAGGCGGGATGCTCAGGCGCGCGGGGCGGGGCCGTCGTCGTCCGGGCCGTCCGCCGGGGCGGAGCCGTCGGCGGGGCGGCGGCCGAGGAGGTCCTCGCCCTCGGTGTCGGGCCGGACGCGCTGGCCGAACTCGGCCTCGCCGGGGGGCCGCGCGGCGGCCTGCCGCCGGGCCCGGGCCTCGGCGTAGAGCTTGGCCGAGGAGCGGTTGACGCCCGTGCCCGCGCCGAGGTGGGGGTCGTTGGGCTTCTCGACGATCATCAGCGTGGCGCTGATCACGAGCGTCACGATGAACGCGATGCCGGCGGCGATGAAGGCGAGGTCCAGGCGCAGGGCGTTGTCCGTGCCGCCGCTGGCGAAGATGCCCACGGCGACGAACGCGATCGCCGCGAGCACGGCGGACAGGATCAGGGGGCCCTTGACGTCGGCCCGGAAGCCGCCTCTCGAGCCCTTGCGCTGTGCCACTGGTCCTCCTCGTGAGCTGATGTCCCCGGCGGGCCGGGGCCTGCCGTGCGGTAGCCCAGTCTACGCGGTCCCGGCGGGGGCCCGTCCCCGGCGGTCCTCGTGCCGGAGCGTGAGGGCGGCCAGCAGGTGGGTGACGCCGATGACCACCGCGGCGGCCCCCACCACCCCGAAGAGCGCCTTGGGGCCGAGGTCCACCACCAGGACGAGACCGGTGGCGGCGAGGACCGTGACCAGCCCGGCGATGGTCCAGTCGCGGCCCAGCGGGAAGGTCGTTCGGAACTTCAGCCCGAGCGCCAGCTCCGTGAGCCCGGCCAGGCCCATGATGGACGCCGCGTAGACCACGAGCCACGCGGGGGTGTCGGCGCCCAGGATCGTGAAGACCCCGCCCAGGAGGTACAGCACGCCGTAGGACTGCGGGATCTGCCGGGTGGGGCCCATGTCCACGTGGTCGTTGCCGTTGAGGCGCAGCTGCAGGAGCACGCTCGCCGCGCCCGTGAGCACGAGGTACAGCCCCACGCCCCAGGCCACCACGGGCAGCGTCGGCTCCTGCCAGAACACGGTCACGGCGCCGAACACCAGTGCCACGAGCGCGCGCAGCAGCGTGGGCGCGAACAGGTCGCGGTGGATGCCGGTGCTCGGGTCGGGGTTCACGGTGCGCCTTTCGGGAGCGTGCTCGCGGGAGGACCCCGGCGGGGAGACCCCCGGGGCACCGGCCAGTCTAGCGACCGCGTGCGGGGCCGGGCGCCGAGAGCACCCGGGCCAGGACCGCGAGGGCGTCCGGCAGGGCGTCCCCCTCCGGGGCGGCACCGGTGGCGCCGAAGCCGACGACGACGCCGCGGCGGCCACCCCCCGCGCCGTGCGCCCAGTACGAGCCCAGCGCCGCCACCCGCACGCCCGCGGCCGCGGCCCGATCCACGACGTCCTGCTCCGCCAGGGGCACCTCCCCGGTGAACTCGAGGACGGCGTGCAGCCCCCCGTCCATGGGCACGGCCCGCACCCCGTGGACCCCGGCGAGGGCCGCGGTGAGCAGGTCCCGCCGGCGCCGGTACTCCCGCCGCATCCGGGCGGTGTGCCGGCGCAGGCCGCCGTCGGCCAGGAAACGGGCCATGGCGTCCTGGGCGACCGCGGAGGCCGGGTTGCCCAGGTCCGTGCGCAGCCGCAGCAGGTCCTCCCGGAGGGCGGGCGGGGCCAGCAGGTAGCCGACCCCCAGCCCGGGCGCGAGGACCTTGGTGAAGGAGCCCAGCGTGGCCACGTGGCCGCCGGCGCCGAGCAGCCGGCCGGGGGCGGGGGGCTCCGGGACGGCGCCCGGGGCGTGGTCGAGGGAGGACAGCGCGGGCAGCGGCTCGCCCACGTAGCGCAGCTCGGAGTCGTAGTCGTCCTCGACGATCAGCGCGTCGTGGGCGCGCGCCCAGCCGAGCAGCTCGAGCCGGCGGGCGGCGGGCATCGACGCCCCGAGGGGGTACTGGTGGCTGGGGGTGACGATCACGGCGTCCGGGGGCCGCTCGATCTCCCACTCCCCCGGGCCGGCCCACGCCCCGGACGGCAGCCGGGCGGGGTCGAGGCCCTGGTCGTCGATCGGCACCGGCAGCACCTCGTGGCCGAGCCGCTCCGGCACCCGGCGCAGCGAGGGGTAGCCGGGGTCCTCGACGGCGACGCGCAGCCCGCGGCCCGCGTGGCCGCCGAGCACCGCGAGCAGCAGCTGGAGCCCGTCCCGCGCGCCCGCCGTGACGAAGAGGTCCTCGGGGTCCCGGACCACGCCGCGCATCAGCCGCAGGTGCTCGGCGATCTGCTCGCGCAGCGGCTCCGAGCCCTGGGGCGGGGGCGCCCCCGTGCCGGCGGCGGCCGCGGCGTCCCGCCACGCGGCGCGCCACTGCGGGGTGGCCAGCCGTCCGGTGTCGGGCCGGCCGGGCGTGAGGTCGATCATGGGCCGCTCCCGGGTCCGGCGCCGCGGCGCCGCGGCCGGGCGGGGGCCGGGCCGGGCCGCCGGGGGCTCCGTGCGGGAGCGGGCCAGGTCGGGGTGGACCACGGTGGCGCCGTTGGTCGCGTGCAGATAGCCCTCGCCGTGGAGCTGGTCGTAGGCGGTGACCACGGAGCCGCGCGAGATCCCCAGCCGGGCGGCGAGCCCGCGGGTGGAGGGCAGCGCGTCCCCCGGGCGCAGGGTCCCGGAGACCACCAGCTCCCGCAGCTGCTGGACGAGCTGGGCGGGCAGCGGCGCGGGATCGGCCCGGTCCACGCGCACGGGCAGCTCGACGTCGTGGGGGTGCCGCACGGTCCGCTCCTCTCCCTCGGAACTCCTGTGGTCCAACAGATTCTATCGATGGTGGACCTGTCGGTGGACCACTTCCGGCCGCAGGATGGACTCCATGACCGATCTGCAGACTGCCCATGCCCAGAACCCCGCCGGCGGCACCACCCGCCCCACCGCCTCGGACGCGACCCCGCTGACCGGCTCCCCGCTCGTCAAGCGCGGCCTCGCCGACATGCTCAAGGGCGGCGTCATCATGGACGTCGTCACCGCCGAGCAGGCCCGCATCGCCGAGGACGCCGGCGCCGTGGCCGTGATGGCCCTCGAGCGCGTGCCTGCCGACATCCGCGCCCAGGGCGGCGTGGCCCGCATGTCCGACCCCGACCTGATCGAGGGCATCCAGGCCGCCGTCTCCATCCCCGTCATGGCGAAGGTGCGCATCGGCCACTTCGTGGAGGCGCAGGTGCTCGAGCACCTGAAGGTCGACTACATCGACGAGTCCGAGGTCCTCTCCCCCGCCGACTACGTCAACCACATCGACAAGCAGCGCTTCACCGTCCCGTTCGTGTGCGGGGCCACCAACCTGGGCGAGGCCCTGCGCCGGCTCGCCGAGGGCGCCGCGATGATCCGCTCCAAGGGCGAGGCCGGCACCGGCGACGTCTCCGAGGCCACCAAGCACATCCGCACCATCCGCGGACAGATCGCCGAGCTGCAGGCCCTCTACCGGATCTCCCCCGACGCCCTCTACGTGAAGGCGAAGGAGCTCGCGGCCTCCTACGACATCGTCCTCGAGGTCGCCCGCACCGGGAAGCTGCCGGTCGTGCTGTTCACCGCCGGCGGCGTGGCCACCCCCGCGGACGCCGCCATGATGATGCAGCTCGGTGCCGACGGCGTGTTCGTGGGCTCCGGGATCTTCAAGTCCGGCAACCCCGCGGCCCGGGCGCAGGCCATCGTGAAGGCCACCGCCTACTTCGACGACCCCGAGAAGGTCGCCGAGGCCTCCCGCGGGCTCGGCGAGGCGATGGTCGGCATCAACGTGGGCGACCTCCCGGCCCCGCACCGGCTCGCGGAGCGCGGCTGGTGAGTTCCGCGCCCCGCGTGGGCGTCCTCGCCCTCCAGGGCGGGGTCGCCGAGCACGCCGCGATGCTGCGGGAGCTGGGCGCCGAGCCCGTGCTCGTGAAGACGGCCGAGCAGCTCGCCGGGCTGGACGCGATCGTCCTGCCCGGCGGGGAGTCCTCCACCGTGGACCGGCTGCTGCGCCTGTTCGGGCTGCGGGAGCCGCTGCGGGACGCCGTGCTCGGCGGTCTGCCCACGCTGGGCACGTGCGCCGGCCTCATCCTGCTCGCGTCCGGCATCGAGGACCCCGCCCCCGGCCAGCAGACCCTCGAGGTCCTGGACGTCACCGTGGCCCGCAACGCGTTCGGACCCCAGACGGCCTCCGAGGAGGTCGTGCTCGCGTGGGGCCGCGGCGGGGACGTGGTGCGCGCGGCCTTCATCCGCGCCCCCGCGGTGACCCGCGTCGGCGAAGGCGTCGAGGTCCTCGCCCGGCACCGGGGCGAGGTGGTCGCGGTGGCGAGCGGCGCCGTCGTCGGCATCTCGTTCCACCCCGAGCTGACCGGGGAGACCACGGTGCACCGGCACCTGCTCTCCCTCGTGGCCGCCCGGCGCGGACTCCCCGCCTGAGCCGCCCCGCCCCGTGCGGGGCGGCTCAGTAGCTGCCGGACGCCCCGCCGCCGGTGAATCCGCCGCCCCCGCCGAACGAGGAGCCGCCCTGCCCGTCACCGCTCGTGCCGCCGCCCGAGCCGCCGGAGTACAGCCCCGGGTTGGCCAGGTAGAGCGGGAGCCACACGGCCGGGTTCGTGACGGCGTCCGGCTTGCGGTGGTGGTAGCGGTACGTCCGGTACGCCGCGTGCTGCTCCTCGGTGAGCCGCAGCTCCGGGTCGCGCTGCCGGGCCGCCCGCAGCTCCTCGTCGGCGATCCGGCGCCGGCGGCGGAGGTCCGCGGCGATCCACCACGCCACCAGCACGCCGACCAGGCCGAAGCCGCCCGCGACCCAGCCGAGCAGGGCCCAGTCGAAGGGCTCCCGCGGCGGCTCCCCGCCCTGCGCGTAGACGTGGATCTGCTCGACGGCCTCGCCGAGGCCCTGCGCGTAGCGCTCGTCCGCGAAGGCCGGCGCCAGCACGTCCTCCACCACGCGTTCCGCCTCGTCGTCCGAGAACCGCTCGCGCACCCCGTCCGCGGTCTCGATCCGCAGCTCCCGGTCCCCGGTGGCGGCGACCACGAGCACGCCGTTGTCCGCCCCGGCGTCGCCCACCTCCCAAGCGGTGGCGACCTCGCGGGCGTAGTCCTCGATCGACCCGGTCGCCTCCTCCACCGTGAGCACGGCGACGCGTGCCGCGTCCGTGCCGGCCCCGCGGTCCTCGATCAGGGCGTCGAGCTGCTGCTCCTGCGCGTCCGTCAGGACGCCGGCGGAGTCCAGGACGTTGGACCCGGCCGGCCGGGCGGGGACCTCCACCGGGTCCTCCGCCCCGCCCGAGCACCCGGTGAGCGCGGCGAGGGCCAGGGCGGTCGCGGCGAGTGCTCTGCGGTCCACGGTGTGCTCCCGTCCGTCCGCGGTCGCTCCGCGGGCTCGTCCCCAGGATGGCCCGCCGGCACCGCTCGGCGGATCCGCCCGCAGGAGGAGCCCCCGGTCCTGGACGGGCGGGGGCTCCTCCTGCGGGCGGACGGGTCAGCTCTTCCGGCGGGCCGGGACCACCATCACGGGGCCCTCGCCCTCCTGCAGCACGGCCTGGGAGACGGAGCCCATGAGCAGCCCGCGGAACCCGCCGTAGCCGCGGCTGCCGACCACCACGAGCTCCGCCGACCGCCCGGCCTCCACGAGCTGGTCCGCCGGCTGGCCGGAGAAGACGAACGTCTCGACGTCCAGCTCCGGGTGGTCCTCCCGGACCGACTCCGCCACCTGGTCCACGAGGGACTGTGCGGGCTCGGTGAGCTGCTCGCGCACGGCCCGGTCCAGGTCCGCGGAGCCCGTCGGCATGCTCAGCGCCTCCGGCACCACGGTGACCAGCGCCAGGCCCGCGCCGTGCCGTGCGGCGTACCGCCCGGCCGCCAGGACGGCCGGGTTGTCCCGGCCGAGCCGGTCCACGCCGACCACCACGCGGCCCGCGAAGGGGCCGGTCGCCCCGCGGGCGTCCCGTGCCCGCGGGTCCCAGCGGTCCGGGAGGACGATCACGGGGCACTTCGCGTGCGCCGCCGCCGCGGCCGTGACCGATCCGAGGCGGCCCCGCACCCCGCGCCGGCCCCGGCGGCCGAGCACCAGGGACGCGGCGTCCTCCGACTCGTGCACCAGCACCCCGGCCGCGTCACCGCGCTCGACGACCGCGACCGCGGTGACGCCGGCGTCCCGGGCCCGGGTGACGGCGGCGGCGGCGACCTTGTCCGCCTCCTCCTCGATCGCCTCCAGGAACGGCCCGTAGAGACTGGGGTCCACGGCGACGGGCCGGCCCATGGAGACCACCACCCTGAGCTCGCCGGCGAGGGTGCCGGCCTCCTGGATCGCCCAGTCCAGGGCCCGTTCGCTGTTCTCGGAGCCGTCGTAGCCGACGACGATCTGTTCCGGCATGGGGTGCCGCCTCCTGGTCTCGCCGTGGGGGTGGGGTGCTCAGGGGCGGTGCGCGGGCACCACCATGACCGGGCCGGTGGCGTTCTCCAGCACCGCCTGGGAGACCGAGCCGAGCAGCAGCCCCCGGAAGCCGCCGATGCCGCGGGAGCCCACCACGACCATGTCCGCGGAGTGCGTGGCGTTCATCAGGATGCGGGCGGGCCGGCCCACGAAGATGTGGTGCTCGACCGTCAGCTCGGGGTGCTGCGCGGCGATCTCGTCGGAGATCTGGGTGAGCTTCTGGTCCGCCTCGTGGAAGTACCGGGCCTGGTTGAACTCGTCCTGGAACCAGGAGGGCGTGCCGGACAGGGCCCCGTTCACGGAGACCAGCGCCAGGGCCTTGCCGTGCTCCTGGGCGTAGGCCACGGCCTTGCCCAGCGCCGGGCTGCGGGAGCCGAGGGCGTCCAGGCCCACGACCACCCGGCCGGTGAAGTCGATCTGGTCGGCCTTGACCGGCCCGTCGGCCTCGAGCGCGAAGTCGCCCGCGCTGCCGCCGCGCCGCTCGGGGTGCCGTTCGGGGCTCCGGCTCTCGGCGGCCTCGGGGACGATGATCACCGGGCACTTCGCGTGCGCGGCGACCGCCGCGGACACCGAGCCCAGCCGGCCGCGCAGCGCGCCGCCGCGGCCGCGCTTGCCCATGACCACGAGCGCGGCCTCGCCCGACTGCTCCACGACGGCCTTGGCGGCGTCCCCGCCCGCCTCCACGACCTCGACGGGCAGCCCCGCCTGCTCCACGGTCTGCCGGGCCTCGGCCAGGTGGCCGGCGTTCTCCTTCATCACGGCCTCGGTGAACCGCATCTCGAGGCCGGGGTCCCCGACCCCGATGACCGGATAGGCGCCGAGCAGGCGCACGGTCAGGTCCTGGGCGCGGGCCTCCTCGAGGGCGCGCTCGAGCGCGTGGCGGGCCTGGTCGGATCCGTCGATGCCGACGAGCACGACGTTGTGCCCGGAGTCGGCGGTGGGCTGGTTCTCTGCGCGAGGATCACTGTTCATGTCTGCATCGTAGGTGATCCGCCCCACAACACCGGGTGCGCTCCGGGTTGTTACCGTGCGTTCCGGAGCAGCCAGGAGTCGCCGTGGGCCCGCAGCCCCAGGGTCAGGGCCCGGGCCCCCAGGTAGCCGCCGGCGTAGGCGGTCCACAGCCACACGAACCCTCCGGTCCCCGTCCCGGCGGAGTGCGCCACGAGCAGCAGCAGCGGGGCGTAGACCGCCAGGTTGAGCACTCCGGCCACCGCGAGGTAGCGGGCGTCCCCGGCCCCGATGAGCACCCCGTCCAGGACGAAGACGTAGGCGGCCAGCGGCTGGCCGACCGCCACCACCAGCAGGGCCGCGGCGAACAGGGCCTGCACCGCGGGATCGGGGCTGAGCATGAACCCCAGCCGGGTGCCGACCAGGGCCACCAGGAGGCCCGTGACCACGCCGAAGCCGAGCCCCCACAGGACCAGCCGGTTCATGAGGGCCCGGACCGCCCGCCGCTGCACGGGGTCGGTCACGTCCCGCGCCCCCATGTCCCGGCCCAGCAGCGCCTGCGCCGCGATGGCGAGGGCGTCGAGGGCGTAGGCCAGGAAGTTGAAGAACGTCATCACGAGCTGGTGCGCGGCGAGGTTCTGGGCGCCCTGTCCCGTGACCACCAGGACGGTCGCGAGGATCGCGACCCGCAGGGAGACGGTGCGCAGCATGAGCCAGGAGCCCACCGTGAGGTGCGAGCGCAGCCGGGGCCACGTGGTCGAGGGCCCCACACCGTGCTCGCGGGCGAGCCGGCGGAGGATCCGCAGGTACGCCAGTGCCATGGCCCACTGCACGGCGCTCGTGCCGATCGCCGCGCCGGCCACCCCCAGGCCCGCCCCGTGCACGAGCAGGAGGTTGAGCCCCGCGTTGGCCGCGGCCCCGACCCCGGCGATGAGCAGCGGGGTCCTGGTGTCCTGGAGGCCGCGGAGCACACCGGTGGCCGCGAGCACCAGGAGCATGGCGGTCAGTCCGGGCAGGGACCAGTGCAGGTAGACGACGGCGTGCTCCAGGACCTCGCCGCGCGCGCCCATCAGCGCCAGCAGCGGCCGGCCCAGCGCCCAGCCCGCCGCGGACAGGAGCAGGCCGAACCCCGCGGCCACCCACAGCCCGTCCCGGCCCACCGCCACGGCCTCCTGGAGCCGGCCCGCCCCGAGGTGCCGGGCCACCGCAGGGGTGGTGCTGTAGGCGAGGAAGACCATGAGCCCCACGACCGTCTGCAGGACGGCCGCGGCCACGCCCACGCCGGCGAGCTGGGGGGTGCCGAGGTGGCCGACGATCGCGGAGTCCGCCAGCAGGAACAGCGGCTCGGCCACGAGCGCCCCGAAGGCGGGGACGGCCAGGGCCAGGATCTGCCGGTTGAGGCCGCGGGGGCGGGAGGTCGTCGTCACCGGTCCAGGCTACCGACGACCTCCCGCCCCCCGCGGCGCACCCCCGGACGGGACGCGGCCCGGGAGCGGCGGTGCTCAGAAGGGGTAGTGCGGGACGTCCGGGCTGATCGTGATCCACTGCGTCTCGGTGAACGCGTCGATGTTGGCGGTCGGCCCGCCGAACCGGGAGCCGGTGCCGGAGGCGCCCATGCCGCCGAAGGGGGCGTTGGCCTCGTCGGCGACCGTCATCTCGTTGATGTGGATCTTGCCGGAGCGGATCCTGTCGGCGATCTTCATGGCCTCGCCGACGTCCCCGACGATGGACACCGAGAGCCCGTACTCGGAGGCGTTGGCGAACTCCACCGCCTCCTCCGCGCTGGACACCTTCATCACGGGCGCCACCGGCCCGAAGATCTCGTCCTTCCAGGCCGTCATCTCGTGGGTCAGCTCGGAGAGCACCGTGGGCCGGTAGAACAGGCCCTCGTGGGACCCCCCGGCCACCACCCGGGCGCCGGCGATGGCGGTCTCCTGCACGATCGCGTCGATGGCCTTGAGCTGGCGCTCGTCGATGATCGGGCCGAGGTGCACGGGTCCGCCGGAGGGGTCCCCGACCACCAGGGCCTCCGCCTTCGCCGCGAGCTTGTCCACGTACTCGTCGTGCAGGTCCTCGTGCACCAGGTGGCGCCCGGTGGTCATGCAGATCTGTCCCTGGTGGAAGAAGGAGCCCATCGCCCCGACCCCCGCGGCCAGGTCCACGTCCGCGCCGGGCAGGACGATGACCACGTTGTTGCCGCCCAGCTCGAGGTGGGCGCGCTTGAGGTGCTGCGCCGCCGCGGCGCCCACGTGCCGGCCGGCGGCCGTGGACCCGGTGAAGGACACGACGTTCACGTGCGGGGCCTCGACCGTGGCGGCCCCGACGTCACCGCCGCCGGGCAGCAGCTGCAGGACGCCGTGCGGCAGCCCGGCCTCCTCGAAGACGCGCATGATGAGCGCGCCGCCGGTGACCGAGGTGCGGGGGTCCGGCTTGAGCAGCACCGCGTTGCCCAGGGCCAGGGCGGGGGCCACGGAGCGGATCGAGAGGATCAGCGGGAAGTTGAACGGCGAGATCACCGAGACCACCCCGACCGGCACCCGGCGGGACAGCGACCAGTGCGGGGCGTCGGAGGGCAGGTACTCCCCGTGCGGGTGGCTCGGCAGCGCCGAGGACTCGTAGCACTCCGCGGCCGCGACCGAGGCCTCCAGCCCGGCCTTGGGCTGGATCGCCCCGGTCTCCCGGACCACCCAGTCCATGACCTCCTCGGCGTGCTCCTCGAACAGCAGGCCGGCGCGGCGCAGCACCGCGGCGCGCTCGGAGGGCTTCAGCGCCGCCCACTCCTTCTGGGCCGCCGCGGCCTTCTCGGCCGCCTCGTACACGTCCTCGGGGGAGGCGAAGCCGATCTGCCCCAGCGTCTCGTCCGTCGACGGGTTCGTGACGTCCTCGGTGCCGCCGCGGCCGTCGCGCCATCCGTTGACGTAGATCTTTCCGGTCCACACCGATGTGTCCAGCAGTGCCATGGGTCGAACTCCTCGGGTTCCGGCCGCGGGTCGGACCGCCGGACGGCGGGGTGACCCACGGCACACGTGCAGTGCGGATTATTCTGCGCCTTCCTGGGAGCGCGCACGGAACGCCGCGCGGACGCCGTCACAGCCCCCGGAGGCGGTCCATCTCCCGGCGGTCCTTCTTGGTGGGCCGCCCGGTGCCCCGGTCCCGCCGCGGGACCGCGGCGTGCAGCGCCGGGGGCGGGGGCGGGCTGTGGTCGACGTAGGCCTTCGCGGCGACCGGCGCCCCGACGCGCTTGGTCAGCAGCTGCACCACCTCCAGGACCTGTTCGTGACCGGGACGGCGCACGGCCACCCGCTGGCCGGGCCGCACCGGCTGGGCGGCCTTGACCGAGGTGCCGTCGATCTTCACGTGGCCGGCACGGCACGCGGCCGTGGCGGCGGAGCGGGTCTTGAACACGCGCACCGCCCACAGCCACACGTCCACGCGCACGCTCGCGGGGGCCTGCGGCGCGGTCATCGCGCGCCCCGGTCGCTGCGGCGCTGGTCCTCGGTGCGGGTCATGGGGCCATTGTGCCGAATCCGCCGAGCACGGCCGGCGCCGGAGGGCTCCGCCGCGGGCGCCCGGGCGCGCCGCCCCGGAGGTGTCGCCCGGAGTGGGGACAATGAATTGACTACCGACCAGTGGTGTGCAACATCCCGGCAACGCGCGAACACCTACACTGAGGCACATTCACCGGCGGGCCGCGCACCGGGCACGACGCCGTGCAGCCGACGGCGGACCGCCACCTCCCGAGGGAAGGACAGATCCATGAAGAGCAGGTTCCACGGGGCAGCGACCCTGTCCGTGCTGGCCGTCTCCGCGCTGGCCCTGAGCGCGTGCACGAGCACCGACGACGGCGGGGACGCCGCCGGCGGCGACACGAGCGCGAACGGCGGGGAGATCAGCCTGATCACCCCGGGCACCCTCACGGTGTGCTCGGACATCCCCTACCGCCCCTTCGAGTTCACGGAGGGCGGGGAGACCGTCGGCTTCGACATCGACCTGGTGAACAACATCGCCGAGGACATGGGGGTCGAGACGGAGTTCCTCCGCACCTCCTTCGAGGGCATCCAGTCGGGTGTGGCCCTGGACTCGAACCAGTGCGACCTCGCGGCCTCCGGGATGACCATCAACGAGGAGCGCGAGTCCGTCATGGACTTCTCCGAGCCCTACCTCGACGACAACCTCGCGCTGCTGGTCGCCCCGGACGCCGACATCGACTCGGTGGCCGACGTCCAGGGCAAGCGCGTGGGCGTGCAGCAGGCCACCACGGGCGAGACCCAGGCCCAGGAGAACAACGCCGAGGTCGTGCAGTACGAGGACTCGGCCCTGATGATCCAGGGGCTCAACACCGGTGACGTCGAGGCCGTCATCGGCAACATCTCCGTGATGGGTCCGGCCATCACGGACAACCCGGAGCTGCGCCTGGTCGAGGAGATCGAGACCGGTGAGCAGCTGGGCCTCGCCGTGAAGACCGACAACACGGCCCTGCTCGAGCAGGTCAACGAGTCGCTGGCGACCATGCGGGAGGACGGCACCCTCGAGGAGCTCGAGGGCAAGTGGCTGGGCACCGGCGAGGCGGCAGGGTCCGCGAGCCCGGAGCCGGCCGCGAGCTGACCCGTCGTCGCCCCCGGTCCACGGGGGTGACGAGCAGCACGGCCGCCGTGGCCCGCGCGAAGCGGGCCGCGGCGCCGTCGTCCGCAGGCTGGAGCCGGGCGGACGCCCCCGCGCCCTCCGCCCCGCCACGACGACAGGGGAAGCTCCCGTGACCACCGACTCCGGCCTCGAGCTGCAGCACGCCCATCCCGGCGTCCGACCGCAGGACGACCTGTACCGCCACGTCAACGGCGGCTGGATCGAGGCGCACGAGCTGCCGGACGACCGTGCGTTCGACGGCGCCTCCGCGATCCTCACCGACCGGAACACGCAGCGGGTGCACGAGATCGTGCAGGAGGCGCCCGCCGGGTCGCGGATGGGGGCGCTGTACCGGTCCTTCCTCGACGAGGCGCAGATCGAGCGCCGCGGCCTGGCCGCCCTGGACCCGGACCTCGCGGTGCTCGACGCCGCCCGGGGCCGGGAGGGGCTCGCCCGCGCCTCGGCCGCCCTGCACCGCACCGGCGTGGACGGGCCGCTGTCCTTCTTCGTGGAGAACGACTCCCGGGACTCCTCCCGCTACTCCTTCTTCCTGCGCCAGGACGGGCTGTCCCTGCCCACGGACAGCTACTACACGGACCCGCAGCACGAGCGGCTGCGCACGGCGTTCACCGCCCACGTCGCGGCGATGCTCGAGCTCGCGGGCCTGCCGGCCCGCTGGGGCGTGCCCGCCGGGGACGCCGCGGCGACCGTGCTCGCCATGGAGACGCAGCTCGCCGCCGCCCACTGGGACACCGTCTCCGCACGGGACGTCGAGGAGATGTACAACCCCGTGGACGTGGCCGGCCTGGAGGCCATGGCGCCCGGCTTCCCGTGGACGGCGTGGCTCGAGGGCACCGCCCCGGAGCGCGGCGCGGGGATCTTCGACCGGGTCATCGTGCGCCAGCCCTCCTTCGTGGCGCAGCTGGGCCGGCTGTGGCAGGTGTGGTCCGAGGAGCAGATCCGGATCTGGCAGTCGTGGCGGATCGTGTCCAAGCGCGCCCCGTTCCTGCCCCGGCCGTTCGTCGAGGAGAACTTCCGCTTCTACAGCACCGCCCTGTCCGGGATCACCCGCCCCCGCGAGCGCTGGAAGCGGGCCGAGTTCCTGGTCACCCGGATCCTCGGCGACGACGTGGCGCGCGAGTACGTGGCCCGCTGGTTCCCGCCGGCGCACAAGGCCCGGGTGGAGCAGCTCGTGGCGCACCTGCTGGCCGCGTACCGGGAGCGGATCTCGCGGCTCGAGTGGATGTCGGAGGCCACCCGGGCCCGCGCCCTGGAGAAGCTGTCCACGTTCACGGTCAAGGTCGGCTACCCGGAGACCTGGCGGGACTACTCCTCCCTGGAGCCGGACCCCGAGGACCTGCTCGGCAACGTCCGGGCGGGGCTGGCGCTGGAGCACGACCGCACCGTCGGGAAGATGGGCACCCCCGTGGACCGCGGCGAGTGGTTCCTCTACCCCCACTGGGTCAACGCCTACTTCCACCCCGTGCTCAACGAGGTGGTCTTCCCCGCCGGGATCCTGCAGCCGCCGTTCTTCGACATCGAGGCCGACGACGCCGTGTGCTACGGCGCGATCGGCTCCGTGATCGGCCACGAGATCGGCCACGGCTTCGACGACCAGGGCGCCAAGTACGACGCCCTGGGCCACCTGGAGAACTGGTGGACGGACGAGGACCGGGCGGAGTTCGCCCACCGCACCGCCGCGCTCGTCGCCCAGTACGACGGCTGCACGCCGCGCGGGCTGGACCCGGCCCGGCACCGCGTCAGCGGGGCCTTCACGGTGGGCGAGAACATCGGGGACCTGGGCGGGCTGGAGATCGCCCTGGTGGCCTACCGGATGTCCCTGGCCGAGCGGGGCCTGGACCAGGACAGCGCGCCGGTGCTCGACGGCCTGACCGGCGCGGAGCGCTTCTTCTACGCCTACGCGGCGCTGTGGCGCTCGACCGCCCGGGAGCAGGAGCTGGTCAACCGGCTGGCCACCGACCCGCACGCCCCGGACGAGTTCCGCTGCAACCGGGTGGTGCAGAACATGTTCGCGTTCCACGACACCTTCGGCACCCGCCCCGGCGACGGCCTGTGGCTGCCCCCGGAGGAGCGCGTCAACATCTGGTGACCGTCCCCCTCCCCCCCCCCCGCGAGGGGGAGGAGGGAGGGGCTAGTCCAGGACCGGCAGCTCGGTGGTCTCGAAGCGCTCCCGGAAGAAGGCCGGGTTGCGCCGGTACTGGACGAGCATCATCGCGACGCCGAGCAGCAGGATGCCCACGCCCAGGAGGAACACGAGGCCCACGCCGCCGATCTGCGAGCCGGAGCCGTAGTCCGGGTCCATCGAGTCGTAGGCCGTCTGCCCGAAGAACACGAGCAGCAGGATCCCCCCGAGCAGCGGCGCGAGGAACTTGGTGAACGCGTTCTTCGGCCCCCGGAAGGCCTCGCGGCGGAAGTACCACACGCAGGCCAGGGCGGTGACCCCGTAGTAGAAGCAGACCATCATGCCGAGGGTGGTGATGGTGTCCCAGAGGACGTTCTCGGAGACCACGCGCATCACGGCGTAGAAGCCGGCGGAGATCACGGCCGCCGCGACCGTCGCGTAGCCCGGGGTCTGGAACCGCGGCGTGACCCGGGCGAACTTCCCCGGCAGCGCGCCGTAGTAGCCCATGGCCAGCATCGTGCGGGCCGGGGAGACGAACGTGGACTGCAGGGAGGCCGCCGAGGAGGACAGCACCGCGAGGGACATCAGGATCGCGAAGGGGCCCATCACGGGCCCCGCGAGGGCCGCGAAGATGTTCTCCTGGATCTCCTCGTTGCCCATCCCCAGCCCCTGGTCGGAGACCCCGGAGAACGTGAGCACCGCGAGGGCGATGGTCATGTAGAGGGCCACGATCACGAAGATGGTGGTCAGGGCGGCCCGGCCCGGGGTGGTCGCCGAGCCCTTGGTCTCCTCGTTGATGGTGAGCACCACGTCCCAGCCCCAGTAGATGAACACGGAAAGGGACACGCCCGCCGCGAACGCGGAGAAGGACTCCACGCCGAACGGGTTGAACCACTCGGCGCGCACGGTCAGCCCCTCGTAGGCGGTGCCGGCGGCCACGTGGCCGAAGGCCGCGATCGAGAACCACAGGAGCACGACCGCCTGGAACGCCACGAGCACGTACTGGAACGCCTTGGTGGTCTCCATCCCGCGGTACGAGATCCAGGCGGCCAGGGCCACGAACACGAGGCACGTGGCCACGTTGACGGGCACGTTGCGCGTCAGCTCGGCGATGGCGTCGTTGCCGGTGATCTGGGCGAGGGCGAGGTAGAGGAAGTCCACGGCCACACCGGCGAGGTTGGAGAGCACCAGGATGGTGGCGGCCAGCAGCCCCCAGCCGCCCATCCAGCCCAGCCACGGCCCGAAGGCCTTGGAGCCCCAGGTGAAGGTGGTGCCAGAGTCCGGCATGGCCCGGTTGAGCTGCTGGTAGCCGAAGGCCACGAGCAGCATGGGGATGAAGCCCACCAGGAAGATCGCCGGCAGGGAGGTGCCGACCTCCGCGGCGGTGGGGCCCAGGGCGGCGGAGAGGGTGTAGGCCGGGGCGATGCAGGAGACGCCGATGACCACGGAGCCGAGCAGCCCCACGGCGCCCTTGCTCAGGCCCTTGTCGGTGCCGGAGCGTGCCGGCGCCTCGATGTCGGAAGCGCTCATGATCAGTTCTCCTCCGTGCGGGCCGGTCGTGGGACCACGACCATCGGGACCGGGACGTGCTTGAGCAGCCGTGCTGCGGTGGTGCCCAGGAAGGTCTGCCGCCCCTGGGCGAGGCGGGACGAGCCGATGAGCAGGAGGCCGCCGGGAGCCCAGTCGACGTCCTGCGCGGCCTTCTTGAGGGTCCGCCCGGAGGCGACCCGCACGGTCACGGGCCCGGTCCGGCGGGCCTCGGCCGCTGCGGCCTCCAGGTGCTCCTCGACGCGCCGGCGGGCCTGCTCGGTGGCGCCCGGGTCCGCGGCCTCGCCCTCGAGGAACGAGAGGAGCTCCAGCTCCAGGCCGGAGCGCTCGACCGCCTCGGCGGCCTCCCGGATGACCTGGTGCGCCCCGGGGCGGGTGCCCACGGCGGCGTAGACCCGGGTCAGCGGCTCGTCCCCGGGGTAACGGCGCGGGGCGAGCGCCACGGGGACCGGCGAGCTGTGCAGCAGCGCGTTCACCACGGAACCCAGGGTGAAGCGGCCGCCGCCCGTCCCGGCGCCGACCACGATCATCGCGGCCCCCAGCTCGGTGGCGGCCTCGACCAGGCCGGTGGGCACGGACCGCGCCTCCCGCACGTGGGTGCGGGCCGTGATCCCCTCGGGCACCAGGGCGGCGGCCTCGCGCAGCCACTGGTGGGCCTGCCGGCGGAGCACGGGCGAGATGTCCCCCACCGGCGGGTAGACCTGCTGGTACGGGTCGTCCGCGCGCAGCACGAGGACGACCTCGAGCTCGGCGCCCACGTCGCGCGCGAGCGCGACGCCCAGCCGCACGGCGTCCCGGCTGCGCCGGTCGCCGCTGTAGCCGACCACGTAGCGCGGCACCCCGGCGGTGGTCATCGCTCCGCGCCCGTCAGCGAGCCGGCGCCGAGGACCTCGGCCGCGGCGAGCCGGCCCTGCCGCAGGGCGCCGTCGACGTGCTGGTAGCCCTCGGCCGCGAGGTCGGAGCAGGCCCAGCGGATCGGGCCCACCGGGGTGCGCTGGTGGGCGCCGTAGCGGTGCAGGCCGCCGAGGTCGTAGCTGGCGGCGTAGGCGCCGCGGGTCCACTCCTCGGAGCCGAAGTCGGACTCGTAGTAGACCACCGGGTGCAGGGCCTCCTCCCCCAGGTAGTGGGAGAGGGACTCGAGGATCAGCCGGCGGCGCTCCTCGGCGGGCAGGCCGAAGAGCTCGTCGGCCCGCTCGTCCGAGACGAAGCCGACCAGGGTGCCGCGCGGGTCCCCGTGGTTGGTGTTGTCGTAGACCTCCTGGGAGAGCTCGTGGGCGCCGAAGCCGGTGCCGGAGAGGCCCTTGTCCCGCCAGAAGGGCGTCTCGTAGACGGCGTGCACCTTGATCACGAGGCCCAGCGACTGGTGCTGGTGCATCTGGTGCTGCAGCCGCGGCAGGGGCGGCTCGAAGGAGATCCGGGAGTAGAGGTTGGGCGGGACGGCCACGACCACGTCCTTCGCCCGCACCGTGAGCCGGTCGGACCACACGGTCACCGGGGTGCCCGGGACGTGCTCGGCGTAGGTGCCGCCGTCACCGGCCCAGCGGATCGTGCGCACCGGGGTGTCCAGGAAGACGACGTCCTCGCCCAGCTCCGCCGCCATGGTCTCCGAGACGGACTGCATGCCGCCGACCACGCGCCGGTCGAGGATGAAGTCCTCGTCCACGAGGTTCGAGAAGGACCCGGCGGAGGCGGCCATGAGCACGGCCTGCAGCACGGAGAACGCGTGCGCGGGCTTGGTGAGCATCCCGCCGGCCACGAAGATCCCGATGTTGCTGCAGGCGGCCTCGTCGTCGGAGTGCTGCCGCAGCCAGTGGTGGAAGGAGATGGTGTCCAGCTCCCGGGCCGCCGGGTGCGCCCACGGCTCGGTGGCGCCGATCTCGGCCACGAGCCCGTCCAGGAGCGCGACGAGCTTCTCCATCTCGGCGATCGTGGACTCCCCCGCCGGGAACATCGAGCCGGTGTAGGTGTGGCGGGTCCCGTCCGGCGCCAGGTAGACGGACTCGCCCTCGCGGTAGCGCTGGTAGGTCTCCAGGCCGAGCTCGTCGACCAGCGCCAGCAGCTCGGTCTGGTCGGGGGAGATCCACTGCCCGCCGATCTCCAGGAACGCGCCGTCCACGGTCTTCGACCAGGTGCGCCCGCCCACGCGGTCGCGGGCCTCGAGGACCGCCACGGTCCGCCCGGCGGCCACGAGCGTGCGGGCGGCCATGAGCCCGGCGGGGCCGGCCCCCACGACGACGACGTCGCGCTCGATCGCGGTCTCGCTGCCCAGGGTGCGTTGATCGGTCACTGTGCTCTCCTTCACACTAAAATGAATTAGGTTCATTAAATGGGCTCCGGCCCGTGCTCGTCAAGAGCCGTCACCAACTCGTTGCACCTAGACTCAGGAGGAAGCGCCACATGCCCCGACCGCAGGAGGATCTGCTCATGGCTCCCGCCGGCCCCGCCCCTCGGCGTCGCGGTCGCCCGCGCCATCCGGTGCTCTCCGAGGAGCGGATCACGAAGGCCGCGATCAAGATCGTGGCCACCCGGGGCTACCGGCACCTGACGATGACCGAGCTCGCGCGGGAGCTGAAGGTCTCCACCTCGGCCCTGTACAACCACACGCCGTCGAAGCGCGAGGTGCTGATCCGGGTCCAGGACGCGATCAACCAGGGCATCGACTGCTCCGCCTTCGGCACCGTCCCGTGGGACCGGGCCCTCGAGAGCTGGGCGCGGTCCTACCGGGACTGCTACGCCCAGCACACGGCCATGATCCCGATCATGGCCGTCCAGCCGGTCGCCGACTCCCCGCACACCCTGCAGATGTACGAGACCGTGGCCTCCGGGCTCGCGGACGCGGGCTGGGAGCGCGCCAGCATCGTGGACGTGATCGTCTCGATCGAGTCGCTCGTCTTCGGCGCCGCGTACGACGCGACGGCGCCCGCCGACATCTTCGACCCCGGGGAGCGCGCGGACCTCGCCCCGGTGTTCGCCGCCGCCGTGCAGGCACGGCCGGCGGACGCCGCCGCCGCGGCGGACGCGGCCTTCGACGCGGCCCTCACCGCCATGCTGGAGGGCTTCCGGCTGCGCCTGGCGGCCGCCCGGGACCGGGCCGACCGGCAGGACGGATCCGCCGGCCAGGACGGATCCGCCGGCCAGGACTGAGCCCCGGCCGCACCGGCTCAGGCGTCCAGGGCGTGCATCACGTGCTTGACCTGGGTGTACTCCTCGACCGAGTAGAGCGAGAGGTCCTTGCCGTAGCCGGAGTCCTTGAACCCGCCGTGCGGCATCTCGGAGACCAGCATGACGTGGGTGTTGACCCAGACGCACCCGAACTCGAGCTCGCGGGAGACCCGCATGGCCGTGCCGTGGTCGGTGGTCCACACGCTCGAGGCGAGGGCGTAGTCGACGTCGTTGGCCAGCTCGAGCGCCTCCTCCTCCGTGGCGAAGGGCTGCACGGTGAGCACCGGGCCGAAGGTCTCCTCCTGGACGAGGGCGTCGTCCTGGCGCACCCCGGACACCACGGTGGGCTCGAAGAAGTAGCCGGGGGAGCCCGCCACCGGCTTCCCGCCGGTGACCACGCTCGCGTGCTCGGGCAGCTCGGCGAGCTTGCGGCACACGTCCTCGAAGTGGCGGGCGTTGTTGAGCGGGCCGTAGAAGTTCTTGGACTCGTCCGGGTCGCCCGTCACGATGTCCCGGGCGGCCGCGGCGAGCAGGCGCACGAACTCGTCGTGGGCGCTGTCCTGGACCAGGACGCGCGTCACCGCGGTGCAGTCCTGGCCGGCGTTGAAGGTGCCGAACTCCACGAGCGCCTTGGCCGCGGCGGGCAGGTCGGCGTCCGCGAAGACGACCGCGGGCGCCTTGCCGCCGAGCTCCAGGTGCCCGCGCGTCAGGTTCTGCGCCGCGGCGAGGGCCACGGCACGGCCGGCACGGACGGACCCGGTGATCGAGACCATGGCCGGGGTCCGGTGCCCGGTCATGAGCGCTCCCGTGGAGCCGTCCCCGAGCAGCACGTTGACCACGCCGGCCGGGAAGATCCCGTCGATGAGCCGGGCCAGGACGAGGGTGGACCCGGGGGTGGTGTCCGAGGGCTTGAGGACCACCGTGTTGCCGGCGGCCAGCGCGGGGCCGAGCTTCCAGATCGCCATCAGCAGCGGGTAGTTCCACGGCGTCACCTGCGCCACGACGCCGACCGGCTCGCGCCGCACGTAGGAGGTGTGCCCGCCCAGGTACTCCGCCGCGGCCTTGCCCTCGAGGGTCCGGGCGGCGCCGGCGAAGAAGCGCAGGTTGTCGGCGCCGGCGGCGACCTCTTCGTCGGCGATCATCTGCCGCGGCTGGCCGGTGTTGCGGTGCTGGGCCTCGACGAGCTCGTCGCTGTGCGCCTCGAGCGCGTCCGCGAGCCGGAGCAGCAGGAGCTGCCGCTCGCTCGGCGTGGTGCGCTTCCAGCTCCGGAACGCCGCGCGGGCGGCGGCGAAGGCCCGGTCCACGTCCGTGGCGTCGGAGACCGGGGAGACGGCGACCGTGGTGCCGGTGGTGGGGTCGACCACGTCGATCCGGCCGGTGCCGTGGGCGTCGACGAAGGCGCCGTCGACGTAGTTCTGCAGGACGTCGCTCATGGTGGTTCCTCTCTGCGGGCGAGAACGCGGTGCCTGCCACTCTAAATGATCAGCGTTCATTTTAGTAGGGTCCGGTGTGACCGGGCCCACCGACGACGACGGACCCCCGCGCCCGAGAATGCTCGGTCGCGGGGGTCCGCCGCTGCGTGGGACTGCCGGGGATCAGGCCTTCTGCACGGTGATCGACCACTCGGCCGCACCGCGCTTGCTGAACTGCGTGACGGGGTAGCCGTTCTCGGCCGCCCAGCGCGGGATGGCCTCGGTGCCCTGGGTGCAGTCGAAGTTGATGACGAGCTCGTCGCCGGCGGGCATCCCGGCCATCGCGGCCTTCGCCTCGACCACGGGGAACGGGCAGACGAGACCGTCGGTCTCGAGGATGTGCTGTGCCATGGGTGGTGCCTCCTGGGGCTGGGGGTCGGTGGGTCAGACGCCGGCCGGGACGCGGCCCGGGGCGGCGGACGTCTTGCGGGGGGCGATGAAGAGCTTGGCGGCCGCGCCGGTGCCGAGGATCATGACGGCGAAGCTGACCCAGCCCTGCCACTCGAACGCGGCAGTGGCGACCAGGGCGTTGCCGATGGTGCAGCCCCCGGCCCACGCCGCGCCGACGCCCATGAGGGCGCCGCCGCCGATGGAGCGGACGATGGTCTGCGCATCGGGAACGCGGAGCTTGAACTCGCCCGAGCCCTTGGCCGCGATGAACGAGCCGATCAGGATGCCCAGGACCAGGAACACGCCCCAGTCGACGAGCTCGAGGTCGCCCGTGGTCAGGTAGCTCGCGATGTTCGCGGACGGGGTGGTGATGCCGAGGCCCGACTCGCGGCCGGTGGCCCAGCTGGCGGGCCAGGCGATGATCGCGATGACGCCGATGACCACGGCGGTGGCGAACGGGTTCCAGGCCTTCTCGAACAGCAGGTGGTTCAGGCCGGTCCGCTCCGGCGGGAGCGTGGCCATCTTCATCCGCGGCTTGGTGAGGTGGTGGCGGGCCCACAGACCGGTGACGGCGACGAGGGCCAGCACCAGCACCCACGGGGAGACGCCGAGGGTCTCGTGGATCGAGCCCTGGGTGCCGACCGTCACGCCGCGCATGGCCTCGGTGGTCCCGGCCAGCGGGCCGTACTTGGAGATGGTCGCGAACAGCGCGTAGAAGATGAGCGCGAACCAGGAGCCGACGAGCCCCTCGGAGGCGCGGTAGTAGGTGCCGGTGGCGCAGCCGCCGGCGAGGACGATGCCGAAGCCGAAGACGAAGCCGCCCACGATCGTGGCCAGCCACGGGAAGGCCGAGGCCTCGAGGGTGATGACGCCGAGGGCGTTCAGCACCCAGATGCCGACCGCCTGGACGGCGATGGCCACGAAGAAGGCGGACAGCCACCACGTGTTCTTCGCGATCCAGACGTCGCGGAACGCGCCGGTGACGCAGAAGCGGCCGCGCTGGAGGACGAACCCGAGGGCGGCGCCGATGAGAAGGCCTGAGATGAGCATCCCAGAACCTTATGATTTCCGGGGCAAGCACTCCAGGGTGTCGTCATGCGCCGTAGCATAGTGATGCAGCACTCACCACTGTGTGACGCCCGAAGACCGCGCCGGCCGGCGCGGACGGGCGGGCGTCCGGACGGAGCGCAGATGAGACGACCCCGGCCCGAGACCCCCGGCCCCGGCCAGGAGTCCGTGTGGGACTACCCGAGACCGCCCCGGACCGAGCCCACCCGGGAGCACGTGGAGGTGTGGCTGGGCGGTGCGCGCATCGCCTCCACCACGGCCGCGCTGCGGGTGCTCGAGACCAGCCACCCGCCCACCTACTACCTGCCCCGCGAGGCCTTCGCCGAGGGCGCCCTGGTCCCGTGCGAGGGCAGCTCGTGGTGCGAGTGGAAGGGCGCGGCGGCGTACTTCGACCTCCGGGGCGGGGCCCGCACCGCGCCGCGGGCGGCCTGGACCTACCCCTCCCCCGCGCCGGGCTTCGAGTCCCTGCGCGGGCACGTGGCGCTGATGCCCGGGATGATGGACCGGTGCCTCGTCGCCGGGGAGCAGGTGCTCCCGCAGGAGGGCGGTTTCTACGGGGGCTGGATCACCTCGCGGGTGGTCGGTCCGTTCAAGGGCGCTCCGGGGACCCGGGGCTGGTGAGCCCCGGTCGCTCACCGGCCGGTCCGGCCGCGCCCGCGGCGGACGCGGCGGCGGACTCCTCGGCGGTCTCCTCGGCGGTCTCCTCGTAGGGGCGCAGCCGGACAAGGGCCAGGGCCGCGAGGGCGACGACGACCGCCACGCCGACGTAGAGCTGCGTGGGGGTCCAGCCGGTGTCCAGCAGCGCGCCGACCGCGATGGGGGCGAGGATCGCCCCGGCCCGGCCGACCCCGATGCCCCAGCCCACGCCGGTGGTCCGGATGCCGGGCTCGTAGGTCATGGGCGCCACGGTGTAGAGCCCGGCGATGCAGCCGTTGATGAGCATGCCGACCACCACGCCGGAGGAGAACGCCAGCAGGGGCACGGACGTGGTGGTGATGAACAGCACGAGGGTCACCGCGGAGAGCACCGTGAAGGCCATCAGGGTCAGCCGTTCGTCCCACCTGGTGGTCAGCGCGCCGTAGAGCAGGGACCCGAAAGTGCCGCCCATCGTGAGCATGAGCCCGCCGACGATGCCCTGCTGCTCGGTCATCCCGGTCTCCACGAGGAGCCGGGGCGTCCAGGAGTTGGCGAAGTAGAAGCCGAACATGATGACGAAGAAGGCCGCCCACAGCAGGAGGGTCGCGGTGCGGTAGCGGCCGCTGAGCAGCAGGCCCACGCTGCTCCGCCGCTCGCCGGCGCCCGCCGGGACGGGGCCGAGCTCGACCTCCCCCTCGAGGCGCAGGCGACGGGCGATGCGGTCGAGCTTCTGCACGGCGCCCGCGGGCCGCCGGGTGCGGAGGTAGTCCACGGACTCGGGCAGCACTGCCAGCACGAGCGCGATCGCCACGAGGGTGAGCAGGCCGCCGGTGAGGAACACGGAGCGCCAGCCGAAGGCGGGGATCAGCTGGGTCGCGCCCATGCCGCCGAGGGTGGCGCCCACGCCGTAGCCCGCGGTGAAGATGCTCACGGCCATGCCGCGGTGGCGGGCGCTGGCGTACTCACTGGTGATCACCGTGGCGGAGGCGAGGATGCCGCCCACGCCCAGGCCGGTGACGACGCGCCACAGCCCGAGCTCGAGCACGGACCCGGCCGTGGTGGACAGGAACAGGCCGAGGGCGTTGACGGCGAGCGCCAGCACGAGGATCCTCCGCCGGCCGTACCGGTCCGCGAAGGGCCCGAGGACGAGGGAGCCCACGGCCATGCCGATGAGCCCGGCGCTGAGCAGCCAGCCCAGCTGGGAGCCGGAGAGCCCGAACTCCTCGGTCACGGAGGTGGCCGTGAACGCCATGGCGAGCACGTCGTAGCCGTCGAGGGCGTTGAGGAACGTGGTCACCGCGATGATGAGCCACTGGTACGACGACATCCTGGATGCGTCGATCTGGTGTCGGATGTCCATGGGGAGCCTCTCAGGGGACGTCGATGGTGAGGACGGCGGCCGGGCGCTCGCCGGGATCGGCCGCCGGTGCGGCGGAGACCACCCGCGAGACGCAGCAGCACATGGACGTGCCGGTCTGCTTCTGCCGGTCCGAGTAGAACACGTCGCGGTGGTCGATCCGCCCGGCCAGGCCGAGGACCTTGACCTGGCAGAGCCCGCACTCGCCCTTGCGGCAGTCGGACATCATGTCGAGTCCCTCCCGCTCGAGGGCCTCGAGCAGGGACTCGTCGGGGCCGACGACGGTCTCGGCGCCCAGCCGGGGGACGCGGACCACGAACGGCTCGGCCTCGAACCAGCCGCTGTTGCCGAAGGTCTCGTAGCGCAGGCCGGTCGGGTCCAGCCCGCGCTCGACCCAGGCGCGGCGCACCGCGTCCATGAGCCGGATGGGGCCGCACATGTAGAGCTCGGCGCCCGCAGGCACGCCGGCCACGAGGGCCGGGACGTCGAGCGAGCCGCCCTCGTCGTCGATGTGCGCCTCGAGCCGGTCCCCGTGCAGGGCGGCCAGGTCGTCGAGGTAGGCCATGGCGGGCCGGGAGCGGGCAACGTAGACGAGGCGGTAGTCCGCGCCGAGCCGGCGCAGCAGCGCCGCCATCCCGGCGATCGCGGTGATGCCGATGCCGCCGGCCAGCAGGACGTAGGACGGGGCCCCCACGCGCAGCGGGAAGTTCTGCAGCGGCTGGGTGATCTCGAGGACCTGCCCGGGCTCGAGACCGTGCATGAAGATCGAGCCGCCGCGGGAGGTGGGGGTGCGGAAGACGCTGACGGCGAGCTGCGCGCCGTCAGCGTCGGCGTCGACCACGGAGTAGGAGCGCACCTGCTGCTCGCCGTGGACGAGGACGCGGACGTCCACGTGCTCGCCCGGCCGCACCGGGCAGGGCCGGTCGGGACGCAGGACGACGCGCCGGATGCCGGCGGCGACGTCCTCGACGGCGACGACGGCGGCGCGCTGCCAGACCTCGTGCTGGGAATCGGCCACGACCCCTCCTCAGGCCCCGGCGGGAGCGGCCGGGGCGGCGGCGGGGCGGCCCTCGGCCTCGAGCGCGCGCTCGAGGAGCCGGCGCACCCACATCCCGCCCATGTCGATGTTGAGGTTGTAGAACTCGTGCTCGGGGTTGGCGTCGATGGCCGCCTGCTGGGCCTGCAGCATGGCCTCGTCCTCCCCGAACACCCCGTGCACGCCGTTGCGCAGCTGGGTGGTGATGAGCTGGCTCTCCAGGCGGTAGTTGCGCATGAAGGCCCAGAAGTAGTGGCAGGAGCGGTCCGTCTCCGGGGTGATCGTGTTCATCACGTAGCCGTTGACCCCGCGGGAGCGGTCCCCCTCGGGCGCCCCGGTGCCGGCCTCGGCGACGCCGACGTCGATGCAGATGGTGGAGGGGAAGGTGTAGTGGATGATCTGCCAGCGGTCCACCTTGCCCTCAAAGCCCGGGAACCGGTCCCGCATGTTCTTGAGCCAGAAGGGCGGGGGGTCGATGTTGCGCATCCAGCGGGTCACGGTCACGGAGCGCTCGTCGTGGGTGGTCTCGAACTCCGACTCGGACAGCTCCTCCTGGCCGATGCTGGAGGAGTGCACGAACTCCTCGTGCGTGAGGTCCATGAGGTTGTCGAGGACCAGCTGGTAGTTGCAGGGGGCGTGGATGGTCTCGCCGTCGCCGGCCCACTCGGGGCTGTCCATCTGGTGCATGTCGGGCAACAGGGCGGGGTCCGCCCGCGTGGGGTCGCCCAGCCACACCCACACGTAGCGGTGGCGCTCGAGCACCGGGTAGGACGGCACGGTGGCGGAGGGGTTCAGCGTCTCCTGGGCGGGCATCGAGGTGCACCGCCCCGCGGCGTTGTAGCGCAGCCCGTGGTACGGGCACTGGATCTCGTCGCGGCCCACGAGCCGGCCCTGGGAGAGCGGGGCGAGCCGGTGCCAGCAGGCGTCCGCCAGGGCCACGGGACGGCCGTCCTCGGTGCGGTACAGGGCCAGCGGGCGGCCCGCCACGGTGCGGGAGAGGATGCCCTTGGCGGTGATCTCGTGGTCCCACCCGGCCACGTACCAGGCGTCGAGCGGGTGGGACAGGAGCTTGGCGGTGGAGGTGGTCCTCGTGGCGGCGACGGTCATGGTGCGGTCCTCTGCTGGGCGGTCCGGGGCGAGCACGATCCACTCACTATCTCGATAGATAGTCGTGGCGCAGGACACACAATATCTATGTCCATAGTGAGTGACAAGGGTCACGGGGCCGGCTCCCGGCTAGGCTCAGCAGGACGACCCCTGCTGCGACGGAAGGAACCGCCCGTGAGCCTCCGCTCGGCCCTGCTGGCACTGCTCTCCTCGGGGCCGCTGACCGGCTACGACGTGGTCAAGCAGTTCAGCTCCTCCGTGGGCCACGTGTGGCACGCCCCCGACTCGCAGATCTACCCGGAGCTGCGCAAGATGCACGCGGAGGGGCTGCTCACGAGCCGGCCCGTCCCCTGGGGATCGCGCGGGGCCACCAAGACGGAGTACTCGATCACGCCCGAGGGCGAGCGCGCCCTGCGGCAGTGGCAGGACCAGCCGCTCGGCTACGTCCGGGAGCGGGACCCCGCCCACCTGCGGGCCGCCTACTTCGAGTGGGCCTCCCCCGGCGCCGCGGCCGCGCAGCTGCACGCCCACATCGAGCACTACCGGGACCAGCGCGCGCAGGCCCTCCAGCAGATCAGGGCGCTCCAGGACCGCACGAGCCCCACGCTGGCGCGCCGGCTGGCGGCCAACCCCGAGGAGCAGTGGGAGCGGATCACCCGGTTCAAGGTCTTCGCCTACGAGGGGCAGGTGGCCCGCGCCGACCAGGAGATCGCCTGGGCCGAGCGCGGCCTGCGGCTGCTCGAGGAGCTGGGCGAGCTGGGCGGGTCCGGGGAGCCCGGCACCGCCTGAGGTCCGGCGGGCCGCCGGGTCCCGGGCCGCCCCGGTCGCGGGGTCCCGGACCGCCCGGGTCGCCGCGTGACGCACCCGCGCCGCGGCCGGCACCGTTCCGGGTCCTGTTCCCGTCCGGCGCACCGGCCGGTGCGTAGGCTGGGCGGACCCCCCTGCCCCTCGGCCCCAGGACAGACCATGACCCGCTCGCCGCTGCCCCGCCCCCTCGTCCCGGCCCTGTGCGCCGCGCTCCTCCTGACCGGCTGCGCCCAGGGCGCTGGCAGCGGCTCGGCGGCGACACCGGCGGCGGACGCGTCGCCGTCGTCGGCCGCCCCCTCCCCGACCCCCGTGCCCGAGGAGCCCGCGGAGCTGATCGGCGGGGGCACCGAGGTGTTCCCCGACCGGCGGATGGTGGCCCTCTACGGCCGCCCCGGGACCCCGGCTCTGGGCGTGCTCGGGGAGCAGGGCCCCGAGGAGTCGGCCGTCCGGGCGAAGGAGCTCGCCGCCCAGTACGAGCCCTTCAGCGACGTGCCGGTGGTCCCCGCGTTCGAGATCATCGCGACCACGGCCTCCGCGGGCCCCGGCGAGGACGGGGACTACTCCGAGGAGCTCCCGGTCGAGGAGCTGCGCCCGTACGTGGAGGCCGCGGCGGAGCACGACGTCTACGTGGTGCTGGACCTCCAGCCCGGCCGGCAGGACTTCCTGAGCCAGGCGCAGCAGTACCAGGAGCTGCTCGAGCTCCCCAACGTGGGCCTGGCCCTGGACCCGGAGTGGCGGCTGGGGCCGGACCAGGTGCACATGGTGCAGATCGGCTCGGTGGACGCCGCGGAGATCAACGCGACCACGGCGTGGCTCGCCGGCCTGACCCGGGACAACGACCTGCCGCAGAAGGTGGTGGTCCTGCACCAGTTCGCGGAGTCGATGATCACGAACCGCCACCTCGTGGACGCCTCCCGCCCGGAGCTCGCGCTGGTCCTACACGCCGACGGCCACGGCACCCCGGAGCTGAAGACGGGCACGTGGGAGCGGCTGCAGCAGGGCCTGCCGGAGGGGATCCGGATGGCGTGGAAGAACTTCTACGACGAGGACACGCCCACCTTCACGCCGGAGGAGACGTCCGCGATCGAGCCGCAGCCATGGTTCGTCTCCTACCAGTGAGCCCTGCCGGCCCGGGATCCTCGCGCCTACGATGAGGACGGGCGGCCCGGCAGCCCGCCGGACCGGCGACCGAGGAGGACCCCATGAAGGCACTCGTCTACCACGGACCGGGCCGCAAGGCCTGGGAGGAGGTCCCGGACCCGACCCTCCAAGACCCCACCGACGTCATCGCGAAGGTCGACACGACCACCATCTGCGGCACCGACCTGCACATCCTCAAGGGCGACGTCCCCGCCGTCGTCGACGGCCGGGTCCTCGGCCACGAGGCGGTCGGCACGATCACCGAGGTCGGGGACGCCGTGACCGGGCTGGAGCCCGGCGACCGGATCATCATCCCCGCGGTCACCAACTGCGGGAAGTGCTCCTACTGCAGGAACAACCAGCCCTCCCACTGCCAGACCCTGGGCGGCGTGGGATGGGTGTTCGGGCACCTCATCGACGGCACGCAGGCCGAGTACGTGCGCGTGCCGTTCGCGGAGACCTCCGTGCACAAGGTCCCGGAGGGTCTCGACGACGAGGACGTCCTGTTCCTGACCGACGCCCTGCCCACGGGCTTCGAGATCGGCATCCTCAACGGCAACACGAAGCCCGGCGACACGGTCGCGATCGTGGGCGCGGGGCCGGTGGGCCTGGGCGCGGTCATGACGGCGAACCTCTGCGGCGCCGGGCGCGTCATCACCGTGGACCTCGACGAGAACCGGATGGACAAGGCCCTCGAGCTCGGGGCCACGGACAAGGTCAACGCCGGGGACCCGGACGCCGTCGAGCGGATCAGGGCGCTGTCCCCGGACGGCCTCGGCGTGGACGTGGCCATCGAGGCCGTGGGCGTGCCCCAGACCTTCCGGACCTGCCTGGACGTGGTCCGGCCCTACGGCACGGTGGCCAACGCCGGCGTGCACGGCAAGCCGGTGGAGCTGCCCCTGGACCGGATGTGGATCTCCAACGTCCGCATCAACATGGGGCTCGTGGACTGCCGCACCGTGGGCAGCCTGCTCAACATGGTCCGGTCCGGCCGGCTGGACGCGAAGGCGATGGCCACCCACCGCTTCACCATGTCCCAGATGGAGGAGGCCTACGAGCTGTTCGGCAACGCCGCGCAGCACCGCGCGGTGAAGGTGGTCATCACGGCGGACTGAGCCGCCGGCCCGGCGCTTGCTAGCGTGTGCCCGTGCGGACCGACAGACTCCAGAGCCCCCGGCAGCGCAGGACCATCGACCGGCTGGCCCGGTGGCTCGTCCGCGCCCACGGGACCGAGCCCGGATGGGACGCGCTCGTGCTGGACGTCCTGAGCGTGGGCCGGGACCTGCGCCTGCAGGTGCGAGAGGTCCGCGGCGACCGCACGACCTGCCGCCCCGTGGACGCCGAGGGCCTGCGCAGCACCCCGCGCCGGCTGGCCCGGGCCCTCCAGGAGGACTACGCCGACCTCGTGGACGGGTCGTGGCTGTCCGCCACGCTGATCGTCACCGTGGCCGGGCGGCGCTGGCAGCGCCCCGGCGTGGAGCTCGTGCTCAACTACGACGACGACCCCGCCCTCCCGGCGCACGCCCCGCACCCGGTCGCCGCGGAGGACTGGCGCCGGCACCTCGGGCGCTACCGGAGGATGGACCGCAGGATCCCGGCCTGGCTGCGGGAGCGCCTGGCCGCGGCCGGCCTCGACGTCCCGGAGCGCTGAGCGGGCGCTGTTCGCCCTGGGGGGAATGACCCCTTCCGGGGCGCCCCGCCTGTTCCCTCAGCATGCTGAGGGGTCTACGCTGGTAGCACCTGTTCACCGACCGGAGGGAGAGCCCATGGGACTCGGAGACAAGATCAGCAACGCCGCGGAGAAGGCGAGCGGCACCGCTAAGGAAAAGGTCGGCGACGCCACCGACAACCGCGACCTCCAGGCCGAGGGCCAGGCGGACAAGCTGTCCGGCAGCGCCAAGCAGGCCGGCGAGAACGTCAAGGACGCGGGCAAGAACTTCAAGGACGGAATGTAGCAGCACGGTTCAGCCGTCGAACCACCCGGAGGGCCCCGGTGTCGCAGTCGACACCGGGGCCCTTCGCCGTGCTCCGCCTCCCCCGCCGCCGCGAGGGGTCGCGTTCCGTCTCCCCCCGCCGCGAGGGGTCGCGTTCCGCCTCCTGCCACCGCGAGGGGTCGCGTCCTGTCGGATTGCGCCGCTCGTACCGGCAGAACACGACCCGCCGGCATGAGGGGGTCGCGGATCGCGCCTCGTCACGCGACGGCGCACCGCCTCCCGGTTGCGATGGCACATCCTGGGTAGCCTGGGGCCATGCCGCAGACCTTCCCGGAGTCCCCGGAGTTCCCGCCC
Source organism: Kocuria sp. WN036 (assembly GCF_002287015.1). Taxonomy (NCBI): domain Bacteria; kingdom Bacillati; phylum Actinomycetota; class Actinomycetes; order Micrococcales; family Micrococcaceae; genus Kocuria; species Kocuria sp. WN036. The sequence continues at coordinate 247,630 of NZ_NSKF01000001.1, forward strand.
GGCTTCGAAGCGGAGCAGTGCGTCTGGGAGGCGTTGCGGGCGCAGCTCCCCGAGGACGCGGTGCTGATCTCGGGGCAGCGCATCACCGGGGACGAGGTCGAGGCGGAACTGGATCTCCTGGTGCTGTGGCCGGGTGTGGGCAACGCGGTGATCGAGGTGAAGGGCGGGGACATCTCGGTCCGGAACGGGCAGTGGCACCAGTCCGGCCGGGGTGGGGCGCACCGGCTGAAGCGGTCGCCGCTGGAGCAGGCCCGGTCCGGGATGCACGCCCTCCTGGACTACCTGGCGCCGCGGCTGTCCCGCGGGGGCGGGCGGACCACGTTCTTCGCGGCCCTGCCCTACACGCGCCTGCCCGGGGACTGGGACGTCCCCGACGCCCCGCGGGACCGGCTGTTCGACCGCACCGACCTGGACGGCATCGCCGGACGGCTGAACCAGGTGCTGCGCCGCAGCACGCAGGCCTACCGCCCACCGGATGCGATCACCGTGGAGCTGATCGTCAAGAACCTGCGCCGCACCCACCTGTCCCTGTGCAACGTGCAGGACCTCGCCCGGGAGCTCGAGGACTCCGGCAACCAGCTCACCCGGGAGCAGGAGCGCACCCTGTCCCTGCTGCGGTGGCAGCACCGCGCGCAGATCACCGGAGGCGCCGGTTCCGGCAAGACCCACCTGGCCATGCTCAAGGCCCGCCGTTTGACCCGCGACGGGCACCGCACGGCGCTCGTGTGCTACTCCCGGGGGCTCGCGCGGTACTTCGAGCTGATGTCCCGGGCGTGGCCGGAGGAGGAGCGCCCGGCGTACATCGGCCTGTTCCACCGGCTGCCCGTCGAATGGGGTGCGGAGCCCGGCGAGGACGACGACCCCGACTACTGGGAGCACCGGCTCCCCCAGCGGCTGCGGGAGCTGGCCGCCGCCCGTCCGGACGGGGACCGGTTCGACGCGATCGTCGTGGACGAGGGACAGGACTTCGGGGAGCTGTGGTGGGAGGCGCTGGTCCAGTGCCTCGAGGACCCGGACCGGGGCGTGCTGTTCGTGTTCACCGACGAGCACCAGCGCATCTTCGACCGGGACGGGCACGCCCCCATCGACCTCAACCCGTTCCCGCTGGACGACAACCTGCGCAACACCGCCACCATTGCCCGGGCCTTCGCCCCACTCGCCCGGGAGCCGCAGCGGTGCCGGAACGGGGAGGGCCCGGCGGTGCGGTTCGTCGACGTCGAGCCGGGGGCCGTCCTGGAGCTTGCCGACGACGCCGTGGTCGCCCTCCAGGACGAGGGGTGGGACCCGGGCCGCATCGCGCTGCTGACCACCGGCAGGCGCCACCCGGTGCAGCGGGAGATCGTGGACACGGAGGGCTTCGGAGCCTACTGGGACGGGCACTTCGCGGAGGAGGACGTCTTCTACGGGCACGTCCTGGGCTTCAAGGGCCTCGAGCGCTCGGCCGTGGTCCTGGCGGTCAACGGCTTCCAGGACATGGTCCGGGCCCAGCACATGGTCTACGTGGGCATGTCCCGCGCGAGGTCCCTGCTCGTCGTCGTCGGCCCCCGGGAGGTCGTGGAGGAGGCTGCCGGCCCGCATTTGATGGCCGCGCTCGACGCGGGCAAGGCGTGGCGCCCGCCCGCGGGCTGAGCCGGGGGCGGCCCGCGGCCGTCTACCGGGTGCTGTCGGTGGCCTCGTCGGCGTCGTCGCCGGACTCGACGCCGGCGAGCTCCTCCTGGGAGCCGTGGCCGGTGCGCGCCCGGGTGCGGGCGTCGACGGCCAGCAGGGCGAGGACGACGACGCAGCCGGCCGCCGCCGCGAGCAGCTGCACCCACCAGTCCCCCTCGGGGGAGAGCAGCGTGCGGTCCTCGAGCTGCCAGGGCCACAGCGTGCGCAGGGCGCCGAGCATGAGCCCGGTGAGCGCCAGCATGGTGACGCGGTGGTGGTGGTCGAGGAGCCACTGCAGGCCCTTGACGATGACCACCATGCCCAGGGCCGCCCCGAGGAAGAACAGGGACAGGTAGCCGAGGTCGAGCTCGTCGACGGCCCGCAGCGTCGGCTGGTAGAGCCCGATGGTCAGGAGCAGGAAGGAGCCGGAGAGCCCGGGGAGCAGCAGCGCGGACACCGCGACCATGGCCGCGAGCACGATGAGCAGCGGCGCGGGGGCCACCGTGGTGGGCGGCACGGACACGAGCACGAACGCGAGCACGGCCGCGAGCGCCACGACGGCCGCGTCCCGGGCCCGCAGGGCCCCGCCCGCCAGACGGAGGGGCACCCCGATGGAGGCCAGGACCATGCCGAAGAACAGCGCCCGCATGGTGACGGGGTACTCCTCGACGAGGTGGCTCATGGGCCCGGCCACGGTGAGCAGGGCCGCGACCATGCCGATCACCACGGGCACCACGATCCGCCAGTGCACCCGGGCCAGGTGGTGCCGCACCCCGGCGGCCCGGTCGGGCCCGAGCAGCGCCCGCCTGCCGGCGGAGACCACGTGCCCGGCGGAGTTGATGAGCTCGTCGTAGATGCCGACCACGAGGGCCACGGTGCCGCCGCTGACCCCGGGGACGGTCTCGACCACGCCGATGAGCGCGCCGCGTACCACGTTGCCCGGGATGCTGCGGCGGACCTCCCCGCCGGGGGTGGTCGTGGCGGTGGTCGTGGTGGCCGGCGGTGTCGAGGGACGGTCCGGGGGCGACGAGGGCGTCACAGGTGCTCCTGGGCAGGGGAAGAGGGGACGCCTGCCAGGGTACCGGGGCGGGCGCCCGCCCCGGCGGCCCCGGGTGTGCCGCCGGACACGCGTGCGTAGACTGGCCCGACCGCACGAGCCTTCGACCCAGGAGCCCGCCATGAGCCCCAACCACGTCGGTTTCGCCCTGATCCTGCTGGCAGCGCTGTTCCTCGTGGGGAAGTGGTTGCGGGTCCGGGTGCGGTGGATCCAGAAGATCTTCCTGCCCAGCTCCATCATCGCGGGCTTCCTCGCCCTGCTCGCCGGCCCCCAGGTCCTGGGCCGGGTCGGAGAGGCCGCCGGGGTCGGCTGGCTCGCGGACGGGGGCGTGTTCACCCCGGAGATCCTCGAGGTCTGGGCCACCCTGCCCAGCCTGCTCATCAGCGTGGTCTTCGCGACGCTCTTCCTCGGGGCGTCCATTCCCGGTCCGCGGCGCGTCGCCCGGCTCGCCGGCCCGCAGCTGTCGGTGGGTCTCGCCTTCGGCTCCGGCCAGTACGTCGTGGGCCTGCTGCTGGTGATCGCGGTCCTCGGTCCCCTGTTCGGGATCTCCCCCATGGCCGGGGCCCTCATCGAGATCGGCTTCGAGGGCGGCCACGGCACCGCGGCCGGGATGCGCCCCGTGATGGAGGAGCTCGGCTTCGAGGAGGGCGCGGACCTGGCCCTGGGCATGGCCACGATCGGCCTGGTGGGCGGCATCGTCATCGGGATCGCCGTCATCAACTGGGGTGTGCGCACCGGGCGCACCAAGGTGCTCAAGGGCAACGTGGAGCAGTCCGTCGAGGAGCAGAAGGGCCTCTACCGCCGGGACGAGAACATCCCCGCGGCCATGATGACCTCCCGGCCGGCCTCGATCGAGCCGCTGACCCTGCACGTGGCCGTGGTGGGCATCGCGATCCTCATCGGCTACCTCATCCTCACGGCCCTGCAGTGGGTCGAGCAGGCCCTGTGGGCGGACACCGTGGAGCTGCTCGCGTTCGTGCCCCTGTTCCCGCTCGCCATGCTGGGCGGCGTGGTGGTGCAGCTGGTCATGGACTGGCGGGGCATCGGCCACCTGCTGGACCACCAGATGATGCTGCGCATCCAGGGGCTCGCCCTCGACTTCCTGATCCTCGCCGCGATCGCGACCCTGTCCCTCACCGCGATCGCCGCGAACTGGGAGGTCTTCCTGGTCCTGTCCGTCGCCGGCGTCGTCTTCTGCACCGGCTTCCTGCTCCTCTTCGTGCCCAAGGTCATCCCCGACTACTGGCTCGAGCGCGGCATCGCGGACTTCGGTCAGTCCATGGGTGTCACCGCCACCGGCCTCATCCTGATGCGCATCGCCGACCCGCACGACGAGAGCCCGGCGATGGAGGCCTTCGGCTACAAGCAGCTGTTCTTCGAGCCGTTCTTCGGCGGCGGGCTGATCACCGCCGCCTCGGTGCCGCTGATCTACCAGTTCGGCCCGTGGCCGCTGCTCGTCGTCATGTCGGTGCTGTTCGTGGTGGCGCTGGTCGGCGGCATGTCCTACCGCAAGCGGCTCGTGGCGGCCGGCACCGCCGACGCCGTGCACGCCCGGCAGGCCTGACGGGCCATGAGCGACGTCCTCGTGGCCACCGGTCACGGGCAGATGCCCGTCCACGTGGCGGTGCCCGACGGCCCGGGGCCCTGGCCCGGGGTGGTGCTCGTGCACGACTTCACCGGGATGAGCCAGGACCTGCGCCACCAGGCGGACTGGCTGGCGGGCGAGGGGTTCCTCGCCGTGGCCCCGGACCTCTTCTACTGGGGCGGCCGGCTCCGCTGCCTGCGCACGATCATGAAGGACATCGGCGCCCGCCGGGGACGCACGTTCGACGACGTCGAGGCGGCGCGGTCCTGGCTCGCCGCGCGCCCCGACTGCACGGGCCGGATCGGGGTCGTCGGCTTCTGCATGGGCGGCGGCTACGCGCTCGCCCTCGCCGTGGAGCACGGGTTCTCGGCCGCGAGCACGAACTACGGCGGGTGCCCCGAGGGCGCCGAGCAGTGGCTCCCGGACGCCTGCCCCATCGTGGGCAGCTACGGCGGGGCGGACACCACTCCCCTGGGCGCCGACGCCGGCCGCCGCCTGGAGGGCATCCTCACCGAGACCGAGGTGGCGCACGACATCAGGATCTACCCCGGGGTGGGTCACGGCTTCATGAACGACCACGACCCCGAGGACCTCTCGCCGATGCTGCGGGTGCTCGGCCGGTTCAGCCGCACGGCCTACGACGACCCGGCCACCCAGGACGCCCGGCGCCGGATCGTCGCGTTCTTCGACCGGCATCTGCGGGAGCCGGCCGATCCGGACGGAGCGCAGGGCTCCGAGGGCTGAGCACCCGGCACGAGGGCGCGCACGACACGGATGACGGTGTGCGACGACGATTTCGTGACGTGTTGTTGTTCACGCGCCCGGCCGGGACGGCCGTCACAGAACGCCGCCCTCGGCACCCTCCGGGCAACCGTTGCAGGTTGCCGACCGGACGGGGGTGTGACGAAGCTCAAGACCTGCGGGCCGTTTGTCAAATCGGGGTCGCTGCGCAGGTCACCGCGGACAGTGCACCATGGAAGCACACACGAACGAAGACTTGATGGGAGGTGGCGGAATGACCGCTGCTGAGAAGTGGATGACCGACCTGAGCCAGATCCAGCCCGGCGACCGGCTCGAGATCTGGGACGAGTTCTACGAGAGCTGCGTCGGCACCGTGGGGCAGGTCTCGCACCCCCTGGGCGTCCTGTGGGTCCTCGAGGCCGGCACCGGCGTCCGCCGGCTGTTCTCCTTCGAGGACTGCCGCCTGCGCCCCGCGCCCCTGGCCCTCGCGGCCTGACCGGACACGGTCCACGACGCCCGATCGGGCCGGTTCGCACCGGCGCCCGGTCGGGCGTCGTCGTGCCCTGGGCCGGCCCGGCCGCGCACGGCAGGATGGACCCATGAGCATCCTCATCGGCCTGGACATCGGCGGCACCACGACCCACGGCCTGCGGGCCGAGGACGGCCGCCCGGTGCAGGAGGTCGTCGGCGGCAGCGCCAACGTGCAGAACGTCAGTCCCGCCCAGGCCTCCCGCGCCCTGGCCGGCGTCCTCGGTGAGCTGGGCGCCTCCGCCGCGGACGTGGTCGTGGCAGGGGCGGGCGGCGTCGACACGCCCGCGGACGCCGAGGCGCTGCGCGCGCTCATCGCCCCGCACACGGGGGCGGCGCGGATCGTCGTCGTGCACGACACCCGGCTGGTCCTGGCCGCCGGCGGGTGCAGCACCGGCATCGCGGTCATCGCCGGCACCGGCTCCGCCGCCTGGGGCGCCGCCCCGGACGGCCGGGAGGCGCGCGCCGGCGGCTGGGGGCACCTGCTGGGCGACGAGGGCAGCGGCTACTGGCTGGGCCGGGAGCTCGTGCGCCGCGCCCTCGCCCGGCTCGACGACGGGCTGCGGCCCGACGCCCTGGACCGGGCGGTGCTGGCGCAATGCGGGATTCCCGAGCCCGGTCAGCTCATCGAGCGCTTCCACAGCGGCGTGGACCGCGGGTTCTGGGCCGGGCTCTCCCGGGTCGCCTTCGAGGCCGCGGCGCACGACGACGACGCCCTGCAGCTGGTGGAGCGCGCGGCCGGGGCGCTGGCCGACCTCGCCGCCACCGTGTCCCGGCGGCTGGAGCTGACCGGCCCGGTGGTGGTGGGCGGTGGCCTGGCACGGCACCAGCCGCTGCTGCGGGACCGGCTGCAGCAGGCCGCCGCGGCCCGCGGTCTCGGGGAGCTGCGGGTGCTCGAGCGCGATCCCGTGCACGGCGCCCTGCGTCTCGGCGAGCGCCGGTGACGGCAGAGCCGCCGGGGAGCCCTACCCTGAACGGGTGACCACCCTCGCTCCCGCCCGCGGCCCCCGGCTGCGCCCGACCCTCTACGTGCTGGCCGCCGTCGTCTCCGTCCAGTTCGGCGGGGCCCTCGCCGCCGTCCTGGTGCCCCTGATCGGGGCGTCCGCCACGGTGACCATGCGGCTGCTCATCAGCGCCGCGATCATGCTGGCCGTCATCCGGCCGCGGCTGCGCGGCCGGAGCCGGGAGGCGTGGCGGTCCGGTCTGTTCTTCGGGGCGGCCCTGGCCGGCATGAACTTCGCGTTCTACCAGTCCCTGGCCACCCTCCCGCTGGGCGTGGCCGTGACCATCGAGTTCCTGGGCCCGCTCGCCCTGTCCGCCGTGCTCTCCCGCCGCGGCCGGGACGTCCTCGCCGTGGCGGCGGCCCTGGGCGGGATCGTGCTCATCTCCCAGGCCCTCACCGTGCCGTGGCCGGAGCTCGACCTCGCCGGCATCGCCTGGGCGGCGCTGGCCGGGGCGGGCTGGGCCGCCTACATCCTGGGCAGCCGGTCCGCGGGCCGGCACTTCGACCAGCTGGACGGTCTCGCCGTGGCCCTGGTCGTGGCGGCGGTCCTGGTCACCCCGGTGGGGGTCCTCACGGCGCACGTCCCCGCCCTGACGTGGGGCGTGCTGGGCGCGGGGGTGGGGATCGCGATGCTCTCCTCCGTGGTCCCCTACTCCCTTGAGCTGCTCGCGCTGCGGGCCATCCCGCCCAAGGTCTTCGGGATCCTGCTGAGCCTGGAGCCCGCGGTCGCGGCCCTCGCCGGGCTGCTGGTGCTCGGGCAGGCGCTCACGGGCCCGCAGCTCGTGGGCATGGGCCTGGTGGTGGCCGCGAGCGCCGTGGTCATGGTCGGCGGGAGCTCCCCCGAGCTCGCCGCGGACGCCGCGGCGGACCCGGCGGCCCGCGAGAACTGATCAGCCCCCTGTTCAATGTCGGACGGCCGTGATGGGATGGAGACCATGGAAGCCAACGAGATCATGGACCGCATCCGCTCCGCCCGGGACCACGCCCTGGAGCAGGAGCGCGAGGAGCGCAGCAACATCGAGAACGCCGACACCGCGGACAAGCAGGGCGCGGCGAGCGTGCGCCTGGCCACCCGGCAGGCCGTGCGGGAGGCCTTCGACGACATCCTCGGCGAGAGCACCGACCCCGGGCAGGACGGCTGAGCGCCCGGACGGCCGCGCGCCCGACCGGTGTGACGAGCGTCCCCGGAGTCCTCCGGTGACCCGCACGGCCGTGGTCGGCGCGGGCATCGTGGGCCTGGCCGCCGCCCACGCCCTGCGGGCGCGCGGCGCCGACGTGACCCTGTACGAGTCCGGGCCGCCCGGCAGCGGGCAGTCCGCCGGGCAGGGCCGGATCTTCCGGCACGCCCACGAGGACCCCCGGCTGGTGGCGCTGGTCGCCCGCAGCCGGGCCCTGTGGCGGGAGTGGGAGGAGGAGTTCGGCGTCGAGCTGGTCTCCCCCGACGGCGCCGTGGCGATCGGGGACGGAGTCGAGGACAAGCTCCGCGCCCTGGAGCCGTTCGAGGACGTCCCCGTGCGGCGTCTGCCGCCCGAGGAGCTGCACGAGCGGCTGCCGCTGCTGGCCGACTGGACCGGCCCGGCGATGCTCGACGTCCGCGGCGGTGCCATCCGCACCCTCGCCGCCGTCGCGGCGCTGTCGCGCCGGCTCGAGGGGTCGATGCTGCGCGAGCACGTGCTCGCGGTCCGGCGCACGGGCACGGGAGCGGTGGAGGTGCGCACCGGAACCACCTGCGAGACCTACGACCACGTGGTGCTGTGCGCCGGCCGGGGCACCGCCCCGCTGGCCCGCGGCGCCGGGCTCGACCTGCCCGTGGAGGTGGGCGCCCACGTCCGCCTCACGTTCGCCCTGGCCCCGGACGGACCGGCCCATCACGGACCGGCCCTTCACGGTTCGGTCCCGGACGGAGCGCCCTCTGGTGTCGCTCGAGGCCTGCCGACCTTCCAGGACGGCAGCGGGGCCTTCGGCGAGACCGGCGTGTACGCCGCGCCTTATCCGGACGGCCGCCACTTCTCGGTGGGCCTCAGCGCCGACACGCCCGCCCACCCGGACGGCGGCCTCGCCGATCCCGCGGCGCTCGCCGCCCTGGCCGACCGGACCGTCTCCTACGTGCGGCGCGCCCTGCCCGGCCTGGACCCGCGCCCGGTGGACCACGTGCACTGCTGGGTCACCCGGCTGCCCTGGGGCGACGACGGCGTGGGGATCTGGTCCGAGGACGGGCTCACCGCCCTCGCCGGGCACAACCTGTTCAAGCAGGCCCCCGCGCTCGGCGAGGCGCTCGCCGGGACCGTGCTGACCGGCACGGTCCCCGGCCACCTCCACCACGGGGAGCAGCTGGGCCGCTCGGCCGGCTGAGCGGACCCGGTAGCGCGTCCGAGCGGGCGCCTAGCCTGGAACGTGTCAGAGGTCACACCGCATCGTGTCCGGGTCATGGACGCCGTGGTGGGCCCCCGGCGGCACCGCTGCACCCGCTTCCCGGAAGGACCTTCGCCATGACCACGCACACCGAACCCTGGCCGGCCGGCACGCCCTGCTGGGTGGACCTGATGGCTTCTGACCTGGGCCGCACCCAGGCCTTCTACCGCGACGTGCTCGGCTGGACCTATTCCGAGTCCCAGCCCGAGTACGGCGGCTACTGCAACGCGCTGCTCGGCGGTCGGGCCGTCGCCGGGCTCTCCCCCACCATGGAGGGCATGGCGGACGCCCCGCACGTCTGGTCGGTCTACCTGGCCACCGAGGACATCTCCGCCCATGCCGCCCGGGCGGTCGAGGCCGGGGCCACCCCGGTGTTCGAGCCCATGGAGGTCGGGGCCTTCGGCTCCATGGGGATGTGGGTCGACCGCACCGGGGCGGCCTTCGGCATGTGGCAGGCCCACGAGCACACCGGCTTCGAGGCGTACGGGGAGCCCGGCGCGGTGGTCTGGTGCGATCTCATGACCGGCGATCCCGCCGCCGCCCGGGGCTTCTACGCCGCGGTCTTCGGCTACGCGTACCAGGACATCGGCGACGACCGGATGCCCTACGCCCTGTTCACCGTTCCCGGCGGGCAGATGCCCGCCGGCGGCATCGGCGGTCTGGACCCCGCGGCCGGTGACGCCCGGCCCGGCTGGTCGGTCGCGTTCCAGGTCGAGGACGTCGACGCCGCCGTGCGCCGCGTGCGCGAGGCCGGGGGGTCGGTCGTCCAGGAGCCCTCCGACTTCGAGTACGGGCGGATGGCGGCCGTCGCGGGACCCGACCGGGAGGCCTTCGTGCTGATGACCCCGAAGGAGGAGATGTAGCTCCCCTGCCGGGGCGCCTCAGCCCTGGTCGAGGCGTCCCAGCGCCGCGGCAACCGGGCGGGCGCCGGCCAGACCGGGCAGCGCGGCGAGGTCCTCGTCGACCGCCAGCAGGTCGGCACGGGCGGCCGGGTCCGCGAACAGCCGGCTGACCCACGCCCGGTGCGGACCGGGGTCGCCGTAGCGGGTGCCGGGCCACCGCCACCGGGCCGCCCCGGAGCGGGCGAGCCGGCGCGCGCTCGCGCTGCGGTCCAGCCGCGCTCCGGCCTCCTCGGCGAAGAACGCCAGGTGCCGCTCCTTCAGTCCCACGATCTCCCGGGCCGTCCCGGCCAGCCGGGGCTCGACTGCCCCCAGCCGCCGGTAGACCGCGGCGAGCACGGCGGTGTCGAGTCCTCCGGTGACCATCTGGGCGCCGGTGGTCTCGGCGCCCAGCAGGTTGCTGGAGACCGCGCCGAGCGCGGGCCGGGCCCGTTCGTCCCAGGTCCGCCGGGCCCGGCCGAGGGGCGTGTCGGCGGGCTCCCGGGCCGTGCGGCCGTCGGCGGCCAGGACCGCCCCCAGGGTCTCGGCGAGCCAGTGCTGCTCGTAGGCCCACGCGGTGAGGAAGGCCGTCACCCGGGCCTCGGCGTGGGTGGGGGTGACCAGCAGGTCCCGCAGCCGGTCCAGCAGGCCGCGCTCGACGCACCACAGGTGCGCCAGCACCTCCAGGGTCCCGGGGGCGAGGTCGTTCAGGGCCTGGAGGTCGAGGTCGGCCGGGCGCAGCGCGTGCGGGTCGCGCGCGTAGGCGCGCACGTCGAACCCGGGTGCGCGCACGTCGGACCGGGGGCCGCCCACCCCGGAGGTGCTGCTCGCGCTCACGCGGCCACGCCCCGGGCGTCCAGGGCGTCGGCCACCACCGTCAGTCCCTCCATGCCGGGCAGCTTCGCGATCTGGCGGTCGATGGCCTCGACCTCCCGGCGGCCCTCGGCCCCGGCGAAGAGGTGGCCCATGACGTGGGTGACCTCCTCCTCGGGCGAGACCCCGGAGCCGACCGGCTGCCAGGCGGTGCGCAGGGCCAGGCGGGCGAGCTTCTGCGCCTTCGGGCTGTCCTGCAGCCGGGCCCGGGCCTGGGTGGTGTAGAACGCGATGTGCTTGGTCTCCTGCGCGGCGATGCGCCGCAGCAGCGGGGCGAGCACGGGGTGGTCCTCGAGCGCGGCCAGGCGCCGGTAGGCGGCGGCCGCGGAGCGTTCGTTCACCGCGCCCCAGAGCATGTGCACGGCGACGAAGTCGGTGCCCACGATGTTGGACAGCAGCGACTGCTTCACCGGGTTGATGCGGTCGCGCCAGCCGAGCTTGACCCGCTTGGCCTTGAGCTCGTCGAAGGCCACGGTGATCCCGTGCAGGGACAGCACGTGGGCGAGGGCCTCCCCGTGCCAGAACTCCTCCCGGTTCCACATGGTCATGAAGGTGCTGACCTCGGGGTCCTTGCGGGAGGGGCTGACGAGCATGTCCCGCAGGTAGCAGACGGTGTGGAACTCGACGTCGCACATGTACCGCAGCGTGCGCAGCGTCTCCGGGGGCAGGGGGTCCTCGCGCAGGGCCTCGAGCCCCAGGTCCTCCCAGTGCAGACTGGTGGACTCCTCGGCGAACCGGTCGATGTCGAAGGCCATGACGCCTCTTTCTCCTCCTCGATGGGGTGCTCTCGTGAGGATGTTCGGCGCCGGGGCGGCATCGGATGGGTGGGTCCCTCCACGGCGTGGACCTCGAGGTCCGGGTCGGGGAGGCGCCCTGGATGGAGCGGATCTCCCCCTTCCACTGGTACATCGGCGCCGAACCGCTGGCCACCGGCGTCGACTGGTCCGGTCTGGGGCTGCTGGCCGCGCCGGCGGTCCTGGCGGCGGCAGGGGGCGCCGCTGCCTTCGAGCGGCGCGACCTCATGGTCTGATCCACGGGCCTGTCCCGGCGCGTCACCGGGCGTCCGGACGGGCACGACGTCCCTGCGGCCCCGCGCGCAGGGACGTCCCCACCGTCAGGCCAGGGGAACCCGTGCCCGGACGTCCCCCAGCCCGCGGGCGAGCACGAGCTCCCCGCCCCCGGCCAGGGGTGCCCAGGTGCCGGCGGCGTCGTCCCAGCGGCGGAGCAGCCGGTCGTCGCAGCGCACCCTGACGGCGGCCGTGGCCCCGCTGGGGACGTCCACCCCCTGGTAGCCGATCAAGCGGATCGGCTGGTCGTCCTCGGCCGGGTCCAGGTAGACCTGCACGGTCTCCCGCGACGCCCGGGACGAGGTGTTCGTGAGCTCGACGTCCACCACCGGTCCGCCCTCGCCCGCCCGGGCCCGCACGGTCCCGTACTCCCAGGTGCCGTAGCCCAGGCCGTGCCCGAACCAGAACAGCGGGGCGGGGGCGTGCCCGGCGTGGTAGCCGCGGTGGCCGATGAACGTGCCGTCGTCGTAGCTCAGTGCCCGGTCGCCGTCCGGGACCACGTCCCACGCCGGGGCCGCCCCGTCCGCGGCGGGCCAGGAGGTGACCAGTCGCCCGGTGGGCTCGAGTGCGCCGGTCAGGGCGGCGGCCACGGCGTGTCCTCCCTCCTGACCCGGCAGCCCGGCCACCAGCACCGCGTCCACCTGGTCCAGCCAGGGCATGAGCACGGGGGTGGCGGCGTTGACGACGACCACGGTCCGCTCGGCGGCGGTGGCCACGCGTCGCACGAGCTCGTCCTGGCGCCCGGGCAGGACGAGGGTCGTCTTGTCGGCGGCCTCGGTCTCCTGCTCCTCGGTCAGGCCGACGACGACGACGGCGGTGCCGGCGGCGGCCGCCGCGGCCTCGGCGGCGGCGAGCAGGTCGTCGTCGGGGCGCGGGGCCGGGGCGGCCACCAGGGCCGTCTTGCCCGCCGTGGTCATCTGCAGCAGGTGGCTCTCCTCGGCCAGTCCCAGACCCGGATCGCCCAGGAGCACCTCCCGCCAGTCGACCGGGGCCGGCGCCACGGTGGCCGTGAGGGTGGCCGCAGCCGGCAGCTCCACGGTCTCGGCGAAGGCCGGTGGGCGCAGCATCGCCTCGCCCGGGTCCTGCCCCTCGAGGCGCAGCTCGGCCGACAGCTCCTGCCCCTCCGCCACCAGGTCCCAGCGCCCGGCGCCGACGGCGCCCAGCCGCACCGGTCCCGCGTCGTTGGCCAGGATGGTGGTGAGCACCGCGGTGGCCGGGACCTCGCCGAGGTCGTCGTGCCCGTCGAGCGAGATCGCCGGGGAGTCGGAGTGGTACCGGGTGAGCTCGGTGCCGTCGGCGCCGAGCAGCACCACCTGCATCCCCGGGGTTCCGGTGGCCGGATCCGTGAGGAAGGCGGGGTCCGCGGGGACCGGGCGGGTCCGCACGGCCGGTCCGTCGGCCACGCGCACGCGGTCCCCGAGCAGCGCGGCCAGCCCCTCGGCGATCGTGGACAGGTAGGGCGGGTTCACGACCGCCGAGCCCCCGCCCATGTCCACGGTGTCGATAGCGTGCCGTCCGATCAGCGCCACGTCCTGGCCGGCATCCCCCTCCACGGCCAGGGGCAGGACGCCGTCGTTCGCCACGACCGTCATGCCCCGGACGGCGATCCGGCGCAGCTGTTCCTTCCGCTGCGGGGAGTCCACCGCGGGCAGGTCCTGGGCCCACGGGCGGGACTGCCGCCCCGGCGGGGTGAGCCCGCCGACCCGCTCGGCCAGGTGCAGCAGCCGCAGCACGTGGTCGTCGATCGTCTCCTCGGCGACCTCACCGGCCCGGACCGCGGTCACGAGGCGCTCGCCCCAGGGCCCGCCGGGGCCGGGCATGACGAGGTCCAGGCCGCCGCTGGCGGAGGCCGCGGTGCGCTTGGTGGCGAACCAGTCGCTCATGATCAGCCCGTCCCAGACCCACTCGCCCTTGACGATCCCGTTCTGGACGTGGTCGTGCTCCGTGGCCGCCACCCCGTTGACATCGTTGTAGGCGGCCATCATCGACCAGGCGCCCGCGTCCTGGACCGCCATCTCGAAGGGCAGCAGGTACAGCTCGCGCAGTGCGGTCTCCGGGACCCGGGAGTCCATGAAGTTGCGCAGCGTCTCGGACTCGTTGGCCACCAGGTGCTTCAGGCAGGCGGCGGTCCCGCGCTCCTGCATGCCGCGCACGTAGGCGGCCGCCGTGCGCCCGGTGAGGTACGGGTCCTCGGAGTAGGCCTCGAACAGCCGCCCGCCCAGCGGGGTCCGGTGCAGGTTGATCGTGGGACCGAGGACCACGTGGATGTGCTGGCGCTGGGCCTCCTCGGCCAGCATCCGCCCCACCTCCTCGGCGATCCCGTCGTCGAAGGCCCCGGCGATCAGGGTCGCGCTGGGGAACAGGGCCACGGCGTCCCCACCGACGAAGGTCAGCCCTCGGACGCCGGTGGGACCGTCCGAGAAGGCCAGGGCCGCCAGGCCGATCCTCTCGTTGCCGGGCAGGGTGAAGGCGGTCTCGCCGGTGAGCAGGTGGACCTTCTCCGCCAGGGAGAGCCGGTCGACGAGCTCCGTGAGGCGGGCGGCCCGGCCGGAGGTCCGGGTGGCGTCGGTCATGGCGGTGTCGCTTTCTCCCGGGGCGTGCTCCTCACCGTGCCACAGATCGCTCACGACCGGCGGGCGGGGCTGAGCACCCGCGGCTCGTAGCGGACGGGTTCGAACGTCCGGGTCACGAGCTCCCGCAGGGCCTCCAGGGTGCCGGAGAGGACGCCGGCGGCCCGCAGCTGGACCAGGACGTTGCCGATCGCGGTGGCCTCCACGGGGCCGGCGTGCACGGTGCGGCCGGTGCGGTCGGCGGTGAGCTGGCACAGCAGGGCGTTCTGCGAGCCGCCGCCCACCACGTGCACGGTGCGGATGCTCCGCCCGGACAGCCGCTCGGCCTGCTCGATCGTGGTGGCGTAGGCCGCGGCCAGGGACTCCAGGATCGAGCGCACCACCTCGGCGCGGCCGCGCGGGGGCTCGACGTCGTGCTCCCGGCACCAGGCGGTGATGCGTGCGGGCATGTCGCCGGGGGGCGTGAAGCGGTCGTCGGTGGCGTCGAAGACGGCCACGGGGCGGGTCACGGCGGCGGCCTCGGCGAGCAGGGCCGCGAGGTCGCTGCTGCGCTGGGCGTCGGTGGCGCCGGGCCCGTCCCAGGTGCGCATGGACTCGGTGAGCAGCCACAGCCCCGAGACGTTCTTCAGGTAGCGGACCCGCCCGTCCACCCCGCCCTCGTTGGTGAAGTTCGCCGCCCGGCTCTCCTCGCCGAGCACCGGGGCGTCCAGCTCGATGCCGACCAGCGACCAGGTCCCGGAGGAGATGAAGGCCGCGTCCTCGGCGGTGCTCGGCACGGCGGCCACGGCGGAGGCGGTGTCGTGGGAGCCGACGGCGGTGACCGGCAGACCCGGGCCGGCGCCGAGCTCGGCCGCCACCGCCGGCAGCAGCGCACCGATCGTGGTGCCGGGGGCGACGACGGGGGCGAGCAGCTCCCGGGCGAACCCGAGCTCGTCCAGCAGCCCGGTGTCCCACTGCCCGGTGCGGGCGTCGAGCAGACCGGTGGTGGAGGCGTTGGTGGCCTCGGCGACCTGTTCCCCTGTCAGCCAGTACCCGATCAGGTCGGGGATCAGCAGCGCCCGGTCGGCCACGGCCAGGTCCCCGGCGAGCCGGTCGGCGGCGAGCTGGAAGACCGTGTTGAACGGCAGGTGCTGCAGCCCGTTGCGCCGGTACAGCTCCTCCCGCCCCACCCGGGCGTGCACCGCCGCCACCCCGGCGGCGGTGCGCTCGTCCCGGTAGTGGTAGGGCACCCCGAGCATCCGTCCGTGGCGCAGCAGCGCGTAGTCCACCGCCCAGGAGTCGACGCCGACGGAGGCGACGTCGTCCTCCTGGCGGAGGGCCTGCGCCAGCCCGGCGGTCACGGACCGGTGGAGCTCGGTGATGTTCCAGTGCAGTCCGGCCCGGTCCCCCTCGTGCAGGCGCACGGGCTGGTTGGGGAAGCGGGCCACGTGGCGCATCCGGAGCCGCCCGTCCACGAGGCCGCCGAGAATCACGCGCCCGCTGGTGGCCCCGAGGTCGACGGCGGCGACCGCCGCGGTGGTGCGCACCGGGCTCACCGGAGGAAGGCGGCGGCCACGCCGGCGTCGACGGGCACGTGCAGGCCGGTGGTGTGGGAGAAGTCGGCGGTGCACAGGGCGAACACCGCGTTGGCGACGTTCTCGGGCAGGACCTCCCGCTTGAGCAGGGTGCGCTGGGCGTAGTACGCGCCCAGCTCCTCCTCCGGCACGCCGTAGACCGCGGCGCGCTTGGCGCCCCAGCCGCCGGCGAAGATCCCGGAGCCGCGCACCACGCCGTCCGGGTTGATGCCGTTGACCTTGATCCCGTGCTCGCCCAGCTCGGCGGCGAGCAGCCGGACCTGGTGGGCCTGGTCGGCCTTGGTGGCGGAGTAGGCGATGTTGTTGGGCCCGGCGAAGATCGAGTTCTTCGAGGAGATGTAGACGATGTCCCCGCCCAGCCCCTGGGCGATGAGCACGCGGGCGGCGTTCTTGGAGACCAGGAAGGAGCCCTTGGCCATCACGTCGTGCTGCAGGTCCCAGTCGGCCTCGGTGGTCTCCAGCAGCGGCTTGGACAGCGACAGGCCGGCGTTGTTGACCACCAGGTCCAGCCCGCCGAAGGCCAGCACGGCCGCCTCGATCGCGGCCTGCACGGCGGCCTCGTCCGAGACGTCGACGGCGACGCCGACGGCCACGTCGGTCCCGCCCAGCTCCGCGGCCGCGGCGCGGGCCTTCTCGGCGTCCAGGTCGGCGATGACCACGCAGGCGCCCTCGGCGGCCAGGCGGGTGGCGATGGCCCTGCCGATGCCCGAGGCCGCCCCGGTGACCAGGGCGATCCGGGTGGCCAGCGGCTGGGGCGCGGGCATGCGCCGGAGCTTGGCCTCCTCCAGGGCCCAGTACTCGATGCGGAACTTCTCGGCCTCGTCGATCGGGGCGTAGGCGGAGATGCCCTCGGCCCCGCGCATGACGTTGATCGCGTTGAGGTAGAACTCCCCGGCCACCCGGGCGGTCTGCTTGTCCTTGCCGAAGGAGAACATGCCCACCCCGGGGACGAGCACGATCGCCGGGTCCGCCCCGCGGATCGCGGGCGAGTCCGGGCCGGCGTGACGGTCGTAGTAGTCCTGGTAGTCCGCGCGGTAGGCCTCGTGCAGCTCCTTCAGCCGTACGACGCAGTCCTCGACCGGGGCGCCGGCGGGCAGGTCCAGGACCAGGGGCTTGACCTTGGTGCGCAGGAAGTGGTCCGGACAGGAGGTGCCCAGTGCGGCCAGGCGCGGGTGCTCGGCGGCAGCGAGGAACTCCAGCACCCGGGCGTCGTCGGTGAAGTGGCCCACCTGCGGACGGTCGTGCGAGGCCAGCCCGCGGATCACCGGGGCCAGGGCCGCCGCCTTGGCCCGACGCTCCGCCTCGGGCAGCGCCCCGTAGCCGTCCAGGACCGGGCCGAAGGGCTCGGGCCGGCCGTGCTGGTCGATGTACTGCTCGGCGGTGCGGATGATCCACAGCGAGTTCTGCTCGGACTCCTCGCTGGTGGCGCCCCAGGCGGTGATGCCGTGCCCGCCGAGGATGCACCCGATCGCCTCCGGGTTCGCGTCCTTGATCGCCGCGATGTCCAGGCCCAGCTGGAAGCCGGGGCGGCGCCAGGGCACCCACACGACCTTCCCGCCGAAGATCTCGGCGGTGAGCCGCTCCCCGTCGGCGGCGGTGGCGACCGCGATGCCGGAGTCGGGGTGCAGGTGGTCCACGTGCGGGGCGTCGACCAGCCCGTGCATGGCGGTGTCGATGGACGGCGCCGCCCCGCCCGCCCCGTGCAGGCAGTAGTCGAAGGCCGCGACCATCTCGTCCTCGTGCTCGACCCCGCGGTAGACGCCGGTCAGCGCGCGGACCCGGTCCAGCCGCAGCGCGGCGAGGCCCCTCTCGGTGAGGGTGCCGAGGTCACCGCCGGAGCCCTTGACCCACAGCAGCTCGACGCCCTCGCCCGTGACGGGATCGGTCGCGGTGCCCTTGGCGGAGGTGTTCCCGCCGGCGTAGTTGGTGTTCTTCGGGTCCGCGCCGAGCCGGTTGGAGCGGACGATCAGGTCGGCGACGACGGAGTGCGTGGTGGTCTGCATGATCAGGTGTCTCTCTGCGAGGTGGTGTGCAGGGGGTGAGGTCAGGAAGCCCAGGAGGCCTGGGTGCCGCCGACGCGCTCGGCGGCCAGGCGCTGCTGGTGCCCGGAGGCGGCGTAGGCGGCCATCGGGTCCGCCGGAAGGCCGCGGGCCTCGCGCCAGTCCGCCAGGGCCGGGCGGACGTCGGTGTAGAAGGCGTCCATCAGGACCTGGTGGGCGCCGAGCACGTCGCCGGCCTCCTGGGCGGCGGTCAGGGCCACCCGGTCCAGCAGCAGGGCGCGGGCGGTCATCTCCTGGACGTTGAGCACCGAGCGGATCTGGCCGGGGATCTTCTCTTCCACGTTGTGGCACTGGTCGAGCATGAAGGCCACGCCCGAGTCCGGGTCCAGGGCCCCGCCGCGGATCACCTCGACCATGATGCGGAAGAGCTGGAACGGGTCCGCCGCGCCCACGATGAGGTCGTCGTCGGCGTAGTTGCGGGAGTTGAAGTCGAAGGAGCCGAGCTTCCCGAGCCGCAGCAGCTGCATCACGATGAACTCGATGTTGGTCCCGGGGGCGTGGTGGCCGGTGTCGAGGCAGACGAGCGCCCGCTCCCCGAGGGCGGTGACCTGGGCGCAGGCCGTCCCCCAGTCCGGGACGTCGGTGTGGTAGAACGCCGGCTCGAAGAACTTGTACTCCAGCACCAGCCGCTGCTCCGCCCCGACCTGGGCGTAGATCTCCGCCAGCGACTCCGCCAGCCGGTCCTGGCGACCGCGCAGGTCCTGCTGGCCGGCGTAGTTCGAGCCGTCGGCCAGCCAGATCTTCAGGTCCCGCGACCCGGTCTCGGCCATGATCTCCAGGCACCGCAGGTGGTGGTCGACGGCCTTCCGGCGCACCGCGGGGTCCGAGTGGGTGAGGGAGCCGAACTTGTAGGCGTCGTCCTGGAAGGTGTTGGAGTTGATGGTGCCCAGCGCCACCCCCTGGTCGGCCGCGTACCGGGCCAGGGCCCCGTAGTCGTCCACCTGGTCCCACGGGATGTGCAGGGCGACGGTCGGAGCCAGTCCTGTGAACCGGTGCACCGTGGCGGCGTCGGCGATCTTCTCCTCGACCGTGCGCGGGGTGCCCGGGGTGGAGAAGACCTTGAACCGGGTCCCCGAGTTGCCGAACGCCCACGAGGGCAGCTCGATGGCCTGGGCGGCCAGCTGGGGCGCGATGTCGTCGAATGCAGTCATGGGCTTCACATCTTTCGTGCGGGGATCGGGGACGCGACCGGGACGGCGGCGTGATCAGATTTTGAATCGTTTCATGACGATAGGCGGTGATCCGGATCACGTCAAGACCCGATCCGGGCTCCGATGACGAGGCCCTCCGTCCCCGTCGGAGATCCCGTCGAACAAAACTGAGGCAGGGGTCTTGAAACGACTCAAAGTGTGACTACGATGGCCCGGTACTGAGAGGCACCTCATATGCCGCGGTCGGCGGGACGTCCGGACCGCCCCTCGGAGCATCACCGCTTCTCCTCCCCGGCCGGTCGTTCCGACGGTCCCACCACGAAGGAGTCCCGCATGGGCGCCCACCCGTCCACCGCGACGCTGCAGGAACTGATCGAGCTGCCCGAGGAGATCACCCGCACCCGCCGGTGCTTCCTCCTCCACGTCCGCCCCGAGAAGCTCGCCGAGTACGTCGAGGTGCACCAGCAGGTCTGGCCCACGATGCTCGCCGCCCTCCGGGAGACCGGCTGGCGCAACTACTCCCTGTTCCTGCACCCGGAGGACGGCCTGGTCGTGGGCTGCTTCGAGGCCGACGACGTCGCGTCCGCCCAGACGCTCATGGACAACCACCCGGTCAACGCGCGCTGGCAGGCCGAGATGGCCCAGTACTTCGTCGAGGGGTCGCACCCCGAACCGCTCCTCCCGTACTTCCACCTGGCCTGAGCCGGGACCACCACCCGCACGGCACCACCGTCACCGTCACCGTCACCGTCACCGTCACCGTCACCGTCACCGAAGGATCACCCATGACCACCACGAAGCTCGGGGGCTGGAAGGCCACCATCGCGGTCTCCATGTCCAACTACATCGAAGCCGGGTCCATCATCGCGCTGGCCACCAGCCTGAGCCTGTGGCAGGAGTACTTCGGCTTCACGAACCTCGCCGTCGGCCTCGTGGCCGCGCTCAGCGCCAACGCCTTCGGCGCGGCCCTCGGCGCACTGATCGGCGGGCCGCTCGGCGACCGGTACGGGCGCAAGTTCATCTACACCTACGACCTGATCCTGTACATGATCGGCACCGCCTTCGTGATCTTCGCCGTGGCGCCGTGGATGCTGGTGCTCGGCGTGGTCCTGACCGGCATCGCCGTGGGCGCCGGCGTTCCCGTGGCCTGGACCTACATCGCCGAGGAGGCGCCGTCCGAGGCCCGGGCGAAGCACGTGGGCACCGCCCAGTTCGCGTGGTCCCTGGCCCCGGCGCTGGTGTTCCTGTTCGCCACCTTCGTGGTGCCGCTGGGGTTGCTGGGCACCCGCATCGTCTTCGCCCACCTGTTCGTGGTCGCCTTCGTCACCTGGTGGGTCCGCCGGGGCCTCTCCGAGTCCCACACCTGGAAGAAGTCCGACGAGGAGCGGCGCGCCTCGGAGGCCACCGGGACCAAGCGGCGCAACTACCGCGAGCTGCTCACCAACCGCACCAACCTCAAGGCGCTGCTCTTCCTCGTGGGCGTGTACGCGCTGTGGAACCTCGTCGCGGGGCAGATGGGCATCTTCATGCCGCGGGTGTACGAGACCGCCGGTGTCGAGTCGGCCACCCAGCAGAACCTGCTCCAGGTGCTGCTGTGGAGCTTCACGGTGCTGGCCACCTGGTTCGGCTTCATGCGCTACGGCGACCGGGTCGACCGGCGCCTGCTCTACGGCATCGGGGCGCTCCTGGGGATCGCCGCCTGGGTGCTGCTGGTCTTCGCCCACGTCACCATGCCGGTGCTGATCCTCTTCGCCGTGCTCTGGGGCGTGTCCGCCGGCATCGGCGCCCAGGCGTTCTACGCCCTGTGGGCCGCGGAGATGTTCGCGACCCGCTACCGTGCCAGCGCGCAGGGCGTGCTGTTCTTCGTCGCCCGCATCGTCGTGGGCCTGCTCAGCTACTGGTTCCCCACCCTGCTCGCCGAGCACGGCGTGCCCTTCGTGGGCATGATCATGATCGGGGCCCTCCTGGTCGCGCTGCTCGTCGGCGTGATCGGCGCCCCGGACACCCGCGGCAAGAGCCTGGAGCAGATCGAGGAGGACCGCTACGGGACGCCCGCCTCCCGGCCGGCCCAGCCGGTGGGCTGAGCCCGGCGCACCGCAGCGACACCACCGGGCCGCGGCCCCTCGGCGTGCCGGCCGGGGAGCCGCGGCCCGGTGCGTCGAGGGGACCGCGGCCCGCCCGCGCGCCGGGCACGCTGACCGCCCCCGGCGGCCGGATCGTTAGAATCGAGGACCTGGACAGTTCCGAGGGAAAGTGACGACGTGACCCCTGCGCGACCGGCGGTGAGCATCAAGGAGGTGGCCCGGGAGGCCGGGGTGTCCATCGGCACCGTCTCCAACGTCCTCAACCGCCCCGAGGTGGTCTCCGAGGACCGCCGCCGCCGCGTGCTCCGGGTCATCGAGGACCTGGGCTACGTCCGCAACGACGTCGCGCGCCAGCTCAAGGCCGGCCGCTCGCGCACCGTGGGCCTCGTGGTGCAGGACTCGGCCAACCCCTTCTACAACGAGATCGCCCTGGGCGCGGAGACGGCCGCCGAGCGGCTGGGCCAGGCCGTGATCATCGGCAACGCGGGGCTCTCCCCCGAGCGGGAGAGCCTGTACCTGGACCTGTTCGAGGAGCAGCGGGTCCGGGGCGTGCTCGTCACCCCCCAGACCCCGGAGCGGGCCCGCGTCGATGTCCTGCGCTCCCGCGGCACCCCGGTGGTGCTGGTGGACGAGCACGCGGCTCCCAGCGAGTACTGCTCGCTGGCCGTGGACGACGTCGAGGGCGGCCGCGCGGCCGTGGCGCACCTCCTGGGGACGAGCCGCCGGCGGATCGCCTACGTGGGCGGCCCCGACTCCCTGCACCAGGTCCGCGACCGCCGGGCGGGGGCGCAGCGGGCGGTCGAGGCCGTGCCCGGTGCGTCCCTGGAGTCCTTCGGCACCACCGCCCTGACGGTGCTGGAGGGACGCCGGGTCGGCGAGCAGATCCTCGAGCTCCCCCCGGGGCGCCGCCCCGAGGCCGTGTTCGCCGCCAACGACCTGCTGGCGCTCGGGCTGCTGCAGGCCTTCGCGTTCACCCACCGCGTCCGGGTGCCCGAGGACATCGCGCTCATCGGCTACGACGACATCGACTTCGCGACCTCGGCGATCGTCCCGCTCTCCTCGATCCGCCAGCCCGCGCGGCTGATCGGGCGCACGGCCGTGGAGCTGCTGGAGGACGAGATCACCGACCCCGGCCACCACCACCGTCACGTGAGCTTCCAGCCCGAGCTCGTCGTCCGGGACTCCACCCGCCCTACGGCCTGAGCCGCCGAGCGCCTCGCCCGGGCCCCTGGGGCCGCGTGGGCCCAGGAGTCACGCGGGCGCGAGCCGGTGCCGCAGCATCTCGACCCCGTCTCCCGCCAGCCGGTCCAGCCCGGCGCGGCGGCCCGTGAGCAGGAGCAGCAGCGCGGCGGCCGGCCCCCGGATCTCGGGGCCCTCGCCCGCGGCCCAGGAGGCGTCGGTGGCGACGAACCGGAAGCCCTCCAGCGGCAGGTGCCGGAACACCCGCGCCGTACGCGTGCCCCCGGTGGACCGCACGCGCTCCGCGGCGACGGCCGCGGCCTCCGGGGGGATCTCGAGCTCGAGGCCCAGCGGCACGGCGATGTCCTGGCCGTGCACCAGGATGTCGGTCAGCGTCTCGAGGCTCGTCACACCCACGTTGTGCCGCCGGAAGCCCACCGTGGCGCGGATGCCCGCGACCAGGCGGTCCGCCGGACGGTGGGCGCGGTCACGGGCGGACTCGAGGATGACGTGGTTGAGACCGCCCGGGTGCCGCAGCGCGGACAGCAGCGCGGCGCCGAGGCCCAGCTGCTGCAGTGTCAGGTGGGCGGCGACGTCCCGCACCGTCCATCCCTCGCACAGCGACGGGTGGTCCCACTGCTCCCCGGAGAGCCCGGCGAGCAGGTCCGCCGTGCGCCGGCGCTGAAGGTCGATCACGGCCCAGACGTCGTCGTCGCCCATCGGGCCGGTCGTGCTGTTCTTCCGGACCGTGCTCATGGTCCTGCCTCCTCGCCCGCGGACGGGGCCGCCACCGAGCCCCTCGTGTCCTCCGGGTGACCCGATTATAGTTCGTTCATAGGACTATTTCGAGGGGCGGGCATGACAGGACAGCTCAGCATCGGGGTGCTCATGTTCATCGCGCACCGCTCGGCGGAGAACCGGATCGTGGAGGCGGTGCGTCGGGCCGGCTACACGGACCTCACCGTGCCGCAGGCGCGCATCCTGGCGCGGATCGGCCCGGACGGGACCCGCCTGTCCGAGCTGGCCGAGCAGGCGCAGGTGGCCAAGCAGACGGCCACGGTGCTGGTGGACCGGCTCGAGCGCGCGGGCTACGTGGAGCGCACGGTCGACCCCCGCGACGCCCGGGCCCGGCTGGTGCGGATCGCGGGCCGGGGGACGGAGCTCGTGCCGATCGCCCGCGCGGAGGAGGCCCGGATCGAGGCGGAGTGGAGCGCACACCTGGGCGAACGGAGGATGCGCCAGCTGCGCGAGGCGCTCACAGCACTGCGCGAGATCACCGACCCGCACGCGGGGCCGGAGGAGCAGGGGTGAGGCTCAGGCCTCCTTGGGGATGATGATCCACAGGGCGATGTAGACCAGCTCCCCCACGCCCACCAGGCCGAAGACGATGAAGCCCAGCCGCAGGAGGAACTTCGGCAGTCCGAAGCGGGCCGCCAGGGCCGCGCAGACGCCGGCGATGAGCTTGCCGTTGCGGGGGCGGACCAGAGAAGTGTTCATGCCCGGATCCTACCAACGCACCCCGGGACACGCCCGGGGGCGGGACCGTCCGGTCCGGGCGGAGCGGACGGCCCCGGCCGGCGTCAGAGGTCGACGACGCCCTTGTCGCCCTTGATCGTGTCGCCGGTGACCTTGGACTTCACGAGGTTGGCCACCTGGGTGACCTTGCCGCCGCCGGGGGTGTCCCAGTACTCGGCGGAGCGGCCGGTGACCTCGATGAGGATGTTGTTCGGGTTCTCCGGCCCGCCCTCGAGCCAGGAGCCGGTGAAGCTGTCCCACAGCTCCTTGAGCTTGGCCTCGTCGTTGAGCACCAGCGCCGTCCCGGTCAGCGAGACCCAGGCGCCGTCCCCGGCGTAGGCGACGTTCACGGCCGGCCGCTGCTGCAGGTCCTGGACCTGGTCCGAGGTGCGCTCGGCGATGAAGTACACGGTGCCGTCGAAGTCCACGTCCTGCGTGGCCATCGGCTTGGAGATCAGGTTCCCGTGCTCGTCCGCGTGGGTGAGCATGGCGATCCGGGTGTCCTTGATGAGCTGGCGCACCTTGGCGGTGCCG
The DNA here is from genome assembly GCF_002287015.1 of Kocuria sp. WN036. Taxonomy (NCBI): domain Bacteria; kingdom Bacillati; phylum Actinomycetota; class Actinomycetes; order Micrococcales; family Micrococcaceae; genus Kocuria; species Kocuria sp. WN036. The sequence continues at coordinate 272,088 of NZ_NSKF01000001.1, forward strand.
TTGTCCTGGTCGGTCATGGGGAGGTCCCTTCTTCGGTGGACTGCTGACGGTGTTCGACTGCTGAACTGCGGTCCGCGGCGCGGAGGGCCAGTCTATGAACCCCGAGCGCGTCGCACGAGTGGTGGGCCGGCGAACGGCCCCGGCCAGGCCGCGGGGAGGACCGCCGCGGCGACCCTTCCTACCGGCCCTCCGGGACCTCAGCGGCGGCCGGGACCACCGCGTTGCGCGCGGTGGAGACCGGCAGGTTCACGGGGCACGCCATCTGCCCGGCGAGGCGGTGGACCACGGCGAACGCGCTCAGGGCGAGCGCCAGCAGCCCCAGCCACGGCTGGACGGGCGCGAACCACGTCAGGGCCCCGGTGGAGCCGAGGGCCAGCAGCGCGAGCTTGTTGCAGACCGGGCAGCCCACGGCGAACCAGGCGGCGAACGTGCCGACCGCGCCCAGCCGGGCGCTGCGGCGCTCGCCGGACTCGACGGCCCGGGCCACGGTGGCCGCGGCGACGTCGTCGTCCCCGGGAAGGGGGGTGCCGCCGGCCACGGGGGACACGTAGGAGGCCACGAGGACACCGGTGAGCGCCGAGGTGGCGATCCAGACGGGGTAGTTCCACCACACGGGCGGGATCTCGCGGCTGAAGACGCCGTTGGGGATGAGCACGGTGGCGAGCCCCAGGACCAGGGCGGTGGCGAGCCCCGCGAGCACCGCGACGCCCCACTGGCGCGGACCCCACAGTCGGAGGGCCTGGGTGGCGGGGCGGAGGCGCTGCGTCATGGGCGGGGTGCCTTTCGGTGGGACGGGGTGGTGCCCCCACTGTGTCGTGGATCGCGGTCCCGCACCAGCGCGGGGACCAGCCGCACCAGCACCACCATCCCCACCAGCTCGACCAGGGTCTGGGTGACGACGACGAACGGCGTCAGCGCGAGCCGCTCCGGCAGCGCCAGGGCCAGGGGGAGCACTACGAGGGAGTTGCGGGTGACCCCGCCGAAGACCAGGGCCCGGGAGACCGGCACGTCCAGGCGGGCCAGGCGGGCGGCCAGGATCCCGATCGGGACCATGAGCACCAGGAAGCCGGCGTAGAGCGGCACGACCGCCGCGAGGTGGGCCAGCTGCTCCCCCACCCCGCGCACCTGCGAGGCGATCACGGTGAACAGGGTCAGCGCCATGAGGGGCACCATCGCCGCGCCCGTCGCGGACTCCAGCCGCCGGGCCGCGGCGGAGCGGGACGCCGCCCGCTGCACGGCCGCCGCCGCGGCCAGGGGCAGCAGGATCAGGAGCACGAACGCCTCCGCGAAGGGGCCGAGCTCCACCAGGGCCACCGCCTCCGGGCCGGCGAGGAGCAGCAGGTAGGCGGGCAGGAGCAGCATCTGCGCGAGCATCAGCAGCGGGGCGGCCGCCAGCAGCCGGTCGGCGGCGCCCCCGGCGAGGCCGGTGAAGACGATGACGTAGTCCACGCAGGGGGCCAGCAGCACGAGCAGCACGCCCAGCAGCAGGGCCTCGTGCCCGGCGACCGGCCGGGACAGCCCGAGGACCACGACCGGGACGACCACGAAGTTCACCACCAGCAGTGCCGCGAGGAAGCGGAGGTCCGCGAAGGCCCGGCCCAGTGCGGCGAACGGGACGGCCAGGAACGTGGCGAACAGCAGCAGCCCCAGGACCGGGGTGATGGCCGGGGCGAGCGCCGGCGCGCCGGGCACCGTCCAGCCCACGAGGACCGCGGCCGCGATGGCCACCAGGTACACGGCCACCTGGTGGCGCTCGGCCCGTGCGGCGACTGTCGGTGCGTTCACCCGCCCAGCCTAGGGGCAGACCCTCCGGGGGGTGCCGGCGGCCGTCGCCGGTCCGCACCCCGATAGCCTGGTGGAATGCAAACGCACACGGCCCGCACGGAGGCCGCCCGGGTCGATGCCCTGCACGCCCTGAAGATCCTGGACACCCCCCGGGAGGAGCGCTACGACCGTGTGGTGCGCCTCGCCCAGGACGTCTTCGGGGTGAAGGCCGCGGCCGTGAACCTCATCGACGCCGACCGGCAGTTCACCAAGGCCGAGGCGGGACTGGACGGACTCGTCCACGCCACCCGCACCGACTCGCTGTGCGCGCGCACCGTCGACCGGGACGCCCCGCTGATCGTCGCCGACGCGATGACCGAGCAGCGCTTCACCGGCAGTTCGTTCGTCACCGGGGACGACCCGGTGCGCTTCTACGCCGGCCACCCGCTGCACGCCCCCGGCGGTGAGCCGGTCGGGTCCCTGTGCCTGGTCGACAGCGTCCCGCGCGAGCTGGACGAGCGGGAGCGGCGCATCCTCGCGGAGATGGCCGGGTGGGTGGAGCGCGAGCTCGCGGCCCAGATGGAGCTGGACCGGGCCGAACAGATCCAGCAGATGCTCATGCCCCGCACCGGGCTGGTCACCCCCGCGGTCGAGGCCGCCGGCCGGTGCCTGCCGGCGCGGTCCATCGGCGGGGACTTCTACGACTGGATGGTCCTGGGCGACGAGGTGCAGGCGATGGTCACCGACGTGATGGGCAAGGGCATCCCCGCGGCCCTGCTGTCCGCCTCCGCGCGCGCCGTGCTGCGCGGGACGTTCCAGTACAACCCCCCTGCGGAGGCCATGAAGCGCGCGGCCGGGGCGCTGACCCCGCTGCTGGAGGAGGCGGGGGCGTTCATCACCGCCTTCATCGCCCGGGTGCACACCGGGACCGGGGAGATGAGCTACATCGACGCCGGCCACGGCCTGGCGCTGATCCTGTCCCCGGACGGCGCCCACCGCCGGCTGATCTCCTCGGGTCCGCCCCTGGGGGTCGTGGCCGAGTGGATCTGGGACGTGCACACCACCACGCTGCTGCCAGGGCAGACCCTGCTGGTGGTCTCCGACGGCTACCTGGACTTCTTCGACGACCTCGAGGCGGCCGTCGCGACCGCCGCAGCCCTCAACACGCTGGCCGGCACCGCCGAAGAGCTCGTGATGCTGTGCAGCGACTACGCCGGCACCTCCGGCGCCGATGACGACACGACGGTCCTCGCGCTCCGGCGCACCGCCTGAGCACCCACCGGTCGCTGCGCCCGGTCCGAGGGCTCACCCCACGTGCCGGCAGGCGGGTTCGCTCGTGTAGGTGAGGACCACCTCGTCGTCCTCGGGGCGTTCCCGGGAGGAGCGGTGGCTGACGGCGGCCAGCACCGCGGTGATGACCTCCTCGTCGTCCTCGGGGCGTTCCCACTCGGAACTCCCGCGGCCGGGGGGTCGCCCGGCGCTTCCGGCCGGTGCGGCGCCGGGCCGGGTCTGCTCCCGGGGCAGGACCTGGAATCCTCGGACGCCGGTACCGATCGTCTGCGGTGCCGGCTGTGCGGGCGGTGTCGCCCCGGAGTGGATGCTGGTCGTGGTGGTCATCGCGCTTCCCTACTTCGTCGTAGTGGTGTGCTCGGTGGTGTCGTGCTGTGCCCGGTCGGTGTCCGTCCCCGCGGGGCGTGACGCTTCCGGTGGAGTGCCCCGCTTCCCGGACCCCCAGGACCGTCGCGGGGCCCGCGGATCCCGGCTGCCCGATGGAACCGGGCGCGCCGGTGGACGCCGAGGAGTCCGGGGGTCGCAGACGGCGCGCTGGTGGGGGATTCGCCTCTGCCCGCAGGTGGACCTGAGACTAGCGACCCGGACCACGGACCGGAACCGCCCGGCGAAATATGTCGACGCATCAGGGCGCGCGAAGCGCGAGAGCGCGCCGGGGAGCGGCCCTCACGCTGACGTGGAGTCGCCCTTCGTCAGCGTTCGCAGGAGGGGCTGGACGCGGTAGGGGATCTGCTCGCTGAGGGCCAGGGACGTCTCGGCGCGGAGGACTCCCCGGATCCGCAGGATCGAACGCAGGACGGCGTGCAGATCACGGGTCTCCCGCGCCGCCACCCGGCACCAGACGTCCCCGCGCCCCGAGATCTCGTGCACCTCCAGGACGTTGTCGATGCCGCGCAGGGCGGTGACGACGGCGTCGAGCTCCCGGTGGGTGACCTCGAGGGTGAGGAACGCCAGGACGTCGAAGCCCACGGAGGCCAGGTCGACGTCTCGACCGCCGGAGCGCAGCACCTCCCGGCGCTCGAGCCGGCGCATCCGCGAGACCACGGTGTTGCGGGCGACCCCGAGTGCGGCCGCCACCTCCCCGATCTGCGCCCGGGGGTACCGCAGGAGGTGCAGCAGCAGCCCGATGTCGACGGCGTCCAGTGTGGTCACGGTGGTCTCCCTGTCAGTGGTCCGCCTCCAACTTTTGATCAGCGTGATCAGTTCCGCAAGCATCTCGGTGGTGCCGGACTCAGTCTCCGGCAGACTGCGTGAGCACACTGCGCCGGCCGCCCACGGCACAGCCCGCAATCGCCGATCCCACCGGAAGGCCCGCGATGACCGTGTTCAACGAGCTGACCATGCGCTCCGGCGCCGGCGACGCAGGCCGGGGATGGAACGCGGGATCGCGCTCCCGCCTGGTGCTGACCATGTCCACGACGGCACTGCTGCTGGTGGGCGCCAACCTGGCCACCCCGCTGTACCCCGCGCTGCAGGAGCGCCTGGGGCTCGGCCCCTTCGCGGTGACGGTGGCGTTCTCCTCCTACGTCCTGGCCCTCATTGCCGGGCTCGTTCTCTACGGGCACTGGTCGGACCACATCGGGCGGCGCACTGCCCTGGTGCTGTCGGTCCTCGTGGGACTGGCCGGTGAGATCGTCTTCGCGACCGCCGGGGGTCTCGCCGGTCTCGTGACCGGTCGGGTCCTGCAGGGCGCAGCCGTCGCGATGGTGACCGGCGCCAGCAGCGCGGCGCTCCGGGAGCTCCTGCCCCACCGCCCGGAGTGGGCCGGCCGCTTCACCCTCCTGGCGTCGGCGGGCGGAGTGGCGGCGGGCCCCCTCCTGGGCGGGGCCCTGGGCCAGCTGCCCCACCCGACGACGACTCCCTTCGCCGTCCACTGCACCATGCTGATCGCCGTCCTGGTGCCGCTGTGGACGCTGCACGCCAGGCCGGCCATCGCCCCGGCCCCGGGATCGGCGGCCTTCAAGGCCCTGCGGCCGCGCCGTCTCTGCCTGCCGCCCGGGGTCCGCACGCGGTTCCAGCAGGCGGCCGCGGTCGGTTTCCTCAGCTTTGCGCTCTTCGGCTTCAGCCTCTCGCTGGCTCCGGGCTACTTCGCACGAACGCTCGGGGTGAGCTCCCCGGCCGGGATCGGGGCGCTGGCGGCCCTCGTGCTCATCGGGTCCGCCGCGGCGCAGCTGGTGGGACGCCCCCGCGTCCGGGCCCTGCCCGGGGCCCTGGTGGGGATGGCCCTGGGCACGGCGCTGATCGGGGTGGCGGGCGCGCTGTCCAGCCTGCCGCTGCTGCTCCTCGCCGCCCTGGTGGCCGGGGCGGCCCAGGGCGTCGCGTTCCGCACGGCGTTCAACGCGCTGTCCGTGGCCGTTCCGGCTGCCGACAACGCCCGGGTGGTCAGCGCGGTCTACGTCGTGACCTATCTGGGCAGTGCCGTGCCGGTCCTGGGCCTCGGGGTCCTGGCCGGCGCGGTGGGCGTCCCCTCCTCCGTCCACTGGTTCGCGGGCACCCTGGCGGGCGCATGCCTGCTGCTGGCGGGAATCGTCCGGCTCCGGGCCGGACGCGGGCCGCGGCGCGGACAGCGGGCCTGACCGGTCGGGGCACGAGGGACAGCACGCGGGGGACCGCCGTCAGGCGATGAGCACCGGCGGCGGCCACAGGCGGCACTTTCCCCGGGCGCGCCGAGCAGTCATCATCGGGGGACGACGGAGTCGCCGAGTGCGAAGGAGCACCAGCCATGTCACGGGTCCGCGTCCACAACTTCTCCATCTCCCTCGACGGCTTCGGCACCGGTGAGGGTCTGAGCCAGAACGCCCCCTTCGGGCACGCCGGACAGAGGCTGCACGAATGGATGATCGCCACCCGGTGGTGGGATCCCGGCGGCAGCGGTGGCGTGGACGACGCCTTCGCCCAGCTGCACGGTGTGGGGATCGGGGCCGAGATCATGGGAGCGGGGAAGTTCGGTCCGCCCGGGTGGCACGAGGACCCGGGCTGGGAGGGCTGGTGGGGTCCCAACCCGCCGTTCCACACGCCCGTCTTCGTCCTCACCCATTTCCCGCGCCCCTCGATCGAGATGGAGGGCGGCACCACGTTCCACTTCATCGACGCCTCGCCCGCAGAGGCGCTCGAGACGGCGCGAACGGCCGCCGACGGCCAGGACGTGCGCCTCGGCGGGGGCCCCACCACGGTCCGCGACTTCCTGGCGGCCGGGCTCGTCGACCACCTGCACGTGGTGGTGGTCCCGATCCTGCTGGGCCGCGGCGTGCGCCTGTGGGAGGGGCTCGAGGGCCTGGAGGCGGACTACCGGGTCGAGGCCACCTCCTCGCCCCGTGGAGTCACCCACGTGACCTTCACCCGGTCGAGCACCTGAGCCGCCCCGGTCGCGAGTCCGGCGGCTGCCGCATCCGATGCCCCTGACCGGCGGAGGCGTCGCCCACGGCCACCTCGATGACGCACGCTCAGAGGAGGCGGCGCACCAACAGCCGACTCTGATCCGGGTTGCCCACTGACCGCTCTGGAACCAGGTCGCTGTGCCTGCTCCCAGTCCGTGACCGGACGCATCTCGCCCGTCAGCCCTGCACCGCGGCCTGCGCGGAGGCGGTGGCGCTCCGGCAGGCACCCCGGTCCCCCAAAGAGTGGGACGGCGACACCCGGGATCCGCGGCCGCCACGATGTCGCGGCATGGGATCGTTCACATCAGTGAACTGCCGCGCCGAGGGCGGTGGGCGGCGAGAAGTCCGAGGAGTGGAGAGCAGGAAGCCATGTTCTACATCGTCACGGCCATCGTCCTGGCCTTTGTCACCGTGATCTCGATCGTCGGCTGGATGATGTCCCCGAAGGAGACCGTCCGGAAGGACGCGAACGGCGAGCACATCCACCCCAGCGCCATGAGGAAGGCGGCCGGCCTCACCGCTGTCAGCGCCCTGGTGCTCCTGCTGCTCGTCACGGCTGGGACGGCTCTCGCCCGAGTGGGCGCACGTGAAGTGGGGATCGAGACCAGCCTCGGCAAGTACTCCCGGACCCTGCAGGCGGGATGGCAGATCAAGGCGCCGTGGGCCGAGGTGGAGACCTTCTCGACCCAGTTGCAGCGCTCGGAGATGGACGCCCCGATCGCCTTCGCCGGCGGCGGCTCCGGCACCCAGCACATGACCGTGCAGTGGACCATCACAGGAGAACAGGCCCAGGAGCTGTGGTCCCGGTACCGGCAGTTCGAGAACGTCGACGGCATGCTCGTCCAGCCCGCGGCCAGGGAGGCGGTCGCGACCGTCCTGGCGTCCTACACCCCCGCGGAGGCCCGCGCCGAGGGCAAGGTGGAAGAGGTGCGGGAGGCCGTGGAGAAGGCCCTGACCGAACGCCTGTCCCCCTACGGGGTGCAGCTGGACTCCGTGGCGCTGCCGCCGGCGGCGCTCGACCAGACCGCCCAGGACGCGCTGAACCGGGTCGTGGAGGCCGAGGCGAACGTGGACCGCGCCCAGTCCCGTCTCGAGCAGGCCAGGATCGATGCCGAGGCGGACCGGGAGCGCAACAAGAACGTCACGGCGGAGAACCTGGTCCTCGAGTGCCTGACCATCACGAACAACTGGAACGTCGAGGAGAACGGGCCCCTGCCGGCCACCTGGAACTGCTTCGGCGGGGACGCCGCGGACGTCCTCGTGAACACGAACCGGTAGCGCGGCCTCGGCCCGCCCGCACGCACACCGCGACCGTCAGCCCGTTGGCATCAGCACCGACCGTGATCCAGGATGAGGGATGACCACGACTCGACCCCTCCCCCGGACGCGCGTCGCCGGCGGGACCATGACGGCGGTCGTCACCACCGGTGTCGGCGGCTACGACCGTCTCGTGCTCTCCCGAGTGCCCGTCCCCGAGCCGGGCGAGGGCGAGGTGCTGGTCCGCGTCCTGGCGGCCGGCATGAACAACACCGAGATCAACACCAGGCTCGGCTGGTACTCGTCGTCGGTGACGGCAGGAACGAACGACGCGTCCGAGGACGTCGTCGGGGACGCCTCGACGAGACCGGACGGCGGCTGGAACGCGGCAACCCCGTTCCCGCTGATCCAGGGCGCGGACTGCTGCGGGCGGATCGCGGCCGTCGGTCGTGAGGGAGACGAGTCCGCCCTCGGAGCACGGGTGCTGATCCGCGCCTGCATGCGTACCGAGGGTTTCTCCTCCTGGGACACGACCTGGCTGGGCTCCGATCTCGACGGAGCCTTCGCCCAGTTCGTCGTCGTCCCGGCGCACGAGGTCTTCCCGGTGGACTGCGACTGGAGCGACGCCGAGCTGGCGACCATCCCGTGCGCCTACGGGACGGCGGAGAACATGGTCCGCCGCGCCGGCATCACCACGGGGGCACGGGTCCTGGTGACCGGCGCCTCCGGAGGCGTCGGATCGGCCGTGGTGCAGCTCGCCAAGCGGCGCGGCGCCCACGTCGTCGGCATGGCCGGTGACGCCAAGCGGGACCAGGTCCGCGCCCTCGACGCCGACGAGGTCATCGGGCGGGACGACCCGCGCAACGTGCTGGGCGCGGACAGCGTCGACGTCGTGATCGACAACGTCGCCGGGCCCGGCTTCCCGGCAGCGCTGGGCCTCCTCCGGAGGGGCGGGACGTACGTCTCCTCCGGGGCCATCGGCGGCCCCCTCGTGGAACTCGACATGCGCACCCTCTACCTGAAGGACCTCACCCTGGTCGGGTGCACGGCGTGGGACGAAGAGGTGTTCCCCGACCTCGTCTCCTACATCGAGCGCGGAGAGATCCGGCCCCTCCTGGCGAGGGTCTTCCCGCTCGAGCAGATCGCGGCCGCCCAGCGGGAGTTCCTCGAGAAGACGCACGTCGGCGAGTTCGCCCTGATTCCGCCCGACCCCGCCCCCTGAGCCACCGCTGCCGGACCCGACACACCCTGGGAAGACCATGCCGATCCCCGACCGACACTGCACCACACCCGTCACCGACGAGCTGCTCCACGGCGTCCTGGAGCTGGAGCGCACGGACGACGGGGTGATCCCGCACCGCCTCCCCGCCTGGGCCAGGAACCAGGCCCGCGACCCGCAGCTGGCCATGGCCGAGTCCCAGCCCTCGGGCGCGCGGCTGCTCTTCGCGACCGAGGCGAGCCGCATCGAGCTCCGCGGGCGCGCCACACGCTTCCGGTACGAGGGCGCACCACCTCGCCCGGCCGGCCTCTTCGACCTGCTGGTCGACGGCCGGCGCACCCGGCAGGCCGGCCTCGAGGCCGCGACCGTGGTGAGCATCGACATGACCACCGGCGACCGGCAGATCACGCAGGCCGGGATCGGCGGCGTCGTCTTCGACGATCTGCCCCCGGGCCCCAAGACGGTCGAGCTCTGGCTGCCGCACAACGAGACCGTGGAACTGGCCGAGCTCCGCTCCGACGCCCCCCTCCGGCCGGTGCAGGACCCGCGCCCGGTGTGGGTGCACCACGGCAGTTCGATCAGCCACGGCTCGAACGCGGTGCATCCCACCGGCACCTGGCCGGCGGTCGCCGCGAGGCGGGCCGACCTCAATCTGCTCAACCTCGGCTTCGGGGGCAGCGCGCTGCTCGACCCGTTCACCGCACGCACCATCCGGGACACCCCGGCCGAGCTGATCAGCGTCAAGCTCGGCATCAACCTCGTCAACCTCGATCTGATGCGGCTGCGGGCCTTCGGCCCCGCAGTGCACGGCTTCCTCGACACGATCCGCGACGGCCACCCCCACACCCCGCTGCTGGTGATCTCCCCCCTCCTGTGCCCGATCCACGAACACACCCCGGGACCCGGCGCCTTCGACCCGGACGCCCTCGCCCGGGGTGAGATGCGGTTCCGGGCGACCGGCGAGCCCGGCGAGGTCGCCGCCGGCAAGCTCACCCTGACGGTCATCCGTGCCGAGCTGGCACGGATCATGACGGAGCGGGCCCACGACGATCCGCACCTGTTCCACCTCGACGGACGCGAGCTCTACGGGGAGTCCGACGCCCGGGAGCTCCCCCTGCCCGACGCCCTCCACCCCGACGCGACCACGCACCTGCGGATCGGCGAGCGCTTCGCCGAGTTCGTGTTCGGCCACGGTTTCCTGCCGGCCGGCGAAGGGGCGTGACATCTTCGGCGGTTGGGTAACGATCCGGGGCAGGTCGGCCGGCCGGTCCGGCAGGCCGTCCTACGCTGGGGGCACCGCCTGTCCCACGCGTTCGCCGGGGCCGGTGCGTGATCCGGGCCGTGGACCGGCCCGTCATCTCATCGATTCCCCGGCCCGTGCGTGCTGTCGGGATGTGCCTTCGCGGTGGAGTGCGGCGCAGGGGTCGACATCGTCGCCCATGGCGACTGCGCCTGAAGCACTGTTCTCCGGGTGCAGGCCCTCCGGAAGCGGCCTGCGCCGATCGAGAAGGAAACGAAGATGTCCGCACCTGCACGATCCACGCGCCGCACGTTCGCCGCCGCCACGGCGGCGGCGCTCCTCCTCGGGACCACCGGCGGGGCAGCCGCCGCGCCGCCCTCCCCGGCCGGGCCGGCGGCCACCCCGGCCGCCGCGGCGGCACCGGCGGCACCGTCGGCTCCGGCCACGGACTCCGAGGCCTGTGTCACCGATGTCGACGACGTCGTCACCCGAGAACCCTCCGCGCAGATGTCCGAGCCGCTGCCCGAGAAACTGGCGACGACGTTGGACGCCGCCGCCCGGGCCTCGTTCGCGCAGGCCTCCACCCCCGGTGCGGTGGTGGGGGTCTCCTCCCCGGAGGGCACCTGGACGGCCGCCTACGGGGTGGCCGACCCGGCCACCGGGGAGCCCATGGAGGTGGGGGTGCACACCCGCGTCGGATCGGTCACCAAGCCCTTCACCGCCACCCTGGTCCTGCAGCTGGCCGAGGAGGGTGAGCTCTCCCTGGAGGACCCCATCGCCGACTACGTCGACGGCATCCCCAACGGAGAACAGATCACCCTGCGCCGGCTGGCGGACATGACCAGCGGGGTGGCCAGCTACACCCGCAGCACCCAGTTCACGGACCGCTTCTTCGCGGATCCGCAGCAGGTCTTCACCCCGGAGGAGCTGGTCGCCGTCGGCGTCTCGGAATCCCCCCTGTTCGCCCCCGACGCGCAGTTCGACTACTCCAACACCAACTACATCCTGCTGGGCCTCGTCGTCGAACAGGTCACCGGCCAGCCGATCGGGGAGGTCCTGGAGGAGCAGATCTTCGACCCGCTGGAACTCGACGAGACCGTCTGGCCCGGTGACTCCACCGAGATGCCGGAACCCTACGCGCAGGGCTTCACGCTCCAGGGCGACACCGCGACGCCGGAGGCGCCGGCCGACGCCACGCACTGGAACCCAAGCTGGGGAGCCACCGCCGGGGCCCTGATCTCGGACGTGGACGACCTGCTGGTCTACGGCCGGGCCCTGGGCACCGGGCACGGACTGCTGGAGCCGGAGGCCCAGCGAGAGCGCCTCACCTCGTTCCAGCCCCCCGAGTCCGGCTACGGGCTGGGCTTCGGGTGCATCGACGGCTGGGTCGGGCACACCGGGACGCAGCCCGGGTACAACACCACCGTCTACTACGACACCACCACCGACACCACCGTGGTCGTGCAGGCCACCAGCGACATCCCCTCCGGGGACTGCCCGGAGTCCCCGGTGCTGGCCGACGACCCCAGGACCCTGCCGTGCGCCACCCCGGCCACACGGATCTTCGCCGAGGTCTCCACCGCCCTGGGCCACACCTTCACCCCCAACCCGGAACGCTGATCACCCGCTCCACCGAATCGGGCGGACATCGATGATGGGCAGGTCCCCGTCCGTCTCGATGGCGTCCCCGCCTCCGTTGCGGGCGTGATAGCCGGTGGAGTACTGCTCGACGACGTGGACCGTGGCGCCGACGGCCTGCAGGGACGAGACGACGAGATCACGCTCGCGGTCGGTGTCCGCGGCGGTCCAGCCGGCCCCGACCATCGCGGCGGACAGCTGCGCGGGGGTGCCGACCACCGCCAGGTTGACCGGGTCCCCCAGCAGGCCGTCGGAGGTGCGGGCCCGCCCGATGAAGTAGCTGGGGACGTAGATGCCGGTGAGCAGACGGTTCAACCGCGGCAGGAGCACATAGGCCGACAGCACCCAGAGGGGCAGGAACAACCAGGGCAGACGCCCGTCGTCGTCGATCTCCTCGAGGACGAGGTGGTAGACGCCCCAGCCGGCCAGCACGCTGGTGACGAGGAAGCCGAACCGGTGCGCCCACAGCACCACGGTGGCCCGCCGGGCACCGCCCCTGGGCTGCGGGCTCCGCTCGTCGCTGTCGGGGTGCCCACGTCCTGCATCCATCTCGTGCTCCCCGCCCCGTCTCCCGCACCGGACGTCCGCGGCGCCGGTCGTGGTGCTCCCAGGCTAAGGGGTGCTCCGGACGTTCCGGAGCCTGCACCTAACGGGATTCCCCTCCGGCCTCTCGGAGGGCGAAGCTCCGCCGGTAGGCGGACGGCGTGGTCGCGTAGGCCGAGACGAAGTTCTGCCGGAGGGTGACCGCGCTGCCGAAGCCGCAGGCCAGCGCGATGCGGTCGACACCCCAGCGCGTGGTCTCGAGCAGGCTGCGGGCCTCGTCGAGGCGTCGCGCGAGGACCCAGCGGGCGGGGGTGGTGCCGGTGGTGTCGCGGAAGCGGCGCACCAGGGTCCGGCGGCTCATCCGGGCGTGGGCGGCGAGCTCGTCGATGGACAGGGGCTCGTGCAGCCGGGCCATCGCCCAGTCCAGCGTGGCGGCCAGGGGATCCCCGCTGTCGGGCCGGGCGACCGGGCGCTGGATGTACTGCGCCTGGCCGCCTTCCCGGTGCGGGGCCACGACCAGGCTGCGGGCGACCCGGTTGGCGGCCGCGGCACCCAGGTGCTTGCGGACCAGGTGCAGGCAGGCGTCCAGGGAGGAGGCCGTGCCGGCGGAGGTCATGACGTCGTCGTGGTCGATGTAGAGCACCGAGTCCTCGACAGCCAGCTCCGGGTGACGGGACGCGAGTTCGTCCATCCCCTCCCAGTGGGTCACGGCGGGCCGCCCGCCCAGCAGACCGGCCTCGGCGACGGCGAAGGCCCCCATGCACAGACCCACCACACCGGACCCATGCGCATGGGCGCGGGTGAGCACGGCGCGCAGCGGCTCGTCGACGGCCACCGGCGGATAGGGCCAGGAGGGGATCACCACCAGGTCGGCGTCCTCGGCAGCCTCTGGCCCGGCGAGACGGCCCAGCGAGTAGCCCTCCGCCGCCGTGACCATGTCCGTGCCCGTGCTCCACAGCACCGTGTCCCAGCCCTCGGCCAGGCCCAGCCGGGTGACCTCGCCGAACACCAGCTGCGGCACGGCCAGGTGGAACATCGTCACACCGTCGAACGCATGGATCGCGATCCGCACCAGACCTCGTTCCTCCCCCCGGGGCCGCTGCGCAGCAAGAATGGCCCGATCTCATCGTCATTATGCCCGCGGGCCAGTCGCGGTGGAACCCGGTCGGATCCGAACATGGACTGCAGGCCATGCACCACCGCTGGCCCACCGCTTTCTTCAGAGGAGATCCCGTGACCATTCCCCGCCGCGCCCTGATCGTCGTCGACGCCCAGATGGAGTACTTCGACGGCCCCATGTCCATCCAGTACCCGCCCCGCGAGGAGTCGCTCGCCAACATCAGCCGCGTCCTCGAGGTCGCCGCCGAGCAGGACATGCCGGTCGTCATGGTCCAGCACGAGACGGACGAGGGCGCACCCATCTTCGCGCCCGGCTCGGCGGGATATCCGCTCCACCCTGATCTCGAGCAGCTCGACGACCGGCAGTGGAAGCAGGTCGTGAAGGGGTACGGCAGCGTCTTCGCCGGCGTCGACACGATCACGGTCGTCGGCTACATGACCAACAACTGCGACCTGGCGACGGCGGTCGAGGCCGAGGGGCTCGGCTTCGCCGCCGAGATCCTCTCCGACGCCACCGGCGCGATCCACCTCGCCAACGAGGCCGGTCAGGTCTCGGCCGAGGATCTGCACCGCACCCTGATGGTGCTGCTGCAGTCGAACTTCGCCGCGGTCACCACCACGGACGCCTGGATCGGGGCGGTCGCCGGCGGCGAGTCGCCGGTCCGCAGCAACCTCGTCGCCTCGGCCATGAACGGAGCAGAAGCGTTCACCAGCGGTTCGTAGACGGCGTGTCGTGACCGCGCAGCCGCGCTGGGGGGCGGGCCGGGGTCCACCGAAGGACACCCACCCGGCGCGGTTCAGTCGCTCACGGAGCGCACGACCCGTGCCGGGGAGCCCACCACCACGGACCTCTCCGGGACGTCCTTGGTCACCACCGACGCCGCCGCCACGACGGCGTCGTCGCCGATCGTCACGCCCGGCAGAACCGTGGCGTTGGACCCGATCCAGACGTTGCGGCCGATCACGATGGGGGCCGGGTGCATGTCCGCCCGGCGGCTGGGGGCGAGGTCGTGGTTGAGGGTGGCCAGCACCGTGTTGTGCCCGATCAGGCAGTCGTCGCCGATGACCACCCCGCCCTGGTCCTGGAACGTGCACCCGGAGTTGATGAAGACCCGCTTGCCCAGGGTGATGTTCTTCCCGAAGTCGGAGTGGAAGGGCGGGAACACCGTCACCGATGCGTCCACCGGCCTGCCGGTGAGCTGGGCCAGCAGCTCCCGCACCCGGGCCGGTTCCCGGTATCCGCCGTTGAGCTCCCCGGTGATGCGCAGGGCCTCCTGGCTGACCCGGTGCATGACCTCGTGCAGGGGCGAGTCCCCCGTGATGGTGCGCCCGGCGTCGAGCGCCTCCAGAAGATCGGTCAGTTCCATGGTGTCCTTTCGGTAGTGTCCGGGCGGCGGGATCCGCAGGCCCAGCGCCTGGGCGCGGGCTCAGACCAGGGTGGCGGCGTCGATGACGAAGCGGTAGCGCACGTCCGAGGCCAGCACCCGCTCGTAGGCCTCGTTGACCCGGTCGGCGGAGATCAGCTCGGTCTCCGGGACGATGCCGTGCTCGGCGCAGAAGTCGAGCATCTCCTGGGTCTCGGCGATGCCGCCGATCATCGACCCGGCGTAGGTGCGCCGACCGCCGATGAGGGAGAAGACGTTGAGGCTCAGCGGCTCCGCCGGGGCCCCGACGTTGACCAGAGCCCCGTCGACGGTGAGCAGGGAGAGGTAGGCGTCCACGTCGATCACGGCGCTGACGGTGTTGAGGACCAGGTCGAAGGACCCGGCCAGCTGCTCGAAGGCGGCCCGGTCCGAGGTGGCGTAGTAGTGCTCGGCACCCAGCCGCAGCCCGTCCTCCTTCTTCTTCAGCGACTGCGAGAGCACGGTGACCTCCGCGCCCATCGCGGCGGCGATCTTCACGGCCAGGTGCCCCAGTCCGCCCAGGCCCACGACGGCGACCTTCCGGCCCGGGCCGGCGCCCCAGCGGCGCAGTGGGGAGTAGGTGGTGATCCCGGCGCACAGCAGCGGGGCGGCCGCGGCGAGGTCCAGGGAGGCGGGCACGGACAGCACGAAGCCGGCGTCGACGACCACGTGGGTGGAGTAGCCGCCCTGGGTGATGGTGCCGTCCCGGTCGGCCCCGCCGTAGGTGGGCACCATGCCCTCGGCGCAGTACTGCTCGTCCCCGTTGCGGCAGTTGGTGCACTGCCCGCAGGAGTTGACCATGCACCCCACCCCGACGCGGTCCCCGACGGCGTGGCCGGTGACCTCGGGGCCGATCTCGGCGACGGTGCCCACGATCTCGTGGCCGGGCACCAGGGGGTAGTGCTGGGGCCCCCAGTCGCCGTTGACGGTGTGGATGTCGGAGTGGCAGATCCCGGCGTAGGCGATCTCGATCAGCACGTCGTTCGGGCCCACCTCGCGGCGGGTGATCGTGGTCGGCTCCAGCGGTGCGTCGGCGGAGGGGGCGGCGTAGGCGTTGACGGTCAGCAAGGGGAACTCCTGATGCGGTGGGGCAGCGGAACGGATCGGGCGGACGTGGTGGGAGACCCGTCCGCGCAGTCGCCCGAGCGTGCGGGAAGGACCCGACGGATCGGCGACTGCACCACCTCATCAGGAACGGCAGGACTCAGGGAGTCCCTGGTGAAGGGCGTACCGGGAGAGCACCCCAGGGTCGGTGCCTCCGCGTTCACACCGCGGCTGGTGGCAGCCCGGGGGTGATGCTGCGTTCGGGCTCACCGTCGCCGCGGTGATGAGGATTCTCCCGCTGCGGGTCCTCGGTGATGGGAGGCGGTGTCGAGCTGACCTCCCCGAGGAGGTCTCGCCACCGTAGAACATCCGGATGTGCATCCGCCCGGCCCCCGCCCGGATCACCGACTCATACCGGCAGGACGCCGTCATGAACCCAGTTGGCTGCCGCCCTGACCGCAGAAAGGCGCCGCCCGGCGGTGGATCGGTCCGCAAGGGAACACGTCGGCGGCGTCCATCCGCCCCCGTCCTCCGGTGACGCTGCCGGTCCTGCGGCGCCCCGAGGCCGTCACCCGTCGACGGGCGCGTCCGGGGCCGGTGGCTTCAGCCGGACGCCGGGACGCGCAGCCGGCCGGGACAGGACATCGGGGTTTCGGGGGTTCGGGAACCAGATCTGGATCAGAGCCCATCCCACCGCGGTCAGCGGGACGGCCAGCACGGCCCCGACGACGCCGGAGAGGATCCCGCCGGCGGCCAGGGCGAGCAGCACCACCAGCGGGTGCAGGCTCAGGGCCCGGCCCAGCACCATCGGCTGGAGCACCCTCCCGTCGAGCTGGTTGATGGCCACCACCACCGCCACCACCACCAGCGCCACGACCGGGCCGTTGGCCACCAGGGCCACCAGGACTGCCACGCCGCCGATCAGGGCGGCTCCCACGATGGGGATGAAGCCGCCCAGGAAGATCAGCACCGACAGGGGCAGGGCCAGGGGCACGCGCAGCACCAGCAGCGTGACCCCGATGACCACCGCTTCCAGCAGCGCCACCACGGCGGTGCCGCGCACATAGCCGCCCAGCACGTGCAGGGTCGTGGTGCCCGAGGTCAGCAGCTTCTCCAGGGTCTCACCGTGGAAACGGCTCAGGACGAACGCCCAGATGCGGGCCCCGTCCTGGAGGAAGAAGTAGAGGATCACGGCCACCAGCACCGCGCCGGTGACCACCTGGGTGGCCGCGGAGATCCCCAGCAGCGCCCCGGCACCGAAGCTGGGGCTGGCCGTGAAGTCCACGACGGCGGTCAGAGCCTCGTCCAGGCCCTGCTGGCCGACCGGGATCGGCCCGGCCACCACGAACTGGCGCAACCGGTCCAGCCCGCCCACCGCGGAGGCCACCAGCTCCGCCCACTCGCTGCGCACCGCGAAGACCATGCCGGTGACCACCCCGCCCAGGACCACGATCGCGGCGACGAACACGATCCAGGTCGCCAGCGCCCCGGGCACACGGTGCCGGCGCAGAGAGGCGACCAGGGGGTTCAGCGCAGCGGCCAGGACCAGGGCGATCAGCAGCGGGATCACCACCAGCTTGAGCTGGATCAGCCCGTAGACCACCACCGCCGTCGCGCTCAGCAGCACCAGCCCCTGCAGGGCCCGGATGGTCGCCCGCCCCAGCGGGTCCGCCCACAGGTCACGAGGATGCGAGATCCTGCGATGCCGTGGACGCGTCACCGGAATCGCCCCTCCCCCGCTCCGCCGCTGGCCTGGTTTCAGGATGCGCCCCGGACTCATCGATGCCAAGACCCCGGACGGTACCCGACGACGCGCCCGGCCGATGCCGACCGCAGGACGGACGGCTCGACGACGCGGCACGAGAGGCGGTCTCCGTGTGCTCACGGGCGATGGCGCGCACGAGCCGCCCGTGCTCGTCCGGGGCAGCGCCCCACCGGCCCGCGGTCGACAGCGTGGACTTCGGAGCGGGAGTCAGCCTGCCGCCGGCATCCAGAGCATGTTCCCGATGCCCCACAGCACCAAGCACACCAGCACGAAGGGCAGGGTCCTCGCCACCAGGGCCCCGCGAGTGAGGACGGGCCCGGGGGTGTCCGCCCGTTGAAGTGGGCCGGCGATCCGGTAGGCGAGCTCGATGCGCGCCGGGCTGGCCAGGCAGGCCAGTCCGGCCGCCACGTTCTGGGAGGCCATCATCCACAGCGGGTCCATGCCGAGGGCACGCGCGGCTGCGTCCTGGGTGCCGCCGAACATGGCGTTGGCGCCCGTGCCCGAGGCCGTGATGTATCCCACCAGGCCACCGACCATGGGCACCAGGAACAGGTAGGCCTGCCCCAGCCCGGTCAGCGCCGCGGCCAGCGCCTCGGCCAGCCCGCCCCCGGAGACCGCGCTGCCCAGCACCAGGTACAGGCCGGTCGGCGCCGCCACCTGGAGCCACATCCGGCGGATCTCCCGCGGCAGTCGCCGCCGGTGTTCCCTGTCCATGGAGAGCACGACGACGCCGACCAGGGCGCCGGTGATGGACCACAGGGCCGGCGAGCCCAGCACCGCGCCGAACCCGCCGGGCGGCAGCAGGCCCTCGAGGAGCTGCCCGATGATGGTGCCCCCCAGCAGCACCAGGTACGGCACCAGAGCGCGGCCCGGGACGGGCCCCATCCGCCCGCGGCTGATCACGCCGGCCCAGCCGGCGGACATCACCAGGGTGGCCACCGCACCGGCCACGGCCGTGCCGAACGCCAGATTGGCGGCGAGGACCAGGACGGACAGCACCACGCCCGAGACCAGTCCCATGCCGATCCAGGCGCCGTAGTCAGCGGGTCGGGGCCGGCCGTCGGAGGTGGGCAGTCCCCGGCCGGCGATGACCGCGGCCACGGCACCGGATCCCAGGAAGGCGATGACGTTCAGGACGCCGGAGGCCACCCCGAGGTCCTGCAGGGTGACGCCGGCGATCTGGGAGCCCAGGAGCGTGCCGGGGCCCATGGAGCCCCACGGGCCCACCATGAGCGCCACCAGCGAGAGCGAGGCCGCTCGCAACGGCGTGAACCCCAGGGACAGCAGCAGCGGCAGCCCGATGATCACGGAGACGCCGAACCCGGTGACGGTCTCCATGAACGGCACCACCCCGTGCACCATGAGCAGCGCCGAGAGCACCGTGGGGCCGCCGCCGTCCGAGAGCCACCGGGCCAGCTTCTTCTGAGCGCCGGTCCGGTCCATGACGCGAGAGAGCAGGATTCCGCCGGCAATGATCGCCAGCACCTCGACCAGGATACAGAAGCCCTCGCCGAAGGCCGAGGACACCTCCGCCACAGGGGTGCCGAACCAGGCCAGGCCGACCACCACGGCCGAGACCAGTCCGGCCGCGGGGGCCACCCACGGCGGCGCCGGCACGAGCAGCAGGCCCAGGGTCAGCACCATGGGCAGGGCTGCCATGAGCACGTCCAACGGCGGCCCACCTCCACACTTCTGCTGTCAGATCTCTGTCACCGGCCGATGCTACGCGCCGACGGCGTCCGGGTGAGCACTGATGCGGAGGACAGCTCCTCCCGCGCCACCGCCTCCTGAGCCCGGCCGGTAGCCCGCCATATGTAAAGCACCGGGCGCCCATTTGCTGTACCGCCCCGACGGGAAGGCCTAAGGCTGCCCCAACGATTGAACCGTCCGCGGAAAGCATCGGAGGGGCTGTAGCCGTAGCTCCTGCCCGGTGGGGTCGACCTGGATGACCGGCCCAGGATATTTCGGCTCTCTCGGAACCCACCAGCCAATGGCGCCCGGCGGGGGCAGCCTGTGGCACCGGGTCCGTGGTGGGGTGCGCCTAGGCTCCGGTGACGACGCGGGTGAATTCGGTCCAGGTGTCGCTGTCGTTGCGGTAGGTGTAGCGCTGGTCGCTGCGGATGCGGCCGGCCTCTCCGGCGCGCAGGACCAGGGCGGACCCGCTGGTGATGATGATGAGTTCCCCGGCGTGGACCTGGTGCAGTTCTTCGGTCCCGGCCGTGTCCGGCTGGGCGTGGTAGGTGTCCCCCGGGGCCAGTCGCCAGGACCATAGTTCGGTGCGGGGAACGCTCTCGGTGGCGAGGAGCAGCACGGCCTCGCTGCCACGGTCCGAGCTCCACACGCGCACCGCTGCCCCGAGTCGCCCCCCGCTGGCTTCTTCCGCGGGGGTGGTGGGGGGCATGGCGAGGGAAACGAAGTCGGTGCCCAGGGCGTGGGCGATGTGGTCGACGGTCACCAGGCTGGGATTCGCCTGGCCCAGCTCGATCTGGGTCAGCATCCGCCGGCTCACCCTGGCGCGGTCGGAGAGCTCCTGGACGCTCCACCCCCGGTGCTGGCGCTGCTGGCGGATCTGTCGGCCGACCGTGGCGACGAACTCCGCGGTGGCTTCACCTTTCTCACGGGTGGCCATCCGTTCCTCCTCCGGTGAGCAACATGGTGGGCACCGGCAATGCGGCGTTCTCACCTGGTGCGCCCTGATGGTACTGCGCGCTTTCATCGGCACGCTGCGCTCTGGGGCGCTTCCGCTGGCGGCTCGGCCAGGCCGGGCCGTTGCCGGCGGCCCTGGTCCCGTCGCCTCCTACTGAGTCGGCCTGCACCGAGCGAGTGGACCTTTGGGCTGCTCGAGCGTCGACGTCCGTCACCTGACCTCAAGGCCTTCCCGGTCCGCGCCCTGATCGGACTCAGGGGCGGGACGCGGTCGGAGCGTCAGATCCTTGGGGCGCAGCTCGCTGACCAGGACACCGACGACGATCAGCACGGCCCCCAGGATCGCCAGGCCCGGCAGGCGATCCCCGGCGATACGCCCGATAATCCCGCCCCACACCGGTTCCCCGGCGTAGATGACGGTGGCCCGGGTGGCCGACACAGAGCGCTGCGCCCAGTTCATCGCCCACTGAATCAGGATGCTCGCCGCCCCGAGCCCGACCCCGGCCACCAGCCACACCCAGGAGAACCCCGGAACCCGTTCGCCGGTCACGGGCATCATCGCGAAGGACAGCAACCCGGCCATCAGCACCTGCACCACGGTGACCCGGCGGGCATCCACCGTGCCGGCGAAACGACTGATGAGCACGATCTCCACCGCGCAGGCCACCGCACTGAACAACGTGAGCGTCTCCCCGGGGCTCAGCCCACCCAACCCGGCGTCCGGACCAGCCAGCAACACCAACCCCGCGAAGGCGAACGCCACCCCGACCAGGGTCATCACCGCCGGGGCCTTGCGCAGCAACACCCACTGCAGCAGAGGCACCATCGGCACGTACAAGGCAGTGATGAACGCCGACTGGCTGGCCGTGATCGTCTGCAGCCCCACCGTCTGCAGGCCGTAACCGAAGAAGATCGACGTCCCGATCACCGCACCGGCGCCGATCTCCTGCCAGGTGATGCCCCGCAGCACGCGCCAGAACACCACCGCCCCGATCAACCCGGCCACCACGAAGCGGACCCCAACGAAGAACAACGGGCCGGTGTGGGCCATTGCCACATGGATGATCAGGAAGGTCGCCCCCCAGATCATGGTGATGCCGATCAGGATCAGTTCGGGGCGACTGACGCGGAGCCTGTTTCCGCCGGTACGAAAGAAGGTGTGCCACACACACCTCAGCGTATGAGAAATATAATGCTCATGCCAAGGTGAAGACCTGGTGCCCTGGCAGGAACCCTTAGCGCAGGGTCGCGGCCCTGGGAAACGTCCGGTAGCCGGCCATATGTAAAGCAACGAGTGAGAGCTCGCCTGCGTCCGTGCCGTCGCTGGTCTGATCAGGAGTTGTCCGGACGACCCTGAGGCAGTGATCGCATCCCGGATACAGGACGCAGCCCGCCTGAAGGTATCCCGGGCACGGAACCGCCAACATAGTGACAAGCATGCTTTCTATCAGTAAGCTTCATACTTACGCTGGCCGTAGTGGTCGGCGTACGGGGTGATCGCACGGTCGGGTACGACGGTGCCGGCACCCCGGGAGCCTGCCGTTGCTCCGCGGTGAGGTTGTCGCCTCCGTACCGCCAGCCATGACGGTGCGGAGGCGTTCCCCGTGGGTATCGACCTTGTGAGACGACCTCAACGGCACCGCCCTGTCTCGGCCGCGGCGGCGAGGGACCGCATGGGTCATCCTGGGCCGCACAGAGCCTCAACTCTTAGTGGGACCGTTGATCAGCAGGCTGATTATCAGTAAGGTGAGAGGCAGCAGCCGAACGCACCACTCCGCCCACCGGCGGGCACCGTCTGCGCCGGGCTTCCGCCCGTGAGTTCGTGCCACGCGAATTACCCAAAGGAGATTTCATGGCCACCTACGACGTCAATGCCCTTCTCTCCGCCACCGCCTACGGGTCGGACGGCGACAAGATCGGCAAGGTCGAGCAGGTCTTCCTGGACGACACCACCGAAGAGGTCACCTTCGTGACCGTCAACACCGGTCTGTTCGGCACCAAGGAGAGCTTCGTCCCCGCCGACGGCGCCCGACAGGACGGCGACCGCCTGGTCCTTCCCTACACCAAGGACGTCGTCAAGGACGCCCCGAACGTGGACGCGGACCAGCACCTCTCCCCGGCCGAGGAGGAGGAGATCTACCGCTACTACAAGATGAACTACTCCGTCACCGGTGGCCGCGAGGACCGACACGCCACGGAAACCGATCGTAGCGCCGCTCCGGCGGCCGGAACCGCCGGGTACACCCGCAATGACCGGTACGCCGATGACACCGCGGACCGTCACGACACCGCCGCTCGCGCTGATCTCGACGATAACGAGGTCATTCGTCACGAGGAGCGCCTGCGCGTGGGCAAGGAGCGTCAGGAGACCGGCCGCGCCCGTCTGCGCAAGTACGTCGTGACCGAGCACGAGACTGTTGACGTCCCCGTTCAGCGCGAGGAGGTCCGGGTCGAGCGCATTCCCCTCGACGGCACCGAGGTCACCGGCGGCACCATCGGTGAGGACACCGTGGAGGTCGCCCTCCACGAGGAGCGTGCCGTGGTGGCCAAGGAGACCGTGGGCGTCGAGAAGATCGAGCTCGAGAAGGAGACCGTCCGCGACACCGAGCGCGTCGACGCCGAGGTCCGCAAGGAGCAGGTCGAGGTCGAGACCGATGCCGAGCGCGGCACCGGCCTGACCGACAAGGATCGCCGCGACCGCATCTGATCGCACCCGATCGACTCCGGGGCCCCCGTCACCGCTGTGGTGACGGGGGCCCCGTCGTCGTGCCGGACACGGTTCACCCCGCTGCCCGCCGGGCCCGCGTACCGGGCACGGCCGCGTAGTAGACCAGGCCCAGCGCGACCACCACCGGTTGCACCGATGAGACCCGGCTGACCCAGTTGGACCAGTCCGAGGTGCCCGCCGAGGAACTGGTGGGCGAGACCATGACCTTGACCAATGAGGTACAGGAGGTGCTCGTGCCCGGAGTCATCGCCATCGGCGCGGAAGACACCATCGTCATGGCCCAGCAATTCCCCGAAGACCTCACCGTCGGGGAGAAGGACGAAGTCACCGGCACCGTAGAAAGCCGAGACGTTTTCACCATCGACGACCTCGAGGCCCTATTGGCGGTCACCGACGAGGAGACCGCCACCCATTACATCGACCGTGAGGACGAACCCATCCTCACCGAGGCCACCGTCACCAAGACCGGCTGACCACCGCCACCAAATGGACCTGCCCCCGACACGTTCCCGACTGAGCCGGCAGCAGACGAACACTCTTCCGCAGTGAGCCGGTCCTCGGTCACGGTGACAAGCATGCTTGCTATTGGTAGAATCGGACGACCGCCCATCCCCGCGATGGGTATACGGGGTGGGCGGGCTACATGCGGTGGCTGGGTCCCCCCGGGGGATCATGCCGCCGCTCACCGGTATGACTGCCGCCTCCGTACTGCGTCCCATGACGGTGCGGGGGCGTCCCTCTCCACACCGGCCGACCACTGCTCGGCGACCAGGACAGGTGGCCGGGGCAACGGCTCCACGGTGGGGTCCCGCCGTCAAGCTGCTGATCATCCCGGTGGGCGATGTTGTCCTGCTCTGTCTGCTCTGGCCAAAGGATCCCGCCGATATGCCCACCCCGGTCCCCCCTGCATCCGCGCCGCTCCCCGATCGTGTTCACCCGGTGGCGCTCAGCCAGCCGGCCGGCCGGCGAGCACCAGCACCGCAATCGGGCGCGAAGGACGATGCTGCGCTCTGGCCGGCCCAGGTCCGGGCAGGGGAAGTGATCGAGGCGTGGATGGGTGGCATGCTCCGGCACCGCGGGGTGCTCGAGGAGATCGCCCCGCAGATCGGGGTGGTGTGGATCCAGGAGCTGGGGACCGGCATGCGGATCATGCTCGATCTGACCGAGACCGACATCCGGGCCCACCCAGCACCGCCGCCGCACCGGGGCTGACCCCTCCGAGGGCCTACTCCCACTCGCGGTCTTCGAGTGGGGCAGGCTCCGCCTGCTCTACCCTGATCTTCCTCCGTCCTGCATTCCCGGCGCCCGCGCCGGCCCCTGCCGAAAGGTGTATCCCGTGACCGACGACTCCTCCTCAGTGGCCCATCGTCCGATCCCGTCGTTCCCGTCGGTCTCCACCCGGTTGCGCCTGCACGAGGTCCTGGCCGAGAGCCAGGATCTGCGGGAGTTCCTGGAGGAGTTCACCCAGGTGATGGCCGCGCACCTCACCGGTGAGCACACCTCGGTGTGGTGCGCGGTGACGCTGTTGCGCGACGGGCGGGTGGGCACGGTCGCCAGCTCCAACGCCCGGGCCTTGGTGCTGGACGAGATCCAGTACGACTACGGGGACGGGCCGTGCCTGACCGCCGCCCGCCAGCAGCTGATCGTCCACGCCCCGGACCTGGCCCAGGGGCCGTGGCCGGAGTACGGGCAGGCCGCCGCCGCCCAGGGGGTCCATGCCGCGGTGGCGGCCCCCTTCGATCTGCCTGGCCCCGACAAGGCCGCGCTGAACGTCTACGCCGGCACCCGTGACGCCTTCGACGAGGACGCGATCGCGGCGATCACCCAGGAGGTCGTGGCCGCCTCCACCGCTCTTCGCCTGGCCCTGCGCCTGGCGAAGCACCAGGACACCGAAACGGACCTGGCCGCGGCGATGTCCTCCCGGACCGCCATCGACGTGGCCGTGGGCATCCTCATCGGCCAGCAGCACTGCACCCAGCAGGAAGCCTTCGATCTGCTGGCCGCCGCTGCGGCCCGGCGTAATCTCAAGGTGCGTGACCTCGCCGTCGAACTCGTCACCTCCACCACCGGACAGGCCCCCACCACCCACTTCAACACCTCCGAAGCACCCTGGGCGGCCCGCGGCACCGCCTGAGACCCCCCAGTCGCCCCACTGACCCCCGGGGCGACTGATGGCTGCACAAGGCGTTGCGCACCGGGGCCGACGGTGGATAAGCTCTCCCCTGGTCGAGTAGCTGACCGATCCCTTGATCGTGCCCAGTGAAAGATCGTTTCCATGCCTTCGAGCTTCCCCGCCCCGTCTGCATCGAGCTCCCCCGCACTTTGCCCCCGACACCCCCTGCACCGTGTTCCGGGACCTGGTTCCCGGGCCGGTTCCGCCCAGCAGTCGGCGGTGACCCGGTGAGCGGCGCAGCGGAGGCCGCCCCCGCCCCCGGCGCCACCGTGACCGCCTCACCGGCCCTGGAGCGGCTGATGCGGTTGGGTCCCGACGACGCCTTCCCGGAGGAGCTGCTGGGGCTGCCCCTGGAGCAGCTGCAGATCCTGCACAGCCGGATCTGCCGGCAACTGGAGCTGGAGTACCTCACCGACCCCGAGGGCGGGCACCCGATCACCTGCGACCGGCTGCACGAGCTGCAGATCGAGTTCACCTCCCGCGTGCTGGGCTGAACCACCACCGGCCCACCCGGGGCCGGCGGTAGTACCGAGGACCCGGCGATACGGGGGCCGGTGGGCCGTAGAACCCCCGTCCCAGGAGGGCCCACCCACCCACCCCCGTCCTCACCCATCTCGGCTCCTGCCCCGGGAGTGGTGCCGGGGCTTCTGAAAGGACATTGTGCGCGTCGTTGTGCTCGGTGCTGGAACACCCCTGGGACAAGAGGTCGTCGAAGACCTCGTGTTCCGCGGACACCACCCCACCGCCGTCCTCGACGGTGAGCCGGTTCAGGACGCTCAGCAGCCGTACCCGGTGGATCTCGCCTACGGGGACATCACCGACACCACGTGGCTGGCCTCCACCGTGGCCACCACCGAGGCCGTCGTGGACGTGCTCAGCGTGTCCCGCAAACAGGCCGCGGCCGCCCGCGCCCGGACTGCCACCCGGCATCTGGTGGCAGCCATGACGGCCCACCGGGTGCACCGCTACGTCGGTCTGGCCCCGCACCACCTCTATCCCGTCCCCGGTGACAGCACCAAGACCGCCCACGTCCGCCAGCAGCTGCGCCAGACGCTGCGCCCGGGCGGTATCGCCCATACCCGCGACCGGTTCCAGATGATCACCGGATCCGGGCTGAGCTGGACCATCGTTCGCACCCCGGTCCTGAGTGCTGGGCCCGCCCGCGGTGTGCGCCACGTGCACCTGCGCCCGGGCCCTCACCGGCGGGCCTCTCTCACCCAGCAGGATGCCGCCCGGTTCCTCGCCGCCCAGGTCCTGGAAACCAGCCTGTTGTGGACCAGTCCCCTGATCAGCAACTGAGAGGTGTCCTGCGAAACTCAGGGCGCCATGCTCACCGGCACCCCCGATCATGAACCGATGCTCGGGGGGTGGTGACACGTCTGACATTGCCCCTCACCACCCGGTGTGAGATTTTGGAAATGAGCCCGAAACACCGGGTTCCCGGACGAGGGGTGCTGTACCCGGTGTGCGACAAGACGGCCCGCAGGAGGCTGTCGTGTCATGGTTCGTTCTGGTGCTCTCCGGGATCCTCGAAGCGGTGTGGGCCACCGCGCTGGGCAAGTCCGAAGGCTTCAGCCGGCTCGGACCGACCCTGGTCTTCGCCTCGGCGCTGGTCGCGAGCATGGCCGGGCTGGCCTACGCCATGCGGGACCTGCCCGTGGGCACCGCCTACGCGGTGTGGGTGGGCATCGGTGCCGTGCTCACCGTCGTCTACGCGATGGCCACCGGCGAAGAACCGGTCGCGATGCTCAAAATCGTGTTCCTGCTGATGATCATCGGCGGGGTCCTCGGACTCAAACTCTCCCACTGAGAACGCAACGAAGCGCTCCTCGCCATCACGAGCTGATGACCGCGTCGAGCAGCCCGAGCCCATAGCAGCCCGGCCACCCGGCCTACCGAGCAGCCACACCGCGGGCTTGCGTGAGTCGAGAGCAACACCGCTCGACCACGCCGCGCAGTGTCACCGGTGTGCCCGCCGATGGGGACCCCGCAATCGGCCTCCCGCTCCCGCCAGCACTTCGAGGACCGGCATGGAACTCCGTGACTGGGTTTTGCTCGGCGGTTTCCTCACCACCGGCGTGCTGACGCCGTGGATCGCCGACCACCGCCGTGCACGTCGGCCACACCCACAGCGCCCCCTGCGGTGAACGCGATGACCTGTGCAGGACGTCAGCGGTCCTCACGCCACCGGTGACAACCTGGAGAGGACCGCTGTTTCACGGGACCAGATCTAGGAATCCGCCGCCACGGACAGCAGTCCGGTGATCCCCACCAGGGCGATCCCGGTGCTGAACAGCACGATCACCGCCACCGCGGCCACCAGTACCGCCAGTGTGGCTGCCGCCCCGGTCGGGCTGTCCCCGGTACGGGCGTCGTGGCGAACCACCACTGCCAGCAGCACGGCGCCCAGCAGCATCCCGGCCACTCCGAGCAGCATCGTCATGACCACTCCTCCTTGCTGTCCTCCACCTTGATGCGGCGACTCATCCGACCATGGCCACGGTCGGGCCCGGCGCCGGGAGCAGTGGAGCGGCCAGCAGGTCCGCCCCGCCCAGATGCACCGGTCGGTGCGTGTTCACCCACTCGCGCAAGTGCTCGGAGTTCTCGCCGATGGCCACGACCACCCGGGCCTGGGCCATGGCCTCGGCCCTCGCCAGGGTGGCCGCATCGGGGCGGTAGGCGATCAGCACCCGGTCGAAGTGGTGGGCGTCCTCGGCCTGGGTGATGGTGCCCATCCGCACCCCACGGCTCTTGAGCCGGCGCAGCTGCTCGAGCTCGGGCACCAGGGACCGGTCCGGGACCACGATTCCCAGCGATGACCAGCTCAGGTCCTCGCTGTGGCTGAAGATCCAGGCCGCCGCGTGGAACACCGCGACACCGGGGGCCATCGGGGCGGCCGTGTAGGCCCGCGGATTGGCAAAAGATTCCCAGGGCCCCACCGACATCGCGCTCCTCCACCCAGTACCGCGCCCGATACACCCGAACGCATTAGTAAGCATACTGGCTAACGGGCTGGTGCCGGTATTCTGGGCGGGTCACCGTGCACTCTGCCCGCACAGGCCCCCTGCTGGGATGCGCCCCTGGGGAGGGTGCACGGTTGTGCCGTCGGCTGCTGTCCAGGTCTGGGGGGACAAACGCTGGTTCATGGTGCTGCGGCCCCGTCCCACCCACCGCACCAGGGGGGTGCGCTCGGGCTTGCCGGCTTCACCTGGGGTGCTGTCGGTGGCCGGTGCACCAGTCCGGTGCTCGTCCGTGGCGGGAGTCCGAGGGGGGTGGCGGCCGGGCCCGCAGTCGTCTCAGTTTACCGCCCGGGCCGCGCCGCGGGGCCTGCGGCGGCCGGGGCCCCGCCTGTCGGCGGCCCCTGGAGCGGTGGCCCCGGACGGGGCGGTGGGCCAGGTCGGTGTTCTGAGCTCAGGGTGCGGGGTGGGGCAGATCGGCCTGGGGCAGGGACCGGGTGGCCCACTGGTGGAGCTCCCAGGCGGTGTCGGGGGGCCAGTGCAGCTGCCAGACCAGGGCGAGCAGGGACTCGGCGGTGAAGTGCTCACCGTGGTGGTAGAGGTGCTCCAGGCGGTGCAGCAGCATGCGCCACACCGGCTCCGGTACGGCCGGCTCCCGCTGGAAGCGGTGGGTGTAGTAGACCATCGCCCGGCGCACCAGCGGCACCGGCAGCACCACCGGGGTGGGGGCCACCGGAGCCCCGGCCAGACACTCGGGGTCGAAGGCATCCACCCAGGGGCGCAAGGTGTCGTTGTTCAACGCCACCACGACGGTGCGGGTCGCGGCCAGGGTCTCGGCCACGGCCAGGGTGGCCAGGGTGGGCCAATACACGACCAGCGGCCCCGCCCACTGCGCCAGGTCACCGGGCTCCTGGGCGGATCCGATGATCGCCCCCTTGCTCTGGGCCTGGCGCAGATGACGCGCCCGATCCAGTGTCACCAGATCCGGCACCAGCAACCCGACCGAGGACCAGCCGACAGGACCACGAGGAACACAGGCCCATTCCAGGGCCCGCTCCGAAGCCTCCCTCGGTGGCACCGGGGCGGGCACATAGGCCCGCGGGCGTTGCCGTGAGCAGAGGGAACGGTGGGGCACGGCGGGGTCTCAGACCCCGTCGGGCAGCACGGCGGAGCGGTCGAAGTCCTCGGTGGTGGCCACCGTCCCGTCCTCGCCGATCAGCGTCACCCCCGCCGGTGAGCCGCGGCGGCTGCCGCCGGAGATCTCCGCACCCACATCGGCCACGACGTTGAGCAGACTCACCCCGGGGCCCACCCGCACCCCGTCCAACAGCACGCAGTTACGCACCGTCGCGCCCTCTTCGACGACGACACCGGGGCCGAGCACCGAGTGCTCCACCACCCCGCCCACGACCGCGCCGGCGGCGACCATCGAGGTGTGCAGCTGCGCGCTGCCGGCGATCCGGGCAGGCACCCGCTGCGGCTGGGCCGAGAGGATCGGCCACCCCGGATCATCCAGGATCACCCCGTCACCGTCGAGCAGCTGCATGTGCGCGGTCCAGTAGGACTGCAGAGTGCCAAGGTCCATCCAATACCCGTGTAGGCGGTGTTCGGCCACGGCACGGTGGGCGACGAACCAGGGCACAAGGTCGTGGCCGTAGTCCTCCAGCTGCCCGTGCTGGGCGTGCAGCTCCTCGAGGGCTTCCAGCAGTTTCTGGGCGTCGTAGAGGAACATCTCCCCGGCCACCAGCCGGCCCTGCGGCTCCTCGGGCTTGTAGTCGAAACCGGTCACCCACCCGTCGTCGTCGACCTGCACCACACCGTAGCGGGAGGGGTCCTCGGCGACCTCGGTGGTGACCATGGTCAGGTCCGCGCCCTTCTCCAGGTGAGTGTCCACGACATCGAGGAAATTGATCGTGTAGAGGTGATCAGCACTGAGCACCAGCACCAGATCCGGGGCGAACTCGCGGATCAGCTCCTTCTGCCGGTAGATCGAGTCCGCGTTGCCCTCGGCGAAGCCCTCCCCGGCCGCACCCTCGTAGGGGGGCAGCACCTGCAGCCCGCCGTGGGAGCGATCCAGATCCCAGGGCCGCCCATTGGCCAGGTGCACATTGAGACTGTGCGGCAGGTACTGCTGCACCACCCACACATCGGAGATGTGAGAGTGCGCCAGATTCGACAGGGCCAGGTCGATGAGCCGATAGGTGCCCGCCACCGGCAGGGCCGGCTTGACTCTCTTCTCGGTCAGAGCACCCAACCGGGAGCCCTTCCCACCGGCCAGCACCAGGGCCAGTATCCGCGGTATCCGCATCAGAACATCCCCCCCCATTCCACAGGCGGGGGCACCATCATCGGCCGCACCGCCCCACCTCACCTGGGCCGCGGCAGTGCGCCACCGCGCATGCCGGGCAACCCACCACCACTACTAAGCCAGCTTAGCTCCCTGCTGGGATCGGTGCCCGATCTGCGCTAGGACCACCTCGCTCGACACCGGCGGCCGCCGGTCGGCTCAGTCGCCCACGGCATCCCGACCGCGCCGGATCAGCGACGCATCCGGGGGATAGACCACCGAGACGTCCTTGTCCTCGTAGTCGAACTGGGTCAAGAATACCCGCATCGCGTTGAGCCTCGCGCGCTTCTTGTCGTTGGACTTCACCGTGATCCAGGGGGCGTGGTCGGTGTCGGTGCGCAGGAACATCTCCTCCTTGGCTTGCGTGTAGTCCTCCCACCGGTCCAGGGACGCCAGATCCATGGGCGAGAGCTTCCACCGGCGCACGGGGTCGATCTGGCGGATCGCGAACCGGGTGCGCTGCTCGTGCTGGGTCACGGAGAACCAGAACTTGGTCAGGTGGATGCCGGAGTCCACGAGCATCTTCTCGAACACCGGGGCCTGGGCCATGAACTGCTCGTACTCCGCCTCGGTGCAGAAACCCATCACGCGTTCCACATTGGCCCGGTTGTACCAGGAGCGGTCGAACATCACGATCTCCCCCGCCGTGGGCAGGTGGCCGATGTAGCGCTGGAAGTACCACTGCCCGGCCTCCCGGTCCGAGGGCTTCGTCAGGGCCACCACCCGGGCCGCCCGGGGGTTCAGGTGCTCGGTGAAGCGTTTGATCGTCCCGCCCTTGCCGGCGGCGTCCCGGCCCTCGAACACGATGACGTGCTTGAGATCGTGGTCCTGGGCCCAGTACTGGAACTTCAGCAGCTCGATCTGCAGCTGGTACTTCTCCAGCTCGTACTCCTGGCGGCTCATCAGCTCCTCGTGCGGGTAGTCCTCCCGCCAGGTCTCCACCGCCGAGCCCCCTGGGTCGATGAGCTCCGGGTCCTCTTCGTTGCCGTGCGGCACGGTGTAGCCCTGACCAATGAGCTTGTCGATGAACTCCCGCAGGTTCTCTCGCCCCGGCTCCGTCGTCTCAGTCATGGATCGATCTCCTCCCGGGCCACACGGCCCACTCAACACTGCACAACGACGCCGGGATCAGCACAAGACCACCTCACCTGCCCTCAGGAGAGGGCACAGCACCAGGGCCCCGCCCGCTTCTCACCCCCGCCCCGGCCAGCGGCAACACCGGCGCGGGCACACCACGACGATTCCCCTAGACCATGGCGTCTGCGTGGCCTCACTCGCCGGGGCCGCCTCGCAACAGCCTACTAGTAAGCACCCTGATTAATGTGGCGGCGGGGAGCATGCCTGGGGATTGCCCTGGTGAGCCGGGACCATGCCGTCCCCCGCCCGGGGGCCTGTCATCGGTCCCCGCCGGTGGACTCTCTGCCCCGCTCATGAGCAGGCACGGGCGGGCCCTGGCTGGAATCGGCCCGGCCGGAGTCCCGGACTCCGGGGCCGAGGACTTCGGTGTCGGTGCATCCGCTCAGCAGCGTCAGGACCATCCACAGACCCACCCGCACCCACAGCAGGATGAAACCGGACGAGGCGCCCATCGACATGGAAGACCCCCTTATCTGTCGGCCACACCTCTGGCCGCACCCGGTGACCACCCCTGACGTGCACCCGGGGCGACTGTCGGCAATCATGGCCCGGAGGCGGGGATCCGTGCACTCTCCAACGCCGTCATCACCTCGACCGGAAGTGGCGAGGAGACCGTGTGTCGGTTCCGCTCGAAGTTTGAGCTGTTTGTCCGTGCGAATAGTGAGCACCTCGCGGGGTTGTTCTAGTTTGCCGGTCCGGTCTCGGTGACGGAAGGCAGGGTCTCGATGCTGGTGTGCCGGATGCGGTAGCTGGTGCCCTTGGTGGTGATGATCTCGGCGTGGTGGACGATGCGGTCGATCATGGCCGCGGCGATCGTGGTGTCCCCGAAGACCTCGCCCCATCTCGAGAAGGGCAGGTTCGAGGT